>NZ_JBHSGR010000010.1:0-162793 GCF_042654585.1 Geodermatophilus arenarius
AGATCTGCGCCGAGGACGCCGACAGCTCCTCGCTGGAGGCCGCGACCGCGTCCGCGGAGGCGACGACCGAGGCCATGACGCCGCGCAGGCTCTCCATCGCCGCGTCGAGCGCACGACCGGTCTGGCCCAGTTCGTCGCGCGAGCGCAGACCGCTAATACGGGTCAGGTCGCCGTCGGCCAGTCCGGCGGCGACGTGCTGGACGCGCCGCAGCGGGCGGACGATCTGGCGGCCGATGACCAGCGCCAGCGCCAGGCCGAGGACGGCGCCGACCACCAGGATCACCAGGACCTGCGTCCGGGCGCTGTGGTACGACGCCGCGGCGTTCGCCTGGGTGCCCTCGACGGCGTCGGTCTGTGCGGCGCCCAGCGCGTCGCCGGCCTCCACGACGACGCCGAACAGGCGGTCGCACTCGGCGAGGACGGGCGCCACGTCGACGGCGGGGTCCATCGCCCGGCTCGCGGGCAGGATCGTGCCGTCCCGGTAGGTGCGGTACTCCGCGACGGCCGCGAGGTAGCCGTCCAGCAGGCCCGGGTCCACCGCCTCCCGGCGCAGGGCCGCGACCGCGGTGTCGAAGACCTGGTCGAACCGGGTGATCTCCTGCTCGCGGCGCGGCTTGTCCGTCACCGGTCCGGCGAGGTGGAGCAGCACGCGCTGCCGCATGCTCCCCACGGCCTCCTGGGCCTCCGCCAGGTCCCTGAGCGGCACCGCGCCGTCGCTGTAGATGCTCTCCGCCGCGGCGTTCACCGTCCCGAGCTGCACGACGGCGAGGCCCCCGACGGCGCCGGCCACCAGCAGCAGTGCGGCGAGCAGGGACATGAGCTTGGTGTTGACGCGCAGGTCGGCGAACCAGCCGGCACGCGGGCGGGATGCGGCGTTCACGAGAGCCTCCTGGGCTTCCTGTGCACGCTGCGACGGGTGTGACGGGCGTGCAGCAGGAATGGTGGCGGCGGCCGGCGCCCACGCCGCGCTGCCGGAGACGCCCCGGGACGGATCGTTGCGGAGGAGGCGGTGACCGCCCGCCGCGCCGTCGCCGAGTCGACGGAGCCCGCCGGTGACCGGCCGGGCCCGGGGACGTCCGTGCAGGTCGGCGCGGGGGAGGGGCGCTGTGTCGACCCACAGCGGGCGGTGACCGCGCGACGGGGGAGCGGTCGTCCCGGGCCGGCGCGCGACGCGCCGCGGCGGGGGTCAGGCGAGCAGGTCGCCGAGCAGCCGGAGGACGGCGAGGGCGGCGGCCGGGTCGGCCACCCGCTGGGTCGCGGCCGTCTCGCCCTCGCCGACCTTGATGCCGACGTCGTCCGGGCCGAGGGAGCGGAAGACGTCCTCGTCGGTGCGGTCGTCGCCGAGGTAGACGACGGCGGCGGCGCCGATCTCCGTGCGCAGCCGGCGCACGGCGCTGCCCTTGTCGGCGTCGGTGACCGCGAGCTCGAGCACCGCCTTGCCCGGCTTCTTCGTCAGTGACGGATCCGCGACCGCGTCCGCGGACGCCAGCAGCGCGGTGGCCGCGGCGGGGTCGGTCACCTGCCGGACGTGGACGGCGACGCTGGCGGGCTTGACCTCCAGCCGCGCACCGGGGACCGCGGCCACCAGCGGCGCCAGCTGCCCGGCGAGGGCGTCCCGGCGGCCGGCCAGGTCGCCGGTGAGCGGGCCGTCGAACTCGGCGCCGTGGCTGCCCACCCAGCGGTAGGGGCCGGTGAAGCCGCTGACCGCGCGCAGGTCCTCGAGCCCGCGGCCGCTGACCAGCGCCACGGTCACGCCGTCGGCGGCGGCGACCCGGGCGAGGGCCTCGGCGGTGCCGGGGGAGGGGACCGCCGCGCCGGGGTCCCCGACCAGCGGGGCCAGCACGCCGTCGTAGTCGGAGGCGACCAGCAGCGGGCGGCGGGCGGCGACCGCCGCCAGCGCGGCCGCCGTCCCCTCCGGGACGCTCACGCCTGGGCGCGCAGGGCGTCGAAGAAGGACGACGCCCAGTGGTCGAGGTCGTGCTTGGCCAGGTACCGGCGCATGGCGCGCATCCGGCGGGCGCCCTCGTCGGGCTCGATCCGCAGCGCGCGCAGCAGCTGGTTCTTCACACCGGCGATGTCGTGCGGGTTGACCAGGAACGCCTGCTTGAGCTCGGCGGCGGCGCCGGCGAACTCGGACAGGACGAGCGTGCCGCCGAGGTCGCCGCGGGCGGCGACGTACTCCTTGGCCACGAGGTTCATGCCGTCGCGGTAGGGCGTCACGAGCATGACGTCGGCCGCGCGGTAGAGGGCGGCGAGCTCCTCGCGGGGCATCGACTGGTTGAAGTAGTGCACCGCCGGCCCGCCGATGGAGCCGAAGACGCCGTTGATGTGGCCGACCTGCTGCTCGATCGTCTCCCGCATGTGCACGTAGTGCTCGACCCGCTCGCGGCTGGGCGTGGCCACCTGCACCATGACGGTCCCGGGCGCCTCGATCGCGCCGTCCTCGAGCAGCTCCTGGAAGGCGTTGAGCCGGACGCTGATGCCCTTGGTGTAGTCCAGCCGGTCGACACCCAGGATGATCTTGTCCGGCTCGCCGAGCTCGGCGCGGATCTCCGCGGCCCGCTTGACCACCTCCGGCGAGGAGGCCAGCTCGTCGAAGGCGGCGACGTCGATGGAGATGGGGAACGCCCGTGCGGTCACCGTGCGCCCGTCGTACTCGACCGTCGCGCCGCGGGTGGGCAGCTCGTGCAGCCGGCGGGCCAGCTGGACGAAGTTCGCCGCGGCGCTCGGCCGCTGGAAGCCGACCAGGTCCGCGCCCAGCAGCCCCTCGACGATCGCCGACCGCCACGGCAGCTGGGTGAACAGCTCGTAGGGCGGGAACGGGATGTGCAGGAAGAAGCCGATCGTGAGGTCGGGCCGGCGCTGCCGCAGCATCGCGGGCACCAGCTGCAGCTGGTAGTCGTGCACCCAGACGATCGCGTCCTCGGCGGCCACCTCCGCGGTCCGCTCGGCGAAGCGCTTGTTGACCTGCACGTAGGCGTCCCACCAGGTGCGGTGGTACTCCGGCTTCTCGACCACGTCGTGGTACAGCGGCCACAGCGAGGCGTTGGACATGCCCTCGTAGTAGCGGTCGACCTCCTCCTCCGAGAGCTCGACGGGGATCAGCGACATCCCGCCGGACTCGAAGGGCTCGGGCGCCTCACCGGCCGAGCCGGACCAGCCCACCCACGCGCCGCCGCGGCCGGCGACGAAGGGCTCGAGCGCGGTCACCAGGCCGCCGGGGCTGCGCTGCCAGCGCGTCGTCCCGTCGGGGTCGGTCACCTGGTCGACCGGCAGCCGGTTGGCCACCACGACGACGGGACTGTCCGCCCCCACGTCTCCCGCGCCTGTCCTGGCCATACGCCGTCGACCCTACTGAGACGCAGCGGCCACGTCACCCGCAGGGCCGGTCAGCGCGCCAGCAGGTACCCGGCGGCCGCGGCACCGAGGCCGAGCACCAGCGTCGCCGCGAGGTAGGCCGCCGCCCGGCCGACGGCCCGCTCCTCGACCAGCCGGACGACGTCGGCGCCGAAGCCGGAGAAGGTGGTCAGCGTCCCGCAGAAGCCCGTGCCGACCAGCGCGACCACCGCCGGGGGCGTGTCACCGAGGCCCAGCAGCACGCCGAGCACGGCCGAGCCCGCGACGTTGACCGCCAGCGTGCCGACCGCGGGGTCCCGGCCCGCCCGCCCCGCGAGGCGGACCGCCAGCAGCCGCAGCGGCGCGCCGACCAGCGCGCCGGCCGCGACCAGCAGCGGGGTCACGGCGTCCGCCGCCGGACCGCGAGCAGGCCGGCGGCCGTGGCCAGCACCCCGCCGAGGACCGAGGCGAGCACGTAGCCCGCGGCGAGGAGGACCCGGCCGGCGTCGGTCAGCTCGACGACCTCGACGGCGAACGCGGAGTACGTCGTGTACCCGCCGAGCACGCCGACGGCGAGGAACGGGCGCACCCACGCCGGCTCCGGGCCCGCGGTGAGCAGGCCGAGGAGGACGCCCATCAGCAGGCAGCCGGTGAGGTTGACCAGCAGCGTCGCCCAGGGCCAGCCGGCGCCGGGGGAGGGGAGCGCCTCGGCGACGCCCCACCGCGCCAGCGCCCCCAGCGCCCCGCCGGCCGCCGCCAGCGCACAGGCCGCCGTCGGGGCCCTCACCGCCGGCGGGTCTCGGGGAACAGCAGGTCGACGAAGCGCGCCGCGGTGGGCTGCGGCTCGTGGTTGGCCAGCCCCGGGCGCTCGTTGGCCTCGACGAACACCGCGTCGGGGCCCTCGACGTCGGGGACGAGGAAGTCGACGCCGGTCACGGGGATGCCGATCGCCCGGCTGGCCCGCACCGCCGCCTGGCCGATCGCCGGGTGCAGTCGGTCGGTGACGTCCTCGATGGTGCCGCCGGTGTGCAGGTTCGCCGTCCGCCGCACGCGCAGCCGCTGCCCGTTGGCGAGGACGTCGTCCATCGCGTACCCGGCCGCGCGGACGACGTCGGTGGTGACGTCGTCGAGCGGGATCCGCGACTCGCCGCCGGTGGCCCGCTCCCGCCGCCGGCTGGTCTCGCGCACCAGCTGGGCCACGGTGCTGCGGCCGTCGCCGACGACCTCCGCGGGCTTGCGCACCGCCGCGGCGACCACCTCGTGGTCGATGACGACGACGCGCACGTCCTCGCCCTCGACGAGCTCCTCGACCAGCACGTCCGGGCAGTACAGCCGCGCGGCGTCGACGGCCCGAGCGAGCTCCTCCTCGCTGGTCACGCCCACCGTGATGCCCTTGCCCTGCTCGCCGCGGGCGGGCTTGACCACCAGCTCCCCGCGCTCGGCCAGCAGCTCGCGGGCGGGGCCGAGGTCGTCACCAGGCACGGTGACACCGCGGGGCACGCGCACCCCGGCGGCCTCGACGATGCGCCGGGTGACCCGCTTGTCGTCGCAGCGGCTCATGGCGACGGCGGTGGTGAACTCCGACAGCGACTCGCGGGTCAGCACCCGGCGGCCACCGAGGGACAGCTGAATCTCGCCGAACTCGGCGTCGGTCACCTCGACGCGGATCCCGCGCCGCAGCGCCTCGTCGGCGATGATCCGCGCGTAGGGGTTCAGCCGGGTCAGCCCCGGCGGGCGGGCCGCGAACAGCGGCGTGTTGATCGGGTTCTTCCGCTTGACGCACACCGCGGGCGCGCGCACGAAGCCGAGCTTGCGGTAGAGCGCGATCGCGCCCTTGTTGTCGTGCATCACCGAGAGGTCGACGTAGGAGCGGCCGCGGCCGACGTACCGCTCGGCCAGCACCCGCACCAGCGCCTCGCCGGTGCCGGGCGGCGCGCTCTGCCCGTCGACGGCGAGGCACCACAGGCTGGTGCCGCCCTCCGGGTCGCCGAAGGCCAGCACGTGGTCGACGCCGGTGACCGTGCCGACGACGCGGGAGGTCCGGGTGTCCTCGGCGACGAGGTAGGTGAAGGCGCGGGTGCGGTGGTTGGCCCACATGGTCTCGGGGTCGCCGGTCACCATGCCGTTGCGGGCGTAGATCTCGTTGATCGCCACCATGTCCTCCAGCGAGGTCACCGTGCGCACGAAGACGCCGCGGATGAGCTCGGGGCGGGGCCGGTAGCGGTAGAGGTCCAGCCGGTAGGTGTAGCTGGGGTCGATGAACAGCTCGTCGGGCGCGAGGCCGACGAGGACGTGCGGGTCGCGGGCGTAGATGCAGATGTCGCGCTGCCCGGTCTCCTCGGCCCGCAGCGCGGCGAGGATGTCGCGCATCTCGGTGAAGGTCTGGCCGAAGACCAGGCGCCCCCACGCCAGGTCCAGCACGACGTCGGCGGCCATGCCCTCCAGCTGGTGCTCGGAGGGCCGCATCCAGTTGCGTCCGGTGAGGTCGGGGGTGCCGGCCACCGCCGTGCGGCGGCGGTGCCCGGCGAGCCGGGGTGCCACGGTGCGCCTCCTCAGACCCCGTGGTTCTGCAGCCACAGCTCCAGCAGGCCCAGCTGCCACAGCTTGTTGCCGCGCAGCGGCGTGAGCTCGCCGTTGGGGTCCTCGAGCAGCCGGGACACGTACTCCGGGCGGAACAGCGCCCGCTCCCGCGCCGCCTCGCTGGACAGCGCGTCCTTCACCAGGCCGAGCACCTTGCCCTCGAGGTGGGTGATCGCCGGCACCGGGAAGTAGCCCTTGGGCCGGTCGATGACCTCCGGCGGGATGATCCGGCGGCCGATCGCCTTGAGCACGCCCTTGCCGCCGTCGGCGAGCTTGAGCTCCGGCGGGCACTGGGCCGCGAGCTCCACCAGGTCGTGGTCGAGGAAGGGCACCCGGGCCTCCAGGCCCCACGCCATCGACATGTTGTCCACCCGCTTGACCGGGTCGTCGACGAGCATGACCTCGCTGTCCAGCCGCAGGGCGGCGTCGACGGCGGTCTGCGCGCCGGGGCGGGACATGTGGTCGCGGACGAACTCCAGGCTCGGGTCGCCGTCGAGGGCGTAGCGCTCGCCGACGAGCGCGCGCATGTCCTCCGCGCCGCGGTCGAAGAACGCCTTCGCGTAGCGCTCGACGGCCTCCTCGCGGTCGACGTCGGCCAGCGGCGGGTACCAGTGGTAGCCGGCGAAGACCTCGTCGGCGCCCTGCCCGGACTGCACGACGCGGATCGACTGGCTGACCCGCTCGGACAGCAGGTCGAAGGCGACGACGTCGTGGCTGACCATCGGCTCGGCCATCGCGCCGATGGCGTGGCCGAGCGCGGCGGCGAGCTCGTCGGAGGACACCCGGATGCGGTGGTGGTTCGTGCCGAACCGCTCGGCGATGACGTCGGAGTAGCGGAACTCGTCGCCCGCGTGGCCGCCGACGGTCTCGAAGCCGATCGAGTAGGTGGCGAGGCCGGTCTGCCCCTCCTGGGCGAGCAGGCCCACGATCAGGCTGGAGTCCAGCCCGCCGGACAGCAGCACGCCGACGGGGATGTCGGAGACCAGGCGGCGGCGGACGGCGACCCGCAGCGCCTCCTCGATCGCGTCCTCCCAGTCGCGGTTCGACCAGCCGGAGTGCTCGGGACGCCGCTCGTAGGTGGGCTCCCAGTAGCGGTGCTCGCGGCTGGTGCCGTCGGCCTCGATGACGCGGACGGTGGCCGGCGGCAGCTTGCGGACGCCGTTGAGCAGGGTGCGCGGCGCGGGGACGACGGCGTGCCAGGTCAGGTAGTGGTGCAGCGCGACGGGGTCGATGGAGGTGTCGACGTCGCCGGCGCGCAGCAGGGCCGGCAGCGACGAGGCGAACCGGAGCCGGCCCGGCGTCTCGGCGAGGTACAGCGGCTTGATGCCCAGCCGGTCGCGGGCCATGACGACCCGGCCGGTGTCCCGCTCGTGGATGACGACGACGAACATGCCGTGCAGGTGGTCGACGAAGTCGAGGCCCCAGTGGTGGTAGCCCTTGAGCAGGACCTCGGTGTCGCTGGTGGAGAAGAAGCGGTAGCCGTGGCCCTCGAGCTCGGCGCGCAGCTCCTTGTAGTCGTAGATGCAGCCGTTGAAGACCGCCTCGAGGCCCAGCTCGCTGTCCACCATCGGCTGGGAGCCGCTGGGGGAGAGGTCGATGACCGACAGCCGCCGGTGGCCGAACGCCACCCGGCCGGCGCTCCACTGGCCCTGGCCGTCCGGCCCGCGGGGGACCAGCGCCTCGACCATCCGCGCCACCGCGGTGGTGTCGGCCAGGGAGCCGTCGAACCTGATCTCGCCGGAGAGGCCGCACATGGGTTCGATCCAACCCCAGGGTGCCGGGCCTCGCGACGTGGTGGGCCCAGTTCACAGGAAGGTCACACGGCCCGGTTCCACGTGGAACCGGGCCGCGCGACCTCCCGCTAGGCGGTCAGCGCGGCGACGGCGGCCGGGACGTCGACCAGGCCGGCGCCCTTGTCGTACGACGTCGTCCGGCTGCCGACCGCGGTGTAGGCGGCACCGTCGGGATAGCGGTGCGCGGTCGAGGTGAGCGCCTCCTCGACCTCGGCCGGGGTCGCCGCCGGGTCGGCCTCGAACAGCTGGGCGACGATGCCCGCGACGTGCGGCGCGGCCATCGAGGTCCCGCTGATCGTGGTGAAGGTGCCCAGGTCGAGCAGGCCGGGACCGTTGCGCGGGTCGAGGCCGGTGGCGCAGACCGGCAGGTACGGCCGGCACGACGACGTGATGGCCTCGCCGGGCGCGGAGACGTCCGGCCAGGTGGAGGGGTCGGCCGCGGCGCCGCGCGAGGAGAACCCGCTGACCGCGCCGTCGCGGGTGCCGGTGTCCTGGTCGGAGTAGGACGCGACGCTGATGATCCCGCCGGTCGGGTCCTGGCCGGGCGGGTTGGTGAGCGACGTCGAGCCGTCGCCGCCGTCGTTGCCGGCCGCCCACACGGTGACGACGCCCTCGGCCGCCAGTGCGCGCTGCAGCTTGACCGTGGCGCTCTCCGGGTCGAACTCCCCGCCGCCGCTCGGGCCGTAGGAGTTGTTGGTGACCCGGATGGGCGGGCAGACGTCGGCGGGGACGTCCGCGCCGCACGGGTGCTCGTGGTTCTCCAGGACCCAGTTCAGCGCCGCGTCGGCGCCGACGATGAGCAGCGCCGCGCCGGTGGAGACGGACACGAGGCTCGCGCCGGGGGCCGCGCCCTGCAGCCGGCCGCCGTCGGGGAGCGCCGTCGGTCGGCCGGCCACGATCCCGCTGACGTGCGTGCCGTGCCCGCCGACCGACAGCGTGTCGGTGTCGACCGCGGTCGGCACCCGGACGACGCAGTCCGGCGTCGTCGCGGTCTCCAGCAGGCACAGGCTCTTCAGGTTGGCCACGACGGCGCTGCCGCCGTCGGGGTCGCGCAGGTAGGGGTGGGTGGGGTCGACGCCGGAGTCGATGACGGCGACCGAGACGCCGCTGCCGTCGAGCGGGGAGCCGTCGGGGCCGGTGAGCGTCCGCACGGCCTGCGCGCCGCCCGTGGCGGTGTGGGAGGTCTCCTGGGCGAACTCGATCGGGGTGTTGCCCTCGAGGTAGGTGACGCCGGGCTCGCCGCGGGCGGCCCGGACCTGGGCGGCGGTGCCGCGGGCGACGACCACGCCGATCCGCTCGAACTCGGTGACGGTCCGCATCCCGCTGGCGGCGACGGCGGCCCGGGCGGCCTGCGCGTCCTCCCCGTGCACCAGGACGGTGGTGGGGACGGCGGCGGCCAGGCCGGCGAGCTGGTCGGCCAGGAAGTCCTGGACGGGGGCGAGCGGATCGGGGGCCGCCTGGGCGGGGGAGGCCAGCAGCGCGCCGGCGACCAGCGCGGCCAGGCTCCCTCCTCCGAGCGCGCGACGGGTCGACCGGGTCATGGGCTCTCCTCGTTGAGAACTGACGGGTGCCCTGCTCGAACGAGTCGCTGCGACGCCGGTCACGCCGTGGGGGCGACCGGGCGTGTCGCCGGGTTCCAGGTGCCGGGCCGGCCGCTCCCGTTGGGCAGGGTGGGGGCGTGTACGACGACCCGCCGGGCGAGGCGCCCTGGGCGATGCAGCTGGTGGCGCGTGTGGAGCGGGTCGACCCGCCGGGCCGGACGGCCGTCTGCGAGGCGGCGGCGGTCGCGGTCGTGCGGCTGCTCGCCGACGACCGGGCGCTGCCCGGCGGGGAGTGGGAGCCGCTGGTCCGCCGGTGGACCGACGGGGCGATCCGCAAGCACTGCCGGCGGGCGCGGGGGGTCGCGTGGGACCGGGTCTCGGGGCTCCCGGGGGTGACCGCCGCGGTCGCCGGGGCGGAGGTCCGCGCGCTGGTGCCGGGCCCGACCGACGCCATCCCCCCGGAGGTCGCGAAGCTGCAGCTGACCGGCAGCGAGCTCGACGACCCCGGCGCCCGGCCGGTGGTCGACCCGGAACCGGGCGGCCCGCTCGTCGTCTCGGTCTGCCCCGAGCCGTTCCTGCCGCTGGGCAAGGCGGCCGCGGCCTGCGGTCACGCCGCGCAGCTGTCGGCGGTGCGCATGCGCGACGGGCGGTTCGACGCCTGGGCGGCCGCCGGCTTCCCCGTGGTGGTCGAGCACCCCGACACCGCGCGGTGGACGGCGCTGCGCCCGCGGGCGGACGTCGAGGTGGTCGACGCGGGGTTCACCGTGGTCGCCCCCGGGACGAGCACCGCCCTCGCCCGCTGGGCCTAGCGCGGCGCGCCCGCGCGTCCTCGCCGCGTGTCGACCTGGTGTCGTCTCCCGCGCACGGAGACGACAGCAGGTCGACACCGCGCGCTCAGCCGTAGTAGAGGGCGACCGGGCGGCCGTCGATCTCGCGGACGTCGACGGTGGTGTCGTAGACGGCCGCGAGCACCTCGGGACGCATGACGTCGCGCGCGGGGGCGTCCGCGACGACGGTGCCGTCCCGCATGGCCACGATGCGGTCGGCGTGAGCAGCCGCCGAGTTGACGTCGTGCAGCACGGTGACGACCCGCTTGCCGAGCTCGTCGGCCATCGTCCGGACCAGCCGCATGATCTCGGTCATGTGCCGCAGGTCGAGGTTGTTGAGCGGCTCGTCGAGCAGCACGTACTCGGTGTCCTGCGCGAGGACCATCGCGATGAAGGCCCGCTGGCGCTGACCGCCGGAGAGCTCGTCGAGGTACCGGTCCCGGTAGGGGTCGAGCTCCAGGTAGGCGATCGCCCGGTCGACGTGCTCGCGGTCGGCGACGGTGAGCCGGCCCCGGGAGTGCGGGAAGCGCCCGAACTCCACGAGGTCGGAGACGGTCAGGCGCGCGGCGACGTGGTTGTCCTGGCGCAGCACGGCCAGGCGCCGGGCCAGCTCCCGCGACGGCGTCGTCGCGACGTCCAGGCCGTCCACCGTGACCCGGCCGGCGTCCGGCCGGACCAGGCGGCCGACGAGGCCGAACAGCGTCGACTTGCCCGCGCCGTTGGGACCGATGAGCGCCGTCACCCCCTCGCCGCCGAAGCGGATCGTGACGTCGTCGACCACCGTCTGGCCGCCGTAGCGCTTGGTGACGCCCTCGAGCGCGATCACCGCGCCCCCTTCCGCAGGACGAGGTACAGGAAGAACAGACCGCCGGCGAAGTCGATGACCGTGGAGAGGGTGCCGCCGAAGCCGAGCACCCGCTCCAGGACCAGCTGACCGCCGAGCAGGCAGGCGACGCCGAGGAGCACCGCCGTGGGCACCGTCCACACGTGGCGGAACGAGCCGGCCCACGAGTAGGCGAGGTTGGCGACGATCAGGCCGAAGAACAGGATCGGCCCGACGAGCGCCGTCGACGCCGCGACCATCACCGAGACGACCAGGAACAGCGTCAGGACCACGCGCCGGTGGTCGACGCCCAGGCCCACCGCGGCCGGCTCGCCGAGGGTCAGCACGTCGAGGGTGCGCAGCAGTGGCACCACCACCGCGCAGCCGAGGACGACGAGGCCCGCGGTGAGCGCCAGCAGCGTCTCGTCGGGCCGGGTCAGGGAGGCGAAGAAGGCGTCGGAGAGCACCTGGAAGTCCAGCGGGTCGAGCATCCGCTGCATCCACTCGCTGAAGGCGCGGAAGAACGTGCCCAGCACGACGCCGACCAGCAGCATCAGGTGGATGGAGCGCCGCTTCCCGCCGAACAGCCAGGTGAACAGGACGACGCTGAACCCGACCATGACCGCCACCTGCACCGCCCACAGGACGAGCGGGTCCGCCGCCAGGAACGCCGCGGACCCGGCGGCGAAGACGACGACGGTCGAGACCAGCACGTAGAACGCGTCGAACCCCATGATCGACGGGGTGAGGACGCGGTTCTGGGTGATCGTGTGGAAGACGACCGTCGAGACCCCGACCGCCGCCGCGACGACGACGACCGCGGCCACGGTCAGGCCGCGCTTCTCCAGCGCGTAGGCCAGCGACCCCGGCACGTCGGTGAACAGGTAGAGCGCGGTCAGGACGACGACGACCGCGCCGAGCACGGCCAGGCGGGCGGCGGGCCCGGCCCGGCGCACGCGCACCGCCGCGCGGGGGCGGACCGTCGTCGGGGCGGGGTCAGTGAGCACGGCTCCCCCTCCGCAGCAGCAGCCAGAGGAACAGCACCGCGCCGACGATGCCGACGACGACCGACAGCGGGATCTCGTAGGGGAAGCGCAGGACCCGGGCGAGGACGTCGCAGGCGACGACGAACACGGCCCCGAGCGCGGCCACCCACGGGATCGCGCGGCGGACGTTGTCGCCGATCAGCAGGCTGACGACGTTCGGGACGACAAGGCCGAGGAACGGGACCAGCCCCGCGGTGACGAGCACCGCCGCGGTGATGACCGCGACGACGACCATCCCGACGGCCACCCACCGGCGGTGGTCCAGCCCCAGGTTGGTCGCGAACTCCTCGCCGAGGCCGATGACGCTGAACCGGTCGGCGGCCAGCCAGGCGACGACGACCATCACGCCGGCGATCCACACGAGCTCGTACCGGCCCTGCACGACGCCGGCGAAGCTGCCCTGCGCCCACTGCCCGAGGGACTGCAGCAGGTCCAGGCGGTAGGCCACGAACGTCGTCACCGCGCCGACGACGCCGCCGAGCACGATGCCGACCAGCGGGACGAGGACGAGCTGGCGGACCGGCACCGCCCGGACCACCCGCAGGAACACCCAGGTGCCGAGGAGGCCGAACACCGCGGCGACGGCCGTCTTGCCGACGACGGCCAGCCCCGGCAGGAACACCGTCGTCACGAGCATGCCGAGCGTGGCGAACTCGGTGACGCCGGTGGTGCTCGGCTCCACGAACTTGTTCCGCACGAGCATCTGCATGATCAGCCCGGCGATGCCCAGCGAGGCGCCGGCGAGGACCAGGGCCACGGTGCGCGGGATCCGGGTGGCTCCGAGCAGGAAGGCGGCGGTGCCGTCGGACCCGCCGGTGAGCACCGACACCGGGGAGACGTCGGAGACGCCGATGAACAGGCTCGCGACCGCGAGGACCGCGAGCAGCACGCCGACGAGCACCCCCACGCCGGTGCGCCGGGGGCGCGCCGGGGCGGGGGTGCTCGTCCGACCCGTGTCGAGTGCCGTCACGGCGGAGGTGCGGGACTCAGCCGGCGATCTGCAGGACGTCGTCGATCATGATCCGGGTGGTGTCGATGCCACCGAAGACGACGTACCAGGCGACCGGGTCGAGGTAGTGGATCTGGCCCTGCTGGGCGGCGGTCGTCTGCGCGACGACGTCGTTGTCGAGCACCGCCGCGGCCGCCTGCGCGCCCTCCTCGCCGGTGGCGGCGTCGCGGTCGACGACCCACAGGTGGTCGGGGTCCGTCTCGAGCAGGAACTCGAAGGAGACCGGCTCGCCGTGCGTGGCGGCCTGGATGTCGTCGACGACGGGCTGCACGCCGAACGCGTCGTAGATGAGACCGCCCCGGGCGCCCCGGGCGTCCGCGCCGTCGCCCGCCGGGGCCATCGCGCTGAGCTCGCCACCGGCCACCATGAGGCCGAGGCCGGTGCCCGCGTCGGCGGTGGCGGCCCGCGCCTCCTCGATCCCCGCCTCCAGGTCGGCGACGGCCGCGGCCGCCGCGTCCTCCGCGCCGAGCACCTCGCCGAGGAAGGTGGCGTTGCGCTCGAGGGTCTCGGTGTAGCTGCCGCGCAGGCTCAGGTCGACGGTCGGCGCGATCTCGCTGAGGTCCTCGTACAGCGTCGAGGAGCGGCCGCCGATGACGATGAGGTCGGGCTGCTGCGACTCGATCTCGACCAGGTCGGCCTCGAACAGGGTGCCCGCGTCGAAGGCGTCGTCGGCCAGGTACCGCTGCAGGTAGTCGGGCACCGAGTCCAGCGGGGCGCCGGCGACCTCCCCGCCCAGGGCGCCGATGGTGTCGAGGCTGGCCATGTCGAAGACCACGATCCGCTCGGGGTCCACCGGGACCTCGACCGTCGTCTCCTCGTACTCCGGCTCCTGGTCCTCGGCGGCGGTGTTCCGGTCCCAGGTCCAGGTCACGGTCCCGGCGTCGGTCGAGGCCTCGGCCACCGGCCCGTCGGACGAGCACGCGCCGAGCGCGAGGACCGTGGCCAGGGACAGGGAGGCGGCCGCCAGCGGCCGGGTCGCGGTGCGCATCGTTCTCCTGCTCGAAGTAGGTCAGGCTGCCCTAACTGAGGACGGCCTAACCTGTCACAGCCCCCGGGGCAACGGAACGGCGGGGTCCCCTCACGGCCGGTTGCCCCCCTCCACCGGCGGGCAGGAGCGGCCCATGCAGACACGCACCCTCGGGTCCCTGTCCGTCCCCGCCATGGGGCTGGGCTGCATGGGGATGAGCGAGTTCTACGGCACCGGCGACCAGGCCGAGGCCGAGCGCACCATCCAGCGGGCCCTCGACCTCGGCGTCACCCTCCTCGACACCGCGGACATGTACGGCCCGTTCACCAACGAGCGGCTGGTCGGGAAGGCGATCGCCGGCCGCCGCGACGAGGTGGTGCTCGCGACCAAGTTCGGCAACGAGCGCGGCGAGGACGGCTCGTTCCGCGGGATCAACGGGAGGCCGGACTACGTGCGGCGGGCCTGCGACGCCTCGCTCGAGCGGCTCGGTGTCGACGTCGTCGACCTCTACTACCAGCACCGGGTGGACACCACCGTCCCGGTCGAGGACACCTGGGGCGCGCTGGCCGAGCTGGTCGAGGCGGGCAAGGTGCGCACCGTCGGCATCTCCGAGGCCGCGCCGGAGACCATCCGCCGCGCGCACGCCGTCCAGCCGGTGACCGCCGTGCAGACCGAGTACTCGCTGTGGAGCCGCGACCCCGAGGAGGACGGCGTCCTGGCCACCTGCGCCGAGCTCGGCATCGGGTTCGTCGCCTACTCGCCGATCGGCCGCGGCTTCCTCTCCGGGCAGATCCGCAGCGTCGACGACCTCGCGCCCGACGACTTCCGCCGGCACAACCCGCGGTTCCAGGGCGAGGCGTTCCAGCAGAACCTGCGCCTGGTCGACCGGGTGCGCGAGATCGCCGACGAGAAGGGCGTGACGGCGTCGCAGCTCGCGCTGGCGTGGGTGATGGCGCAGAGCGACCGCGGGGGCAACCCGGGCGTGGTGCCGATCCCCGGCACCAAGCGGGTGCGCTACCTCGAGGAGAACGCCGCGGCCGCCGACGTCGAGCTGTCCGACGACGACCTGCGCCGGCTCGACGAGGCCGCCCCGGTCGGCGCCGCGGTCGGCGACCGCTACCCGGACATGTCCGGCGTCCACCGCTGACGGAGGACCTCGCTGCCCCCACCCCTCGCGCGCTCGCGCCGGGCCCCTGCGGGGAGGCCGGACCACGCGGCCGTCCGGGGCGTGACGGCGCCCAGCACCTCGGCGACGTGGGCGCGGGCGGCGGCGGCCAGCCGGGCGCCGGCGTCGGCCCACGCGTCGCGGACCTCGCGCGCCGGCCAGGCCTCCGGCTGCAGCGCCGGGGGCAGCAGCGGGTCGCCGGTGAGCACCGCCCGCACGTCCGCCCGCAGCCGCAGGTGGCGGCCGAGCGCGGCCGGGCCCTGGGGCACCGCGTCCGCGACCGCGCGCAGCCGGTCGAGCACCCGGGTCCAGGCGGCGGCGAGCCGGGGGAGGTCCCAGCAGCGGGTGGCCAGGTCGGCGTCGGACAGCCGCGGGTCGGCCACGCGCGCGGTGAGCAGGTCCAGCCGGGAGGTGCGCTCGCCGGCCAGCTCGGCGCGCACCTCCTCCAGCGCGGCGGCGTGCGGCGACACCCACGTGGCCGGCGCCAGCGGGCCGAAGCCGGCGCGGGCCAGGCCGCGCCGCACCCGCTCGCGGGCCGCGCGGTCGGTCTCCGGCACGCCGTAGACGACCATCCGCCACTCCCCGTCCCACGGGCCCAGCCGCGACCGGACCCGGTCGCAGCGGGTGGTGACCGCCGCGCGCAGCGCCGCGGTCGGGGCGAGCAGCGTCTCCCGCCCGCGCCGGGACGCGGTCAGCCACCCGGCGCGGCGCAGCGCCGACGCGGCGGCCCGGGTGCTCGGCTCGGCCACCCCGCACGCCGCGAGGAGGCCGACCAGGGCCTGCAGCGGCACCGGGTCGCCCGTGACGGCGTCCAGGTGCTCGGCGCACAGGTCCACCACCAGGTCGCGGACGGTCATGGCCCGTGCCTACCCCGCGCCCGCTCCCGGCTCCCCCGGAGGGCGCGCGATCATGGGAGGCGATGAACGCCCTCCTCGTCTGGTCGGCCACGGCGGTGGCCCTGCTCGTCGCCCTCGCCGGCCTGGCGTCCACCCTCGCCCGCCGGCGGATCGGCCTGCTGCACCTGGCCGGCGCCGCGGTGCTCGAGGTGCTGCTCGTCGTCCAGGCGGTGGTGGCGGCGGTGGCGCTGGCGGACGGGCAGCGGCCCCCGGAGACGGCGACCTTCGTGGGCTACCTGGCCGGCGTCGTCCTGCTGCCGGTGGCCGGGGTGCTGTGGTCGCGCACCGAGCCCAGCCGCTGGGCGGGGACGGTGCTGGCCGTGGCGTCGCTGGTGACCGCCGTCATGGTCTGGCGGCTGGTGCAGCTCTGGGAGGCCCCCGGTGCCTGAGCGGGACGCGCGGGGCACCGCGCCGGGCGGGACCGCCGCCGGGCCGGGCCGGGTGCTGGTGGCCGTCTACGCCGTCTTCGCGCTGGCAGCCGGCGCGCGGGCCGGCGTGCAGCTGGCCACCCGCTTCGACGAGGCGCCGGTGGCCTACCTGCTGTCGGCCCTGGCCGCGGTGGTCTACCTGGTCGCCACCGTCGGGCTGGCCCGCGGCGGGCGGGCGGGACGGCGGACCGCCGTCGTCGCGTGCTCGGTGGAGCTGGCCGGCGTGCTGGTGGTGGGCGTGCTGTCGCTGGTGGACCCGGCGGCCTTCCCCGACGAGACGGTGTGGTCGGCGTTCGGCCGCGGCTACGGGTTCGTGCCGCTGGTGCTGCCGGTGCTCGGCCTGCTGTGGCTGCGCCACCAGGCCGACGTGGCGGCGGGGGAGGAGGCGGCCGGGACCGTCCCCGAGGACGGTCCCGGCCGGTCCTGAGCGGTCAGAAGTCGCCGCCCCCGAAGTCGCCGCCGAAGTCCCCGCCCCCGAAGTCCCCGCCCCCGAAGTCCCCGCCCCCGAAGTCCCCGCCGCCGTAGTCGCCGCCGTCGAAGCCGTTGTCGGCCCCGCCGGCGAAGTCGGCGCCCGGGTCGCCGCCGTAGCCACCCTCGGAGGCCGCGTAGTCGCCGCCGCCGCCGCCGCCGTCACCGCCGCCGCCGTCACCGCCGCCGTCGCCGCCGGCGCCGTCCTGGTAGCCCTCGGCGTAGGCCTCCTCGTCGCCGCCGCCGAACAGGCCGCCGTCACCGAGGCCCGTGTCGAACAGCGCGTCGGCGACCGCCGTCCCGACGACGAGGCCGCCGATGGTCCCGAGCAGGCTGCCGCCGATCGAGCCGGCGAAGCCGCCCATCCGGGGCCCGTAGCCGCCGCCGTAGCCGTACCCGCCACCGCCGTAGCCCGGGCCGTAGCCCGGGCCGTAGCCGGGGCCGTACCCGCCGCCCCCGTAGCCGGGGCCGCCGCCGTAGCCGCCGAAGGTCCGCTCGAGGAACCCGGGCTGGCGGAGCTCGGCGCGGGTGGCGACCCGGGCCAGCGTCTGGGCGTCGTCGCTGCGCGGACGCTCGGACGCCGGTACGCCGGCCGCGAGCTGGGTGAGCACCTCCTGCCGCTGCTCCGGGGTGAGCTGGGCGAAGGCCTCCGCGTGCGCCTGCTCGATCTGGTCCGGCGGCGCGGTCTTCAGCAGGTAGCGGTAGCGCTCGATGGCCTGCTGGTCGGTCAGCGGGCGGTCGCCGGAGGCCCGCCGGGCCGCGGGCGGGGCCGGTGCGGGCGGCGGGGCGTAGCCGTCGTAGCCGCCGTAGGCCGGGGGCTCCGGCGCGCGGCGCCGGCCGAGGAGCCGGTCGAGCAGTCCCATGACGTCTCCCTCCCGAGTGGTCCCCGGGAGGGTGCCCGTCACGCAGCCGCGCACACCTGTCCGGGCAGGTCACCTGGCGGTCGGGAGGAGTCGGCCCGGGCGGCCGGTAGATTGGTTGCGTGCGACCGGACGGGAACCGACCGCAGGAGGGGCAGGGCCCGCCGCCCGGCGTGCTCCCCGGCGTCGGCGGTCCCACCGACTCGCCGTCCGGTGACGGCATCCCGCCCCGCACCCGCGCCGCCATGGCCGAGGCCACGGCACCTGCCGGGGACGACGCCACCGACCGGCAGGCCGGCGTCGTCAGCGCCGCCACCGCCGTCGTCTCCGAGCACCGAGGGGACCACGCCGCGTCCACCGCCCTGCCCGCGGTCCTGGCCGACGTCCCGGTCGCGGTCCTGCTCATCGACCAGGAGTCGGGCGCGGTCACCTACGCGAACACCGCCGCGGTCGAGATGGCCGGCAACGTCCGCCTGCCGGTCGACGTCGACACCTGGGGCGCGTGTGCCGGGCTCACCGACCTCGGCGGCGCGCCGCTCGCGCGCACCAGCGGCCCGCTGTCGCTGGTGGCCCAGGGCCGGCCGGTCACCGGCGAGGCGGTGCGGCTCTCGCCGGGCCGCAGCACCGACGCCGGCCGGGCCCGGGAGGACGACGGCGGCGCGGACCGGCTGCTGTGGGTGACCGGCTTCCCGCTCTCCCAGCCGGACAGCAGCCAGCAGCTGTCGCTGGTGGTGCTGCTCGAGGTCGAGAACGCGGGCGGCGAGGACGCCGACGCCGAGCTGCAGGCGCTGCGCGAGCGGGCCGTCGTCGCCACCGACATCGCGTTCACCATCACCGACCCCCGCCAGCCGGACGACCCCCTGGTCTGGGTCAACCCGTCGTTCTCCCGGATCACCGGGTACTCCTACGAGGAGTCGGTGGGTCGCAACTGCCGCTTCCTGCAGGGCCCCACCACCGATCGGGCGAGCGTCGAGCAGATCCGCGCGGCTTCGCGGGCGCGGGAGGCGGTCACCGTCACGCTGCTCAACCACCGCCGCGACGGCACCGCCTTCTGGAACCAGCTCGCGATCAGCCCGGTGTTCGACGGCGACGGCGAGCTGGTCAGCTTCGTCGGCGTGCAGACCGACGTCACCGAGCGGGTGCGGGTCGAGGCCGAGCGGGAGGCGGCCTTCGCCGCCGAGCAGGCCGCCCGGCGGGAGGCCGAGCTCGCCCGCGCGGTCGCCGAGCAGGCCCAGCGCGACGCCGAGCGGGCGCAGCGCGACGCCGAGAGCGCCCAGGCCCGGCTCGCGCTGATGGCCGAGGCGACCAGCGCGCTGATCGCCACCCTCGACATCGCCGACGTGCTCGACCGGCTGGCCGCCCTGTGCGTGCCGCAGCTGGCCGACTGGGCGGTCATCACGCTGGTCGACGAGTCCGGCGAGGTCCGGGAGCTGGTCTCCCGCGATCGCGAGCACCAGCGCACCGACCTGCGCCGGTTCGACGCCGGGCACGCCCTGCGGTTGCCCCCGGACTCGCCGAGCCAGCGCAGCATCACCACCTCGCGCGCGGTGCTGGTCGAGCGGCTGCCCGAGCGGCTGGACGACGTCACCGCCTCCCCGGTGGCCCGGGAGATCGCCGGGCGGCTGGGCGCGGCGTCGGCGCTGAGCGCGCCCATGGTGGCCCGCCGCCGGACCCGCGGGGCGATCACGCTGGTGCGCACCTCCCCGGAGCGCCCGTTCACCCCCGACGACGTCGGGCTGGTCGAGGACCTCGCCCGCCGGGCGGCCCTGGTCATGGACAACGTGCGGCTCTACCAGCAGGAGCACGCCGTCGCCGACACCCTGCAGCGGTCCCTGCTGCCGGACCTGCCGGAGATCCCCGGGCTCGAGGCCGCCGCGCACTACGTCAGCGCCTCGACCGCCGCCGACGTCGGCGGGGACTTCTACGACCTGCTGCAGCTGCCCGACGGGTCGGTCGGGATGGTCGTCGGCGACGTCGCCGGCCACGACGTCGCCGCGGCCGCCGCGATGGGGCACCTGCGGGGGCTCATCCGCGCCTGCCTCTGGGACGCCCCCGACCCCTCCCCGAGCACGGTGCTCACCCGCGTGGACCGGCTGGTGCAGGGCCTGCGGGTCGCCTCGCTGGCGACGATGGCCTACCTGCGCGCCCTCCCCCCGGACGGGCCCGGCGGCGCCTGGACGGCGCAGCTGGCCAACGCGGGCCACCCGCCGCTGCTCCTGCGCTCACCCGACGGGTCCGTGCGGCCGGTCGACGGCGTCACCGGCCTGCTGGTCGGCGTCGACGCCACCGCCGAGCGGCGGACGCGGACCCTGCGGCTGCCGCCGGGCTCCACGGTGCTCGCCTACACCGACGGGCTGGTGGAGACCCCCGGCTCGGACCTCGACCAGGGCATCGCCGCGCTGGTGGAGCGGGTGTCGGCCACCCCGGCCGACGCCTCGCCCCGCGAGCTGTGCGACGCCGCGGTGAGCGGCACCCTCGACGGCCGCGACGACGTCGCGCTCATCGCCGTCCGCTTCGGCTAGCGGACGGAGTCCTCCCGGCCCCTCCGCGGGGTCCCGCCGCGAGCTGGCGAGCGGTGGGGCGGAGGGGGTCCTCCATCAGGCGCCGTCGGCCTCCACGAACCCGTAGCGGCCGCGGTGGAACAGCAGCGGGCGGCGGCCGGGGTCGGCGCCGAGGTCCAGCACGCGGGCCGCGACGATCGTGTGGTCGCCGCCGTCGTACTCCGCCCACAGCGTGCAGTCGATCCACGCGACGACGCCGTCGAGCACGGGGGAGCCGTGCCGGCTCGGCCGCCACGGGACGCCGGCGAACTTGTCGACGCCCGAGCGGGCGAACGCCGCCGACAGCCCGGACTGGTCCTCGGCGAGGACGTTGACGCAGAACCGGCCGATGTCCCGCAGCCGCGGCCAGGTGCTCGACGTGCGCGCCGGCGCGAGCGCCACCAGCGGCGGGTCCAGGGACAGCGAGCTGAACGACTGGCAGGTGAAGCCGATCGGGCCGTCGTCGGTGTCCGCGGTGACCACGGTGACGCCGGAGGCGAAGTGGCCGAGCACGTCCCGCATGACCCGCGGGTCGACGACCTCCGCCGGACCGCTCACGCCGTCGTCCCGGCGGCCGCCCGGGGCACCGAGCGGCCGCCGGCGCGGTACAGGGAGCTCGGCAGCTCGTGGCCGACCGCGGACTCGGTGACCCGCGCGGCGGCCAGCAGCGCGTCCAGGTCGATCCCGGTGCGCACGTCGGACTCCTCCAGCCAGTAGACGAGCTCCTCGGTGGCGATGTTGCCGCTCGCGCCGGGCGCGAACGGGCAGCCGCCGAGCCCGCCGACGGAGGCGTCGAGCTGGGTCACCCCGGCCTGGACGGCGGCCAGCGCGTTGGCCTGGCCGGTGCCGCGGGTGTCGTGGAAGTGGACCGCGACCGGGGTGCCGGGGCAGGCGCGGCGGACGGCGTGCAGCAGGCGGACCACCCGCGCCGGCGTCGTCGTCCCGATCGTGTCGCCCAGGCACAGGGCGTCGGCGCCGGCGGTGACCGCGGCGCGGCAGACGTCGACGGTGCGGGCGATCGGGGTGCGCCCGTCGAACGGGCAGTCCCACGCGGTGGCGACGACGACCTCCAGCGAGCCGCCGGCGCCGTGCGCCAGCGCGGCCACCTCACCGACGCCGGCCAGCGCCTCCGCGGTGGAGCGGCCGGCGTTGGCCCGGCTGTGCCCGTCGGAGGCGGACACGACCAGCTCGAGGTCGGCGATGCCGGCGTCGACCGCGCGGACCGCGCCGCGGGGGTTGGCGACCAGCGCCGACCAGTGCACGCCGGGCCACCGGGACAGCTCGGCGGCCACCCGGTCGGCGTCGGCCAGCGCCGGGACGGCCTTCGGCGAGACGAACGACGTCACCTCGATGCGGCGCACGCCCGTGGCGACCAGCGCCTCGAGCATCGCGAGCTTGCCCTCGAGCGGGACGGGGGCCTCCAGCTGCAGCCCGTCGCGCATGCCGACCTCGCGGACGTCGACCGCCGTCGGCAGCACCAGGTCGAAGTCCGACGGCACCGCTGCCCTCCTGTCTGCTCGCCCGGACGGGGGAACCCGACCATCCTGCCTCGCGAAGGGGTTCCACGTGGAACGCAGGAGGTAATGACTGGGATCGGTACACCGAGACGAGGTGCGGGAGGGAGGCGCCGTGGACCTGGAGGGCGCCACGGGCACCCTGCCGCCCCCCGACCTGGGCAGCGCGTTCACCAACTCGCCGATGGGGGTGGCACTGACCACCCCGGAGGGCGTGCTGATCGAGGCGAACGCCGCGCTCGGCGAGCTGCTCGGCCGCGAGCCCGGGACGCTGCGCGGCACGACGCTGTTCGCCGTCACCCACCCCGAGGACGTGGCCGGTGCGGTCGCCGTCTGCACCGGCCTGCAGGAGAGCCGCGGCCGGGCCCGGCACGAGTGCCGGATGGTGCGGTCCGACGGGGAGGTGGTGCCGGTCCAGGTGACGTCGTCCTGGGTCGACGGCACCCCGGGCGTCGCCGCGCCGCACCTGGTCCTGGTGGTCGAGGACGTCACCGACCGCAAGGCGTTGGAGGCCCGGCTGCTGCACCTGTCGGCGCACGACCCGCTCACCGGGCTGCCCAACCGGCTGCTGTTCCGCGACCGGCTGCGGCACGCGCTCGAGCGCGGCCACCGCGAGCACACGCCGACCTGCGTGCTCGTGCTGGACCTCGACGGGTTCAAGGCGGTCAACGACCAGTTCGGTCACCCCGTCGGTGACGCCGTCCTCGTGGCCGTGGCCGGGCACCTGGCCTCGGTGCTGCGGGCCAGCGACACCGCGGCCCGGCTGGGCGGCGACGAGTTCGCCGTCGTCTGCGAGAACACCGAGCGGGCCGACGCCGAGGTGCTGGCCGCGCGGTTGCGGGAGGCGTTCCCCGGCTCGCTGAGCATCGGCTCGACCACCGTGCGGGTGGGCCTGAGCATCGGCATCGGCTCGGTCGACGGCGGCGTGGACCCCGAGGAGGCGCAGGAGGCGGTGGTCCGGGAGGCCGACGCGGCGATGTACGCCGACAAGGCCCGCCGCCGCTGAGCCGGCTCAGGCGCGCGAGCCGGCCCAGCCGACCGTGCGCGGCAGCCGGGCGAACACCGCGGTCAGCACCGGCAGCGGCAGCGCGAACACCAGGAACGCGGTGAAGCCGGCGACGTCGTCGGCGTCCTGCGACGCGGCCCCGACGACCAGGGCGAGGAAGAGCACGACGACCGAGGCGAGCGCGGAGGCGAACAGGACCGTCGGGGAGTGCCGGCCCAGCAGCCGCGCCGCCCCGGTGACCAGCCCGGCCGCGCAGGGGAGCCCGAGCAGCAGCGTGACGGTGATCGGGTCGTCCTCGGCACCGGTGAGCACCGCGACGAGGAATGCCAGCGACACCAGCGCGGTCAGGCCGCCGGTGACGAAACCGAGCACGGCCGCGGTGGTCGCCGTCCCCGGCCGCCCCGGACCGTGCGGCCACGCCGGCGGCGCGAACGGCACCGCCGCCCAGCCGGGGCCGTACGGGACCGGCTGGGGGTGGGGCGGGACCTGCCCGTGGGGCGGCACGGCGCCGTACGGGGGCGGGGCGCCGTGGGGAGGCGGGGCGCCGTACGTGGGCTGGGCGCCGTACGTGGGCCGGCTGCCGTACGCGGGCGGCGGGGGAGGGGGGACGGACCCGGGCGGGACGACGTCCCACTCCTGCTCGTACGGCTGACCGGTCATGCGCCCAGTCTGCGGCTGCCGCCCCCGCGCCCTCCGCTCCTGCTCCCGTGTCGTCGCCCGCACGGGTCAGACGCCGAGGGCGGCGCCGACGACGGCGCGGGCCTCCTCCTGCACCTGCGCGAGGTGGTCGGGGCCGCGGAACGACTCCGCGTAGACCTTGTAGACGTCCTCGGTCCCCGACGGGCGGGCGGCGAACCAGGCGTTCTCCGTGACCACCTTCAGCCCGCCGATGGCGGCGTCGTTGCCGGGCGCGCGGGTGAGCTTGGCGGTGATCGGCTCGCCGGCCAGCTCGGTGGCGGTGACGTCCTCCGGCGACAGCTTCCCCAGCGCCGCCTTCTGCTCGCGGGTGGCCGGGGCGTCCACCCGCGCGTAGGCCGACGCGCCGTACCGCCCGGTCAGCTCCGCGTGCAGCTGCGACGGCGAGCTGCCGGTCACCGCCTGGATCTCGCTCGCCAGCAGCGCGAGCAGGACGCCGTCCTTGTCCGTCGTCCACACCCCGCCGTCGCGGCGCAGGAACGACGCCCCCGCGGACTCCTCGCCGCCGAACCCGACCGAGCCGTCGAGCAGCCCGGGCACGAACCACTTGAACCCGACCGGCACCTCGACCAGCCGCCGCCCCAGCCCGGCGACGACGCGGTCGATCAGCGACGACGACACCAGCGTCTTGCCGACGGCGACGTCCCCGCCCCACTCCGGGCGGTGCGCGAACAGGTAGGAG
This sequence comes from Geodermatophilus arenarius, assembly GCF_042654585.1. Lineage (NCBI taxonomy): Bacteria > Bacillati > Actinomycetota > Actinomycetes > Geodermatophilales > Geodermatophilaceae > Geodermatophilus > Geodermatophilus arenarius. The sequence goes on from NZ_JBHSGR010000010.1 coordinate 24,178, forward strand.
ATCGCGACGGCGAGGAAGTGGTTGGGGTTCATCAGCCCGGCGTCGGGGGTGACGATGCCGTGCCGGTCGGCGTCGGCGTCGTTGCCGGTGGCGATCGCGTAGTCGGCGCGCTTGCCGATGAGCGAGGCCATCGCCGACGGCGACGAGCAGTCCATCCGGATCTTGCCGTCCCAGTCGAGCGTCATGAACCGCCACGTGGGGTCGACCAGCGGGTTGACCACGGTGAGGTCGAGCCGGTGCCGCTCGGCGATCGCCGCCCAGTAGTCCACCGACGCCCCGCCGAGCGGGTCGGCGCCGATCCGGACGCCGGCCGAGCGGATCGCGTCGAGGTCGAGCACCGCCGGCAGGTCGTCGACGTAGGCGGCGACGTAGTCGTACCGCTGCGCCGCCGCGTGCGCCCGGGCGAACGACACCCGCCGCACGCCGTCGAGGCCCGCGGCCAGCAGCTCGTTGGCGCGGTCGGCGATCACCTTCGTGGCGTCGGTGTCGGCCGGGCCGCCCGAGGGCGGGTTGTACTTGAAGCCGCCGTCGCGGGGCGGGTTGTGCGACGGCGTGACGACGATGCCGTCGGCCAGGCCGCTCGTCCTCCCCCGGTTGGCGGTGAGGATCGCGTGGCTCACCGCCGGGGTGGGCGTGTACCGGCCGGCGGCGTCGACCAGCACGGGGACGTCGTTGGCGACGAGCACCTCGAGCGCGCTGGCCCACGCCGGCTCGGACAGCGCGTGGGTGTCGCGGCCGAGGAACAGCGGCCCGTCGTAGCCCTGCGCCGCCCGGTACTCGCAGATGGCCTGGGTGGTGGCCAGGATGTGCGCCTCGTTGAACGCGGTGTCGAACGCCGACCCGCGGTGCCCGGAGGTCCCGAACGACACCCGCTGCGCCGGCTCGGCCGGGTCGGGCACCAGCGTGTAGTAGGCGGTCACCAGGGAGGCGACGTCGACCAGGTCGGACGGGGCGGCGGGCTGGCCGGCACGGGGATCGGTCACGCCGCCGATCCTGGCCCGGCTCCCGGCCCGGTGGCGAGCGGAGACCGCGCTACTGCCCGAAGGAGTACCGCAGGTCCGCGTTGACCAGCTCGTTGAGCCGCCTCCGCAGGTGCCCGAGGAGCGAGGCGTCCGGCAGGGGTCCGTCGACCAGCAGGGTCCAGCGGAGGTCGGTCCCGGAGGCGCCGGCGAGGGCGAGCACGTCGAAGCGGACCCGCGCGTCGGGCCGGCGCTCCCACAGCGAGGACCAGACGACGAGGTGCGGCCGCTCGGCGTGCACCACGGTCGGCGGGTGCTCGTCGTCGAGCAGCCGCAGCCACGGGCGCGCCGGATCGCGGTCGGGCCCGGTGAGCGCCTCGAACACGACGTGCGGGGGAGCGGGCTGGTCGCGCCGCCGCGACCCGGCCTCGATCACGGCCCGACGCGGGCCGTCGCGCGGCGGACCCGGAGGCCGTCGAGCAGCAGGCCGGCGGCCAGCGCGGCGCCGGCGCCCTCCCCGGCGCGCAGCCGCAGGTCCAGCAGCGGCTCCAGGCCGAGGGCGTGCAGCACCAGCTCGTGCCCGCGCTCGCGGCTGCGCTGCCCGGCGACGAGGCAGGCCTGCGCGCCGGGCTCGAGCAGGACGGCGGCCAGCGCGGCCACCGAGACGGCGAACCCGTCGAGGACGACGGGGGTGCGCGCCGCCGCGGCGCCGAGGACGGCCCCGGCCAGCACGGTGAGCTCCGGCCCGCCGAGCTCGGCCAGCGCGCGCTCCGGCGCGAGCCCGCTGCCCGCCCTGCGCACCGCCTGCGCCACCACGGCGCGCTTGCGCTCGAGCACCTCGCTGTCGGCGCCGGAGCCCAGCCCGGTGACGTCGGCGGGGTCGGCGCCGAGCAGCCCGGCGGCCAGCGCGGCGGCGACGGTCGTGTTGCCCACGCCCACCTCGCCGAGCGCGAGCAGGCCGTCGCGGGCGCCCAGCTCCCGCCCGGCGGCCAGCAGCCGCTCGACGTCGGCGGCGGTGAAGGCAGGGGCGGCGGCGAGGTCGCCGCGAGGGCCGGCCGGCCGGGCGGCCCTCGCGGCGTGCAGCGGGTCGCCGTCGTCCCCGGCGTCGACGACGACCGTCCCCAGCCCCGCCGCGGCCGCGGCGGTGGCGCCGACCGAGGTGCCGGCCAGCGCGGCGCGGACGACGTCGCGGGTGACGTGCCCGCCGTAGGCCGAGACGCCGAGCGCGGCGACCGGGTGGTCCGCGGCGGCGAGCACGAGCGTGCCGCCGGCGACGTCGCCGCGGCCGAGGGCCACGACCCGGTCCACCGCGCGGTCGAGCACGCCGAGCGACCCCGGGGGAGTGAGCAGGCGGTCGGCCTCGTCGCGGGCGCCGACGACGTCCTCGCGGCCGGGCGCGCGCAGGTGCGACGGGGGAGCGGCCGGGCCGCCGTCGTCGGCGGGCCAGCGGTCCTCCAGGACGACGGCCTCCAGCGGCAGCCGCCGTGACCAGCCGGCCCGCTCCAGCCCGGGCGCGGGCGGGCGCTCGTCGGGCCAGCCCAGGCACAGCCAGCCGAGGGTGGCCACGCCGTCGGGGAGGCCGACCAGCCCGGCCAGCTCCTCGGGGCGGAACAGCGTCACCCAGCCCATGCCCAGGCCCTCGGCGCGGGCGGCGAGCCACAGGTTCTGGATGGCCGCCGCGCAGCTCCACAGGTCGGCATCGGGGAAGGTCGCGCGGCCCAGCACGCCGGCCGCGGGGGTGCGCCGGTCGCAGCAGACGACGATCCCCAGCGGCGCCTCGCGCACGCCCTCGAGCTGCAGGTCCAGCAGCCGGCGGGCGGCGTCGGGCTCCATCTGCGCGGCCTGGCGCAGCCGCTCGCGGTCGGTGAGGACGGCGGCGCGGTCCCGGACGGCCGGGTCGCGGACGACGACGAACCGCCACGGCTGGCTGTGGCCCACCGACGGGGCCGAGTGCCCGGCGGCCAGCACCCGGCGCAGGACGTCGTCGGGCACCGGGTCCGGGCGGTAGCGGCGGACGTCGCGGCGGGCGGCGACGACGGCGTAGAACCCGCCGGCGTCGTCGGGCATGGCCCAGCCGGCGGGATCGCCGGCCCGCTCGGCGGCGGAGGTGGCGTCGCCGATGAGCGGGACCGGCCGGGGGTACGTCACGGGCGCTGCCTCCGCAGCCGGGCGGGGGCCCGGCGGGCCCAGGCCTCGTCCAGCAGGTCGGCGACGACGGCCGGGTCGGCCGCGGCCAGGTCGACCTGCACGCCCGAGAGCCGCTTCCCCCACCACAGCAGCGAGACCGCACCCCCCTCGGCCGCGCGCGCCTCCGACTCCCCGACCACGACGTTGAGGATGCCCGGTGCCCACAGCGTGGCGAGCACGGCGGTCCCCAACCGGAAGGACGGGCGGCCGTGGTGGTCGGCCTCGGTGACCTCCGGCAGCGCCAGCGCCAGCGCGCGGACCTCCTCCTCGGTCATCGTCACGCCCTCCCGGCAGTCCGGGGTGTGCACGTCCGCGGACGTGCACGGCGCAACTCCGCGGAGGTGCCCACGTCAGCCCTCGACGGCGGCGAGGAAGCGGCGCAGCGTCTCGAGGAAGACCTCGGGCTGCTCCGAGTGCACCCAGTGGCCGGCGTTCTTGACCTTGACCAGCCGGACGCGCGGGAACAGCTCCTCCATGCGCGGGCGGTCCTCGGGCAGCACGTAGTGGCTGTCGGCGCCGGCGATCCACAGCACCGGGCCGTCGAAGGTGGCGCCCGGCGGCGGGTCGGGGAAGCCGCGCAGCTCGCCGAGGTCGCGCTCGAGGGTCTCCAGGTTCAGCCGCCACCGCCAGCGGCCCGAGCCCACCCCCTCGCGGACCAGGCTCTGCAGCAGGAACGACCGCACCATCGTGCTGGGCACCGCCTCGCGCAGCGCCCGGTCGGCGTCCTCGCGGGTGCGCAGCGCGCCGAGGTCCACCGCCCGCATCGCGGCGATGAACGCGCCGAACGGGGAGGCCTCCTCGTCGGGGTCGTCGGTGCGGCCGCCGGACACCGGGTACTCGACCGGCGCGATGTCGACGACGACCAGCGCCCGCAGCAGCTCCGGCCGGCGCAGCGCCAGCTGCATCGCCACCTTGCCGCCCATCGAGTGCCCGACCAGCGTCACCGGCTCGCCGAAGGCCTCCAGCTCCGCGGCGACCAGCCCGGCCATGTCCACGTAGTCGACCCGGTCGGTCCACGGCGAGTGCCCGTGGTTGGGCAGGTCGAGCAGCGTCACCCGGTGGCGGTCGGCCAGCCCCTTCGCCGCCGTCGTCCAGTTCTTGCCCTGGCCGAACAGCCCGTGGACGAACACCACCCGCGGGCCGGACCCGCCGACGGTGCGCGTCGCCAACCCCTCGTCAGACTGCGGCCCCATCCGGCGATTCCACCAGATCCGCGGGCGACGGCGACCTACCGTGCCGGGGACGACGGGGAGGTCCCAGCATGCCCGGACGGCGTCGCGCCGCCACCACGACCAAGCGCCGGACGAAGCGCCGGACGACGGCCCGCAGGCCCGCGGTGCCCGACCTGCCGACCGCGGGTCCGGGTGAGCGGGTGTGGGTGCTGGCCGTCCCGTTCCGCGCCCCCGCCCCGGGCGCCGTCTGGCACGCCGGGCTGCAGGCGCACGTGTGGGTCGGCGCGCGGCTGCCGCCGGCGCTGGCGCCCTACGACCCGCCGCCGTACACCTTCGAGCGCTTCCTCGAGGACGAGCTCAACGAGACCCCGCGGCCGCTGCCCGAGGCCCGGCAGCTGGTGCCGCGCGAGGAGCAGTGCACCGGTGCCGAGGCCGTCGTCGCCTCCGCCGCGGCCGGGCACCGGGTGTTCCTGCTCGGCGACGACCCCGGCGTCGGCAAGACCGGCACCGCGGTCATGGCCGCCCGGGAGATCTGCGAGCTGCGCGGCGGCGAGCGGGTGCTCGTCGTCGCCGACCGCCCGGCCGCGATCACCGTCCCGCACTGGACCCGCTCGATCGCCGGCTTCGGCGACGGCGGCCTGCGGTGGTGCGTCACCACCTGGGACCGGCTGGCGAAGGTCGCGAAGCTCTCGTTCGACGTGGTGGTCGCCGACGAGGCGCACATGGTGCGGCACACGACGACGCAGCGCTGGAAGCACTGGAAGGCGGTGTCGGGCGGCGCCCGAGCGAAGGACGTCCCGTTCGTCGTCGCGGCCACCGCCACCCCGGCGCACACGCCGATGGAGCTGCCCTACCTGGCGCCGCAGTTCGCCCAGGTGCACGGGGAGCCGCTGCGCGCCTGGGCGGACCTGCCGGCGAAGCTGGCCGAGCACGGGTTCCACGTGGAACGCGGCCGCTACGGCTGGGCGTGGACCGAGGACGCCGACGCCCGGCGCGCCGACCTGGCCCGGCTGCAGGGCTGGCTGGCCGACGCCGACCCGCCCGCGACCCTGCACCGCCCGGCGCCGTGGGGGCCGGTGTCGGTGACCGGGACGCCGGTCGCGCTCACCCCGGCCGAGAGGTGCGCCTACGAGTCCGAGTGGCAGGAGTTCCGCGCCGAGATGCAGCTGGCGCGGAGGGCCCGGCAGAGCGCCCGCGGGCGCGCCGCGCTGCTGCGGTTCCGGCAGAAGGCGGGGCTGATCCGCGCGCAGGCGACCGTCGACTGGGTGCGGGCCCAGGTGGAGGCCGAGCGGCAGGTCGCGGTGTCGGTGGAGTTCGTGGAGACCGCGGCCGACCCGATCCGCGAGGCGCTGCTGGACGCCGGCATCGCCGTCGCGTCGATCTACGGCCGCGACCGGTTCGACGTCGAGGCCGAGCGGCTGCGCTTCCAGACCGGCGAGGCGCCGGTGTGCGTGTTCACCGTGACCGCCTCGATCAGCCTGCACGCCGGCGAGCTGCTGCCCGGCGGCACGACCGCCTCGACCACCCCGCGGGTCGGGTTGTTCCACCAGCCGCGCTTCTCCGGCATCCAGGCCCGCCAGGTCACCGGCCGCACCCACCGCGACGGGCAGGTCTCGCCGTGGCGGGTGGCCTACGCGGAGGGGACGGTCGAGGAGCAGGTGGCACGGGTGATGGTCGAGCGGCTGGCGGTCAGCGGGTCGACGGCGGGCGCGGACACCTCGGCCCTGCAGGAGGTCGCCGAGCTGCTCGACGCCGACTGGCTGCCGCCCGCCGCGCTCACGGAGGGCTGACCGCCGCCGACGGGGGACGGTCACGGCTGCGCGGGCGCGGCCTCCCGAGCTCGTCCGATCGGCATCATCGTCGCGGGTGGCCAGGCGCTGCCGAGGAAGTCGTCGACGAGCCGGGCGACCAGGTCCGGCTTCTCGACCGGCACGAGATGGGAGGCAGCGGGGACGACGGCCAGCGCGCCCGCCGGCAGTGCCTCGTAGAGCGCGCAGGTGTGGCTCAGCTCGACGAGGTCGTCATCACCGGCCATCACGAGCGTCGGGGCGCCGATCCGGGCGACGTCAGCGGTGGACAGGGTCGGTTCGCTCCGCATCAACGTCAGCCCCTTCTCCACGACGACCGGGAAGTGCTCGGCACCGTCGGGGGACCGCTGCGCGTAGGACTCGGCGATCGCGGTCACCTGGGGTCCGTCCTCGCCGAGCTCCAGGGGGCGGAGGCCGTCGACGTGGAAGTTCGCGCCGATGAGCACGAGCCGGCGGACGAGGTCGGGGCGGCGCAGGGCGACCAGGATCGCGACGATGCCCCCGTCGCTGAAGCCGACGAGGTGCGCCGGCCGGTCCACGACCTGCTCGAGGACGCGGATCGTCTCGGTGGCCATGTCCTCGTAGTGGAAGGGCTCGGACGTGTCGGCGGTCCGGCCGTGTCCGCGACGGTCGAACGCCACGAGCGCGTACCGCGCCGCCAGCGTCGGCTCGAGCGCGTCGAGCAACAGGTCGCAGTTCGAGAGACCGCCGTGCAGCAGGAGAACGACCTGCGCGTCGCCCACCGGCCGGCCGCGCACGTCGACCCACGTCGGATGTCCTCCGACGTCGACGTGGTCGCCCACCGCGCTCACCTCCCGGGTGCTGACCTAGGCGGGCCCGCTCGGTGACCGTCCCGAGCGGCGCTCCTCCCCTGGAGTCGCACGGAGCCGGCGGACCGCCGACGTGTGCAGGAAGCCGGTGATCCCGAGGACGACGTCCCGGGTACCCACGCGCGCCACCGGACCCAGGACGAGGACCACGAGGGCCAGCGCGGGGATCACGTGGTAGCCGTTGGTCACGTGGGCGTCGAAGCCCCCGCCGAAGGCGCCGAGCCCGGCGAGGAAGAACTGCACGACGACGGCGAGCAGCAGCAGGGCCAGCGCCAGCCGGTAGGCGACCAGCGCACCGTGCCGCGGTCCGCCGGCCCGTGCCCGCGTCGTCGTCGAGGTGTCGCGAGCGGTCATCGGCGGCCTCCCGTCGGGTGCCTGCCGGTCAGGATCCGACTGCGCCGGACCGGCGTCCAGGGCCTGTCGTCCCGGCGTAGGACGATGGGGGCGTGCGGCGGGAGGCGAGCGTCCTGCACCTGGACCTGGACGCGTTCTTCGCCGCGGTCGAGCAGCGCGACAAGCCCTCGCTGCGGGGCCGGCCGGTGGTCGTCGGCGGCACCGGCGGGCGCGGCGTCGTCGCGACGGCGTCCTACGAGGCCCGCGCGTACGGGGCCCGCTCGGCCATGTCGACGGCGGAGGCGCGGCGCCGCTGCCCGCCGGGGACGGCGTTCCTCGGCGGCCGGTTCGGCGCCTACCGGCGGACCTCCGACGTCGTCATGGAGCTGCTGCGGGAGCTGTCGCCCCTGGTCGAGCCGGTGTCGATCGACGAGGCCTACGTCGACCTCGCCGCCGGTCCCGGGCACGACCTGTCCGTCGAGGGCGTCACCGCGCTGGCCCGCCGGCTCAAGGCCCGCATCGCCGAGGCCACCGGCGGGGTGACCGGCTCGGTGGGCATCGGCAGCTCCAAGCTCATGGCCAAGATCGGCTCCGACCTCGAGAAGCCCGACGGCCTCGTCGTCGTCGCGCCCGGCACGGAGCTGGACGTGCTGCACCCGCTGCCGGTGACCCGGCTCGGCGGCGTGGGTCCGGCGACGGCGGAGCGGCTGCGGCAGGTCGGCGTCGCGACGGTGGCCCAGCTGGCCGCCAAGTCCCTGCCCGACCTCGTCGCGCTGGCCGGGAGGGCGCACGGCAGCGGGCTGTACCAGCTGGCGCGGGCCGAGGACGACCGGCCGGTGGTGGCCGAGCGCGAGGCCAAGTCGGTGTCGCACGAGGAGACCTTCGAGCGGGACCTCACCGACCTCGCCGAGCTGAACCGGCTGATCGACTCGATGGCCACGCGGGTGGGCGCGCGGCTGCGGTCCTCGGCGCTGTCCGGGCGGACGGTCACCCTCAAGCTGCGCCGCTACGACTTCACCACGCTCACCCGCTCGCAGACGCTGCCGCAGCCCACCGACGACGCCCGGCAGGTGGCCTCGATCGCCCGGCGGCTGCTCGTCGAGGCCGGCACCGGCGGGGGCCTGCGGCTGCTCGGCGTCGGCGTCTCCGGTCTGTCCCAGTACGCGCAGGGCGACCTGTTCGCCGACGACGACGCCGACGCGCCCGACGAGTCGGAGGCCGCCGCCGTCCTCGCGCAGGCCGCCCGGGTCGCCGGCCCGGCCGACCGGCGGTGGTGGCCCGGGCAGGACGTCGTGCACGACGAGCTGGGCCCGGGCTGGGTGTGGGGCCGCGGGCTGGGCCGGGTGACGGTGCGCTTCGAGGGGCCGCTGACCCCGCCGGGCCCGGTGCGGACCCTGGCCGCCGACGACCCCGCGCTGCACCCGGGCGACCCGCCGGACTGGCGGCCCCCGACGATGGAGCCGTGAGCGAGAACCTCTGGGTGCGGATGACCCGGGCCGACCCCGGCCACTCGGCGGCCTACGTCAAGCGGTTCAAGGACCTGGCCGCCGGCGGGATGGACATCGTCGGCGAGGCGCGGCTGGTCGACGCGATGCTGCCGCGGCGGTCGCGGGTGCTCGACGCCGGCTGCGGTCCGGGCCGGGTCGGCGGCCACCTCGCCGCGGCGGGGCACGACGTCGTCGGGGTCGACGTCGACCCGGTGCTGATCGCCGCCGCCCAGGAGGACCACCCGGGCGCGCGCTGGCTGGTGGGCGACCTCGCCGAGCTCGACCTGCCCGACCGGTTCGACGCGATCGTCTGCGCCGGCAACGTGGTGACGTTCCTGGCGCCGTCCACGCGGGTCGAGGTGCTGCGGCGCTTCCGCGCCCACCTGGCCGACGGCGGCCGGGCGGTGGTCGGCTTCGGCGCCGGGCGGGACTACCCCTTCGACGCGTTCCTCGACGACGCCCGCGCCGCCGGGCTGGAGCCGGACCTGCTCCTGTCGAGCTGGCACCTGCACCCGTTCACCGCGGGGTCGGACTTCCTCGTCGCCGTCCTCCGGGTCAGCTGACCTCGGCCAGCCGGCCGACCACCCGCAGGTCGGCGTCCAGGTGGACGACGAGCGTCCGGCCGTCGGCGCCGCGCAGGTGCGCCCCGAACAGGCCCGCGCCGTCGACCTCCAGCCACTCGACGGTCGCCCCGGGCGCCTCGGCGAGGGCGGCGGCGGTCACCTCCACGGCGACGTCGGCGGACAGCTCCGGCGGCAGCGGGCGGCGCGGGGTGCGCACCCAGGCGTGCCGGCCGACGGTCTCGGTGCTGCGGTACACGGGAGCCTCCTCGGGTCCACGGCGGCGCGGGGTGCCGCCGTGGACCCGAGCCTCGGCCGACCGCCTGGGAGCACCCTGGGGACGACGTGCCAGTTCCCCGCGATCACGGCGCCGGGACCATCGCCGGACGGCGTGTCGCGGTCAGGACGCCGTGATCGCGGGGGGGGGACCCCTCAGCGGGCGCCGAGGGCGAGGGTCAGCTCGAGCACCGTCTGCGGGTCGTCGAGGTGCTTCCCGAACAGCTCCCGCAGCTGCCCCATCCGGTAGCGCACCGTCTGCGGGTGGACGAACAGCTCCGCGGCCACCTGCTCGCGCCGGCCGTGGTGCAGCAGCCACGAGCGCAGCGTCTCCAGCAGCTTCTCCCGCGGGCCGGGGCCGAGGCCGTCGAGCGGGGCGAGCACCTGCGCGCGCAGGTCGGCCAGCGCCTCGCCGTCGGCGCGCAGGACCAGGTCGGCCAGCCGCTGCTCGGTGTCCACGGTCGCGTCGCGGTCGGGGGACAGACCCAGCTGCAGCGCCCGCAGCGCCCGCGAGTACGACGACCGCGCGTCCTGCCACGGCCGCGCCGGCCCCACGACGGCGTCGCGGCCGGAGAGCACCGTGAGCAGGGAGGCGCGGGCGAACCCCTCGGCGTCGGGCACCAGCAGCACCGCCCGCTCGGTCGAGGGCTCCGCGCCGGGCAGGTCCTCGCCGACCTGCAGCGTGCGCGCGTCCAGCACCGCCGTCGCGTCACGGGCGCCGGCCTCGGGCAGCAGGACGGCGGTGAGCGTGCGCGGCGGCGTCCAGTCCGCCCGCTCGGCCGCGGTGATCAGCTCGTAGGGGGGCGCGCCGGTGACCAGCAGTTCGGCCAGCCGTTCCAGGTGCCGCCGCCGCACCCGGCCGCTCGCGGCGAGCTGGTCGGCGTGCCCGGAGGCACTCGCCGACGAGAGCTGGTCGATGTAGGCGAACACCAGCTCGGCGAAGCGGGCCAGCGCCGCGGCGGGCATGCCGGCCGCCACCGCCGTCTCGCTCAGGTGCCGCCAGGCCACCCGGGCGCCGACCCGGTAGGCCGACAGCAGCGCGTCCATCGACCGGCCGGTGCGCGCCTCCCCGCGCCCGAGCGCGTAGGCGCCCTCGATCGCCGGGTCCACCGGCCGGCTGGCGTCCGCGCCGCCGGTGGCGAGCTCGAGGAAGCCGCCGAGGGCCAACTGGACGGCGTTCTCGATCTTGCGGCCCATCTGCCCGCGGAAGGCCTCGGCGTAGCCGGGCACCTCGACGACGATCGCCGCGACCGTCCGCTCGGCGACCGACGGCAGCTCGGTGCGCATCGCCGCCGCGACGGGCAGCGCGAAGGTCTCCTGCTGGGGGACCACGTGACCTCCCCGTGACACGGATTGTCCTCCGCGAACAGTATCCGGCGGAACGTTCACGTCCAGGGCACAGGTGATTGCACGTTCCGCAGGGAACAGTGAGGGCATGACCGCGACCGCTCCGCGCCCTTCCCCGGCCCGGCCGGCCCTCAGGGCGCTGCGCGACCGCGTCCTGCGCGTCGCCGAACTCGTCACCACCCCGCTGCTGCCCGCCGACTACCTCGACCTGGTCGACCCGCTGCGCCCCGGCGCCGACCTGCGCGGGCGAATCGAGGCGGTCGTGCCCGAGACCCGCGACGCCGCCACCGTGGTCATCCGGCCCGGCGCCGACTGGCAGCCGCACCGGCCCGGTCAGTACGTGCGCATCGGCATCGACGTCGACGGCGTCCGGATGTGGCGCGCCTACTCGATCACCTCCGACCTCGGCCGCACCGACGGCTGCTTCACCGTCACCGTCAAGGCGATCCCCGGCGGCAAGGTGAGCAACCACCTGGTCCGGCGGACCAGGCCCGGCACGATCGTGCAGCTCGACCAGGCCACCGGGGACTTCTGCCTGCCCGCGCAGCTGCCGGCCAAGGCGCTGTTCGTCACCGCCGGCTCCGGCATCACCCCGGTGATGGGCATCCTGCGCAACCACCCCGAGCTGACCGACGTCGTGCTCGTGCACTCCGCCCCCACCCCCGACGACGTCGTCTTCGGCGCCGAGCTGCGGCAGCTCGCCGCCGACGGCCGGATCCGGCTGGTCGAGCAGCACACCGACACCGCCGGGATGCTCGACGCCGCGGCCGTCGCCGCCCTCGTCCCCGACCTCGCCGAGCGCGACACCTGGGCGTGCGGCCCGGTCGGCATGCTGGAGGCGCTGGAGGAGCACTGGGCCGCGGCCGGGCTCACCGAGCGGCTCTACACCGAGCGGTTCCGCCCCAAGGTGCTGGTCACCGGCGAGGGCGGCACGGTCACCTTCACCAGGAAGGGCACCTCGCTCGAGGCCGACGGCGCCACCCCGATCCTCGACGCCGCCGAGGAGGCCGGCGTCCTCATGCCCAGCGGCTGCCGCATGGGCATCTGCTACGGCTGCGTGCTCCCGCTGCGGGAGGGCGCCGTCCGCGACCTGCGCACCGGCGAGGTGACCACCGCCGCCCCCGGCGACGGCGTCCTCGTCCAGACCTGCATCAGCGCCGCCGCCGGCGCCTGCGACATCGACCACTGACCCGCTCGACCCCCGAGGAGACGCACCGCATGACCGCTCTGCAGAAGAAGGACGTCAACCCGATCGAGCACCTCACCCCCGAGGACGTCGAGCTCATCGGCAAGGAGCTCGACGAGATCCGCCAGGGCGTGATGGACAGCCGCGGCGAGGCCGACGCGCGCTACATCCGCAAGGTCATCGACGTGCACCGCAAGATCGAGCTGGGCAGCCGCGCCGTGCTGCTGGCCTCGGGTTTCCCGCCGGCCTGGATCGCCGGGACGATCGGCCTGTCGATCGCCAAGATCCTCGAGAACATGGAGATCGGGCACAACATCCTCCACGGGCAGTGGGACTGGATGCGCGACCCGAAGATCCACTCCACGACGTGGGAGTGGGACATGGCCAGCCCGGCCGAGCAGTGGAAGCACTCGCACAACGAGCTGCACCACACGTACACGAACGTGATCGGCAAGGACAACGACCTCGGCTACGGCATCATGCGCGTCGACGAGGACCAGCCGTGGACGCCGATGTACCTCGGCCAGCCGCTGTGGAGCTTCATCAACGCCTGCTTCTTCGAGTACGGGATCGCGGCCTACGACCTCGAGCTCGGCGCCGTCATCGCCAAGAAGCAGACCGGCGACCCGGAGTTCCGCCGGCGGGCCAAGCAGGTGCTGGTCAAGATCGGCCGGCAGGTGCGCAAGGACTACGTCATCCACCCGCTGCTGTCGGGCCCGAACTTCCTGGCCACCCTGGCCGCGAACTTCACCGCCAACATCGTGCGGAACCTGTGGTCGAACTCGGTGATCCTCTGCGGGCACTTCCCCGAGGGCGTCGAGACCTTCGAGAAGAAGTCCATCGACGGCGAGACCCGCGGCGAGTGGTACCTGCGGCAGATGCTCGGCTCGGCCAACATCTCCGGCTCCAAGGCGATGCACATCCTGACCGGGAACCTGTCCCACCAGATCGAGCACCACCTGTTCCCGGACCTGCCGAGCAACCGGTACGCCGAGATCGCCCCGAAGATCCGTGACCTGTTCGACCGTTACGGCCTGAACTACCACACGGCGCCGCTGCCGAAGCAGGTCGGCTCGGCCTGGCACAAGATCATCCGGCTCTCGCTGCCGAACGGCTGGCTGGCGAACACGAACGCCCGCAACCTGCCCTCGCAGCTGGCCAAGCTCTGGAAGATGACCACCGGGGAGCCGAAGGTCCGCCGCCGGCTCATCCGGGAGCAGGCCGCCATGGCCGCCGCCGCCTGACGGCACACGGAGAGGGGCCCGGGACGGATCGCCGTCCCGGGCCCCTCGTGCGTCGGCCGACCGTCAGAAGTTGAGCGGGAGCAGGACCCGCGGGTCGACGACCGGGACCTCCCACACGTCGCCCGCAGCATCGGGGTCGATGACCTCACCCCGGCCCAGGAAGGCCGCCACCTGCGCCTGCCCCTGGATGGCGGCCGGGTTGGTCACCACGAGCAGGAACGAGTGCGGGTTGGGCAGCCGTGTCGCCCCCGCCCTGTCGTTGCGGTAGAGGCTGGTCCGCGACCACAGGTGCCCGGCGTCGACGAGCGTGTACGACGTCGGATTCGGCACCGTCTGGTCGCCGAAGGCCACCTGGACGAGCACCCGCTGCGGGTCGATGAGCGGCGCGAAGGTCTCCGGGCTGCCCGGACGGGAGAGCCAGGTGGACCGGGCCAGGTACTCCTGGATGTCCGCGGCCTTCGGCGCGGTGAGCGTCACCGGACCCTCACCGCGCAGCGGCATCTGCTCGGTGAAGCCGCCGACCCCACCGTTGAGCAGGCCGGCCGCACCGAGCGCAGCCGCCGTGAGCGGGCGGAACGCCGGCGACAGCCGGGCGATCTCGCTGATCGGACCGCCGGGGACGTTGAGCACGGAGCGGGTCACCGCCCGGTCGACGCCGGTCAGCATGGTGCCGTAGATGCCGCCGAAGCTCTGGCCGAAGTAGGTGACGCCCCGGCCGGACAGGTCCGGCGTCCCGTTGCCGTCGACGTCGGTGCCGCCGAGCGAGCGGATCAGCGTCATGTTGTCCGCGACGGTCTGCCGCAGCGCGTCCCGGGAGGACTGGGCCGCGGCCGCACCGGTGGCCGAGGAGCCCTCGCTGGACTCGACGTCCCCGTCACGGTCCTGGTCGATGCCGCGCCCGTGGGCGGGGATGGTCGTCGTCGTGCCGCCGCTGGTCACCTGCCAGGCGCTGTCCGGGCCGAAGCCGTGGCCGACCACGTTCGTGCCGATGGTGGCGATGCCGTTCTTCGCGTTCTCCACGGCCGCGAGGAACACGGCGTTGGTCGAGCTCGTGAACCCGTGGCCGAACACCGCGACCGGCCAGCCGCCGGCCGGGGCCTGCCCGGGCGGCAGGACGGCGACGAAGGGCAGCCGCTCGGCCTCGACCGGCCGCGGGCCGCCGTCGCGCGTCGGCGTCTGGGGGATCGTGACGTCGGGGGTGAGCCAGGACGGCGCCTGGAACGTGCCGAAGACGATCGAGCCGCCGAGGGCCGCCGTCGGGACGGGCACGTCGGTCGCCGCGGGGTCGGTGACGCCGCGGTCGGTGGCCCACTTCACCGTCGTCCCGGCGGCGGGGAAGACGCCCTGGACCTGCAGGCCCGGGCGGTCGATCCCGACGGCGCGGAAGGCGCTGCCGCTGTCGATCTGCCGCTGCAGGTCCTGCAGCCCGTCGGTGGCCGACAACGTGGTGAAGGTGTCCTGGGCGGCCTTGATGGTCGCGCCGCCCTGGACCTTGACCCGGTAGGTCGTGCCGGGCGCGAGCTGCTGCGCCGGGTGGGCGTAGAGCGTGTTGGTCGCCGGGTCCCACACGACGCGGTCGACGCCGGTCCGCCAGCCGCCGCGGTCCTCCTGGACCGTGATCTGCGCGGCGGCGGTGGCCACGTCGACCGGCTCGCTGAAGCGGATCGCCAGCCGCGGGTCCAGGTCGAAACCGTCGAGCTGGTTGAGCTGCTGGACCAGGCCGCAGCTGATCGGCGCGCCGCAGCCGGACGTCGGCAGGTCCACCCGCCGCCCGGTCAGCTGGGCGGGGTCGCGCACGGTGAGGGTGTCGGACGGGAAGACCGAGAGCGGCTCGGCCTTCTGCGGGTCGGCGAGTGCGGGGGGCGCGGTGACCGAGAGGGCGGCCGTGAAGGCCAGCGCACCGACGAGCGACGTCGTCGCGCGGTGCCAGCGTCGTTGCTGCAAGGCGTCTCCAGGTGGGAGGAAAGGGGGCGCCTCTTCCTAGTCTCCGGTGACTCGGATCACAAGACGGTCACGGGAAGTCGCAGGTCAGGACCGGTCCGTCCCCGCCCGGGATGCCGGGAGGACGCCCTCCCGGCCCCGGACGGGGCCGTCACGTCCGGGCGGCCGCGGCCTGGATCGCCTCGCGGGTGCGGACGTGGGTGCCGCGCCGGCAGACGTCCTGGATCTCGTCGATCTCGTCGGTGGGTCCGAGGTCCGGCGCGGCAGCGCCGCGGACGCACGGAGGGCCCGGGACCACGACGGTCCCGGGCCCTCCTGCGCATCGGTGCGGCCGGTCAGTTCGCCATGTCGACGAAGCGGCTGTAGTGGCCCTGGAAGGCGACGGTGACGTTGGCCGTCGGGCCGTTGCGGTGCTTGACCAGCATGATGTCGGCCTCGCCGGCCCGCGGGCTCTCCTTCTCGTACATGTCCTCGCGGTGGATCATCATGACCATGTCGGCGTCCTGCTCGATCGAGCCGGACT
The DNA here is from genome assembly GCF_042654585.1 of Geodermatophilus arenarius. Classification (NCBI taxonomy): domain Bacteria; kingdom Bacillati; phylum Actinomycetota; class Actinomycetes; order Geodermatophilales; family Geodermatophilaceae; genus Geodermatophilus; species Geodermatophilus arenarius. The sequence goes on from NZ_JBHSGR010000010.1 coordinate 40,031, forward strand.
CACGGAGGTCCGACAGCATCGGCTTCTTGTCCTGACGCTGCTCGGACCCGCGGTTGAGCTGCGACATCGCGATGACCGGGACCTCGAGCTCCTTCGCCAGCAGCTTCAGCGCGCGGGAGAACTCCGAGACCTCCTGCTGGCGGCTCTCGACGCGCTTGCCCGACGTCATGAGCTGGAGGTAGTCGATGACCACGAGCTTGAGGTCGTTGCGCTGCTTGAGCCGCCGTGCCTTGGCCCGGATCTCCATCATCGTCATGTTGGGCGAGTCGTCGATGTAGAGCGGGGCGTCGGCCACCTCGCCCATCCGGCGGGCCAGCTTCGACCAGTCCTCGTCGGACAGCGTGCCGGCGCGCATGTGGTGCAGCGGCACCTTCGCCTCGGCCGACAGCAGACGCATGGTGATCTCGTGCTTGCTCATCTCGAGCGAGAAGATGACGGCCGGCATGTGGTGCTTGACGGTGGCCGACCGCGCGATGTCCAGACCCAGCGTCGACTTGCCCACACCGGGCCGGGCGGCGATGACGACCATCTGGCCCGCCTGCAGGCCGTTGGTCAGCTCGTCGAGGTCGCGGATGCCGGTGGGCACGCCGCGGGCGGTGCCGCCGCGGGAGGCGATGGCGTCGAGCTCGTCCATCGTCGGCTGCAGGACGTCCTCGAGGCGCGAGTAGTCCTCGCTCATCCGCTTCTCGGTGACCTCGTAGATCTCCTGCTGCGCGCGGTCGACGATGTCGTCGACGTCGCCCCGCCCACCGGCCGCGCCGTAGCCCAGCTGCACCACGCGGGTGCCGGCCTCGACCAGGCGGCGCAGGGTGGCCTGCTCGGCCACGATCTGGGCGTAGTAGCCCGCGTTGGCCGCCGTCGGCGTCGAGGCGATGAGCGTGTGCAGGTAGACCGCGCCGCCCATCTTGGACAGCTGGTCGGTGCGGTTGAGCTCCGCGGCGACGGTGATGGCGTCGGCCGGCTCACCCCGGCCGTACAGGTCGAGGATGCAGTCGTAGATCAACTGGTGCGCCGGCCGGTAGAAGTCGTTGCCGGTCAGCTGCTCCACGACGTCGGCGATGGCGTCCTTGCTCATCAGCATGCCGCCCAGCACCGACTGCTCGGCCGCGACGTCCTGCGGCGGCTGCCGGTCGTACTCCGGCGCCGTCGCCTGCGGCCGGCTGAAGTCGTCGGCCACCGCCACCTGGGTACCTCCCTCTCTCGGGGCACGCGCGCGCGTACAGACCCCGGCCGCCCGGCCGGGGCCCGGTGGGGGAAGCACCAGGACGCCTCGCGTGCCGCTCGAACACGCGTTCGAGGACATCACTACCCGGAGCCACCGACAGTTCGCGGAGGTCCGGCGCAGGAGACGACGTTAGGAAGCGGGGACGGACCCGTCCAACACCCGTGTGGGCCGCGTTCTGCACAACTTGTGGACAAGTCGGTGGACAGCCGGAGTCGACATGTGGAGACGGGGAGGACGCCGGCCCGTCGTGCCGCGGTCCCGCGGGCGTCACCTGCGCCGCGGCCACCCACCGGCTGTGGACACGAGAAAGTCGGCGCGCCGGGGGCTCCGGGCGTGTCGTGTCGTCCCGTCCGGCGCAGCCGTCACAGCCGCCCGGCGGCCGGCCGGGACGCGTCCACGACGGCCGCCGTCCGGGGTGCGTCCGGCGCCGCCCCGCGCCGTCGGGGGGTCCGGGACGACGGAGGACGCGGTCCGGCCCCGGAGACGCCGCGAGGGGCGCCGGACGGGTGTCCGACGCCCCTCGCGGGCGGTGCTGCGGCCTCCTCAGCCGGCGACGACCTCGATGGGGAGGGTCGTCGTGACCTCCGGGTGCACCCGCACGGTGACGGTGTGCTTGCCGGTGGTCTTGATGCTGCTCGGCAGCTCGATGCGGCGGCGGTCCAGCTCCGGGCCGCCGGCGGCCGTGACGGCCGCGGCGACGTCGGCGGTGGTGACGCGGCCGAACAGGCGGCCGCCGTCGCCGGAGCGGGCGGGCACCCGGACGGTCAGGCCGGCGAGGCGGCCGGCCACGGCCTGGGCCTCCTCGAGCGACCGCACCTCGCGGGCGGCACGCGCCCGGCGCAGCGACTCGACCTGCTTCTCGGCACCGCGGGTGGCGACGATGGCCAGGCCGCGGGGCAGGAGGTAGTTGCGGCCGTAGCCGCCCTTGACCTCGACGGTGTCACCGGAGGACCCGAGACCGGTGACCTCCTGCGTCAGGATCAGCTTCATCGTGCTCATGGTCAGCGCGCCGTCGAGGTGTAGGGCAGCAGGGCCATCTCACGGCTGTTCTTGACGGCCGTGGCGACGTCCCGCTGGTGCTGGCTGCAGTTGCCGCTCACGCGGCGGGCACGGATCTTGCCGCGGTCGGAGATGAACTTCCGCAGCAGCGTCGTGTCCTTGTAGTCGATGTAGGTCGCCTTGTCCTTGCAGAACTGGCAGACCTTCTTCTTGGGCTTGCGCACGGGGGGCTTGGGCACTGGGTTCTCCAGGTACGGCTAGAGCGTGGTGAGGTGATGGACCGGCCCCCTCGCAGGGGCCCGCGCCGAGCGGAGCGAGGCGTGGGGGGCGAGGGGGTCCTTTCTCAGAAGGGCGGCTCGTCGGACGGGCCGGCGGGCGTCGACCACGGGTCGCTCGCGCCGCCGCCGAAACCGCCGCCACCGCCACCGCCGCCGAAACCGCCACCGCCGCCGCCACCCTCACCGCGGGAGGCCCGGGTGACCTTCGCGGTGGCGTAGCGCAGCGAGGGGCCGATCTCGTCGACCTCGAGCTCGACGACGGTGCGCTTCTCGCCCTCCTTCGTCTCGAACGAGCGCTGCTTGAGGCGCCCCGAGACGATGACCCGCGAACCGCGGGTGAGGGACTCGGCCACGTTCTCGGCCGCCTGCCGCCAGACGTTGCAGCGGAGGAACAGCGCCTCGCCGTCCTTCCACTCCTGCGACTGCCGGTCGAAGGTGCGCGGCGTCGAGGCGACCGTGAAGTTGGCGACCGCGGCCCCCGACGGCGTGAACCGCAGCTCCGGGTCGGAGGTCAGGTTGCCGATGACGGTGATGACGGTCTCGCCGGCCATGGTCAGTGGACCTCGGGCCGGAGCAGCTTGGTCCGCAGGACCGACTCGTTCAGGTTGAGCTGACGGTCGAGCTCGGCGACCGCGGCGGGCTCGGCCTGGATGTCGACGACGGCGTAGATGCCCTCGACGTGCTTCTTGATCTCGTAGGCCAGGCGGCGCCGGCCCCAGATCTCGGTCTTGACGGTGCCACCGGAGTTGGTGACGACGGTCAGGAACCGGTCGAGGGAGGGAGCGATCGTGCGCTCCTCCAGGTCGGGGTCGAGGATGACCATCAGTTCGTAGTGACGCACGGAGAACCCCACCTCCTCTGGTCTGGGCGGCTGCAGGACGTCTGCAGCAGGAGGGTCGTACACGCGTCGCGCGCCCTGCCTGCCTCGGACGGCACACGGGACGCGCCCCCCGAGGGTACCAGCGCGGCCGCCGGCCCCCGCCGGGGTCAGCGGGAGCGGACCGCCCGGGAGGTGCGGACCAGCGCGGCCGTGCTGCCGGCCAGCGCGACGACGGCGACCGGCGCGGCGGGCGGCAGGGCCGGGCCGGACGGGGCGCCGTCGGCGCTCACCGTGCTGCTCTCCTCGTCGAGCGCGCCGCCGTCGAGCCCGCCGAGCCCGCCGGAGACCGGCACCGCGGCACCGTCGCGGCCGCCGGCGACCCCGCCGGAGCCGTCGGTGCCGCCGCTGCCGGACGCGGTGCCCGACGGGGAGCCGGCCAGCCGCGACGGGTCGAAGGCCGCGGACCCGCCGCCGGAGGGCGCCATCCGCGCCGCGCCGCCGCCGAGGTCGTAGGAGTAGGCGTCGCCGTCGACCCCCCGGGCGGCCGCGGGGGCCTCCGGGGCGGCGGCCGGGGCCTGCGGCGCGGTGGGGCCGGTGGGGGCCGGCGCCGGGAGCGACGGGAGGGAGGGCAGCGGGACGTCGACGGTCGGCAGCCGCGGCAGGCCGACCGAGGGCAGGTCCGGCAGCGGCAGCAGCGTGGTGACGAGGAACGGCGTCGGGACGCCGATCTGCACCGTCGTCTGCCGGCCGTCGTAGGTGACCGGCTGGGTCTGCGGCAGCGTGCTCAGTGCCCGGGTGGTGACGGTGTTCAGCGCGCTCCCGACGATCGAGGTGTTCGGGACGACGACCCGGTACGTGTAGGTGATCGTGCAGGTGAGGCACGTGGTGTCGAAGCGCTCGGTGACGCCGGCGTCCTCCGGCAGCGGCTCCGGGCCCGAGGGCAGGCCCAGCGTGACGTCGGTGAACACCTGCACGGTGACCAGCGAGGGCAGCAGCCCGCCGCCGCCGACCTGCACCGTCTTCGGCTCGATCCGGTTGGTGAAGGTGACCGTCCCGCCCGGGTCGACCGACACCAGCGGCGGGGTGAGGTCGCGGATGTCGACGGTGGCCGACGGGGCGGCGCCCGCGGCGGGCGGCAGCAGGACCGCGCCGCCCAGGACGGCGGCCACCACGAGCGCGAGCGCGGCCAGGAACCGCCGCGCGGCCCGCCGCGTCGTGCCGGTGGCCGCCGTCCCCGTCGTCATCCCCTGCGTCCCCTCCGCCCGCGTCCCCGTGTCACGGCGCACGCCACCACCCGCGCGTGTCCGCCGCCACGTGTCCCAACGAGGACGTGACCTGCGCGATACGGGTGGGTCCCCGTCCGGGGCGGAACTACTGTCGCCGGGGTGGCGGAGCACCCGATCGGCGTACACGTCGGCCCCGGCCTGACCGAGGACAACGAGCTGGACGCGGGCGGGCCGCTGGCCCGGGCCGCGGAGATGGACGCCGACGGCGTGCAGGTCTTCCTCGGCGACCCGCAGGGCTGGAAGGCGCCGCCGCCGCGCCCGGACGCCGAGGACCTGCTGGCCTCCGACGTCGCCGTCTTCGTGCACGCGCCGTACGTGCTCAACGTGGCCTCGACCAACAACCGGATCCGCATCCCGAGCCGCAAGACCCTCGCGGTGCACGCGCGGGCGGCGGCGGCGATCGGCGCCCGCGGGATGGTCGTGCACGGGGGCCACGTGCTCGCCAAGGACGACCCGGCCGCCGGGTTCGACAACTGGCGCAAGACGTTCGCGCGGCAGGCCGAGGACGGCGGCTTCCCGCTGCCGCTGCTCATCGAGAACACCGCCGGCGGCGACAACGCGATGGCCCGCGAGCTCGGCGCGGTGGCCCGGCTGTGGGACGCCGTCGGGGAGTTCGGCGCGGGCTTCGTGCTCGACACCTGCCACGCCTGGGCCGCCGGCTGGGACCTCGCCACCGCCGTCGCCGACGTCCGTTCGACCACCGGCCGGGTCGACCTCGTGCACCTCAACAACAGCCGCGACCCGCACGGCTCGGGCCGCGACCGGCACGCGCCGCTGACCGAGGGGGAGATCCCGCTGGAGCTGCTGCTCGAGGTCGCACGCGCCGCCGACTGCCCCGTCGTCCTGGAGACGCCCGGGGACGCCGCCGCGCACGCCGAGGAGGTCGCGCTCGTCCGCGCGGCGCTGCGCGGCTAGGCGGGCACCCGCCGGCGCAGGGTGAGCCGGTCGGGGGCGCCGTCCAGCGGGCCGCCGGCCGGGTCGTCGACGCCGGGCCAGCTGGTGCGGACGACGTCGCCGTCGGGGTGCAGCACGTCGCGGACGACCAGGCCCATGAGCACGACGACGGCGAGGTCCCGCACGGTCACCGCGAGGAAGAACCACTCGACGCCGACGCCGCGGTCCTCGGTGCCGAGGTACCAGAGCATCCGCACCACCCAGAGCACCGCCTCGGCGGCCTGCCAGAGCAGCAGCGCGCGCCAGCGCGGCCGGGCCAGCACCGCCAGCGGCAGCAGCCACAGCGAGTACTGCGGGCTCCACACCTTGGTGACCAGCAGGAACGCCGCGACCAGCAGGAAGGCGACCTGGGCCACGCGCGGCCGCACCGGGGCGCGCAGCACCAGCCAGCCCAGGCCGGCGCAGACCAGCAGCACGCAGACCGCGACGACGGTGTTGAGCAGCACCGGCGGCGTCCCCTCGGGCAGCGGGCCGTCGAGGAACCGCCCGTCGGAGGCGGTGATCAGGATGTTCCAGATGCTGTCCGGGTCGGCCGGGCGGGCGGTGTTGAGCCGGAAGAACAGCGACCAGTTCTCCGGCGCGAGCAGCGCCACCGGCAGGTCGACGGCGAGCCACGCGGCCCCGGCGGCGACGGCGGCGCGCAGCCACTCGCGCACGCGCCCGGCCCGAAGGCACAGCAGGAACAGCGCCCCGAGCAGCAGCAGCGGGTAGAACTTCGCGGCGACACCGAGGCCGAGCAGCACGCCGGCGAGCACCGGCCGGCTGCGCGCCCACGCCCACAGCCCGCCGGTGGCTAGCGCGACGGCGAACAGGTCCCAGTTCGTGAAGGCGTGCACGAGCAGCAGCGGGGACAGCCCGACCATCGCGGCGTCCCACGGCCGGTGCCCGGCCAGCGCCAGCACCTCCCGGACGAGGAGGAACGCGCACAGGGTCAGCAGCAGGCAGGTCGCCACGTAGTAGGCCTGCACGGGCGGGACCTGCGGCAGGAGACCGGCCGCCGTCGCGAGGTCGCCGTAGGCCCGCCCGAGCAGCGCGGCCAGGGCCGTGAAGGCGCCGGTGAGCACCGGGTACTCGACGGCCGAGTCGAGGTAGGGGACCGCGGCGGCGTCCAGGCCGTGCAGCGTGAACAGCGGGACGGTGTCGGAGTAGCAGAAGTGGGTGTACTGCACCGACCCGGCCCAGTTGCCGTCGGCGCAGGGCGCCTGCTTGAGCCACGCGGCCGCCAGGACCACGGTGGCGTAGAGCAGGCAGATCCGCAGCGGCGTCCAGAACAGCGCCCGGCCGGTCACCGCGTGCCGCCCCCACGGCCCGCCCACCGCCTCGCTGGCCTGCGCGGCGACCGGGTCCGACCACGTCGGCACCACCCGGTCGGGCCGCCCCGCGGGCACCGGTGGCGGGGCCGCCGGTGCCGGGGCCGCGGACGCCGGAGACGCCGCGGGCCCGTCCGCCGGCTGGTCGGCCGGGGCGGACGGGCCCGTGGGGGAGGAGCTCACCCGGTCAGTCTGCCGGGTGGGGTCAGCCGGTCAGCTGGGGCTGCTGCGCGGTCGTGGGTGCCGGCTGACCGGGTTGCGTCGGCGGTCCGGTCGGCTGGCCGCCCGCCGGGGGAGGGGTGACGGGCGACGGCGGCGGGGTCGGCACCGTGGGCACCGACGGGTCGTTCGGCTCCTCCTCGGTCGTCCCGTCGTCCGGCGGCGCGGTCTCCGTCGGCGTGGCCGGGGTGGTGGGCGTCGGCTCCGTCGGCGGCGCGGACTGCGTCGTGGGCGCAGACTGCGTCGTCGGAGCCGCCTGGGTCTCCGGCGCCGGGACGCCCTCGCCCGTGTCCCCGCGGATGACCGGCCGGTCGGGCAGGTCCTCCTCCGGGGTGCCGGCGAGCACGGTGTCCATGAACTCCTGCCAGATGGCGCCCGGCAGGCCGGAGCCGTAGATGATCGCGCCGTCGGAGTTGCGGATCGGCTGGTAGCCGTCGGTGCCCATCCACACCGCCGTCGACAGCGACGGGGTGTAGCCGACCATCCAGGCGTCGGAGTTGTCGTCGGCGTCGATGCCCTGCGTGCCGGTCTTGGACGCCACCTCGCGGCCGTCGTCGAGCGCCCGGCGCGAGTACTGGGCGACGCCCTCGAGCGCGAAGGTGGTGTCGTTCGCGACGTCCTCGCTCATGACCCGCTCACCGGCCGGGGCGCCGTTCTCCAGCAGGACGGTGCCCTCGCTGTCGGTGACCCGGCTGACGAAGAACGCGTCGTGCCGCACGCCGCCGCTGGCGAAGGTGGCGAAGCCGACGGCCTGGTCGATCGGGCGCATCTCGTACTCGCCGATGCCGATCGAGGAGCCGGTGACCCCGGACTCGGGGGCGGCCAGCGTCGTCTTGTCGTCGAGCAGCGAGCCGGTGGCCGGCCAGGTCTCGGGCATGCCGGTCGCGGCCAGCGCCGTCTCGCGGACGTTCTCCGGGCCCACCTCGTAGGCCAGCCCGTAGAACGTCGTGTTCAGCGAGCGGGTCATCGCCTCGACCAGGGTGCAGGCCGGGCAGGAGGCGCCGCCGGAGTTGCGCACCGGGGCGTCGCGGTCGGGGAAGGTCTGCGGCGAGCTGCCGTCCCGGCGCGAGGTGACGCTGATCCCCTGGTCGAGCGCGGTGGCCAGCACGTAGGGCTTCATCGACGAGCCGGGCTGGCGGCGGGCCTGCGCGTAGTCGACCGCGCCCTCACCGGCGCCGATGTCACCGCCGTAGTAAGCGCGCACCCCACCGGTCCGCGGGTCGACGGCGACCAGCGCCTGGCGCAGCGTCTCCCGCGGCTCGCCGTCCATGACCTCGTTCACCGCGGCCAGCGCCGCGTCCTGGGTGGCCTTGTCGACGGTCGTGGTGATCCGCAGGCCGCCGGCCTGGATCTGCTCCTCGGTGTAGCCGCGCGCCTCGAGCTCGGAGATCGCCTGCGACACGACCAGGCCCTCGGGGCCGGTCGGGGTCCCCAGGGACGAGGACTGCGGCTTGGGCAGCACCGGCGGGTAGACCGACGCGTCGCGGTCGGCCTGCGTCATCCAGCCCTCCTCGACCATCGCGTCGAGGACCAGCCCCCAGCGGTCCTGCGCGCCCTCCGGGTTGGACTCGGGGTCGTAGGAGCTGGGGCTGCGGATCTGGACGGCGAGCACGGCGCCCTGCTGCGGGGTCAGCTGGGCGGCCGGTACGCCGAAGAAGGTGTTGGCCGCCGCCTCGATGCCGTAGGCGCCGCGGCCGAAGTAGATGGTGTTGAGGTAGTTCTCGAGGATCTCGTCCTTCGAGTGGTTGTTGTCCAGCTTGATCGCCAGGAACAGCTCCTGGAACTTGCGGCTGAACGTCTGGTCGGAGTTCTGCAGGATGGCGTTCTTCACGTACTGCTGCGTGATGGTGGAGCCGCCCTGCGTCGAGCCGCCGGTGAGGTTGTTCCACGCCGCCCGGACGATGCCGGTGAAGGAGATGCCCGGGTCGGAGTAGAAATTCCGGTTCTCCGCGGCGAGCACCGCGTTGCGCGCGGCCTCCGAGACCTGGTCGAGCGTGACGTCCCGCCGGTTGGTGTCGCCGAGGCGGGCCATCTCGGTGGTGCCGTCGGCGTAGTACACGACCGTCGTCTGCGACCGCTGCACCGAGCTCGGGTCGGGCACCTCGGTGGTGGCGTAGACGACGCCGACGAAGACACCGAGCAGCACCAGCAGGCCGAGCAGGGTGCCGAGGGCGACCTTCAGCCGGCGGCGGCGCCGCTGCTTCTTCGTGCGCGCCTTCTTGCCGCCGCCGGGCTTGCCGCCCGCGGGACGTGCACCGGTGGGCCGGGAGCCGCCGGGACGCGAGCCGCCGGAGCCCCCCGACCGCGTGGCCGTCGGGCGGCCGCGGCCGGCGGATCCGGAGCCACCGGTCGCCCGGGCGGCCGGCGGGCGCCGCGGCGGGCCGCCGGACGGCCCGACCGGCGTGGTCTCGTCGTGGGGAGGCACCAGGCAGCCCCTCCTCGGGTGTCGGTGGGCGGATCGGGTCCGGCCCAGCGTGGCGTCGTTGGCTGTGGTGACCGGGGAGGACGCGCAGGCGCACCGTCCTCCCGGGACGGGTGTGACGGACGGGTCCGCCGGTGTGCAACCGTGCGCCCGGCGGTCCTAGTCCGTGGCAGCGCGGCGGCGCCGGCGCGGCTGCCGCCCCGGCTCGGGCTCGTTCCCGAGCACGTAGGAGCAGTCCAGGTGGTTCCACCCGCACCCGCGGCACACCTCGACGGTGTACACGGAGAACTCCTCCTGCATGGCGTCCATCCGGGCGAGTTCCGCCTCGGTCTTCGCCTGCCCGGACACGTGGCCCAGCCCCTCACCGTAGACGTAGTTGACCAACGTCAGGCGCTCGCGGCGGCAGACCGGGCACGGGTCGTCGGTCTGCTCGCCGTGGTACCTCGCGGCGCGGGTGAGGTAGGGGCTGGCGTCGCAGACCTCGAACAGCCCGGTGCGGCCGGCGTGCACGTCCGCCAGGACGGCCCGCCTCTGCAGCGAGTAGTCGACGACGGAGCGACGTCCGGGCACGGCCGTCAATGTACGCAGGTCCGCCGGCGCCCGGGCCCGTCGTCACCCCGTGTGCGCGCGCTCCGCGAGTGGAGGAGGGGCCTCGGGTTGCCGACCGGATCACCTCCCGATGTATCGTCTCGATACATCGAACGGCAGGGGCCGACGGGGGGCGAGATGCTCGAGTTCGCCATCCTCGGACTGCTGCAGCAGTCCCCGATGCACGGCTACGAGCTGCGGAAACGGCTCGCGGAGGTGCTGGGGGGCCTGCGCAGCATCTCCTACGGCTCGCTGTATCCCGCGCTGAAGCGGTTGCACGCGGCCGGGTTCGTCACCACCGACGAGTCCGACCGGCGCGCGCCGCTGCCGGCCGACGCACCGCCGCTCACCGGCCGGCGCGGGAAGGTGGTCTACACGATCACCGCGGAGGGCAAGGAGCGCTTCGCGGAGCTGGTCAGCCAGGCCGGTCCCGAGGCGTACGACGACGGCAGGCTCTTCGGCGTCCACCTCGCCTTCTTCCGGCACACCGCCGCCGACGTGCGGCTGCGCATCCTCGAGGGGCGCCGCCGCACGGTCGAACGGCAGCGTGACGGCCTGCGGTCCTCACTGGCGCGGACCCGCGAACGGCTCGACCGCTACACGCTGGAACTGCAACGCCACGGCCTGGACTCGGTCGACCGGGAGGTGCGCTGGCTGTCGGAGCTCATCGACAGCGAGCGGCGCCGGCCCGAGCCGGGGCCCGGCGGTGAGCGCCCGCCGCCCGGCGAGGGGTGAGGCCGCCCCCGGGCGGGACCCACCCCAGCGACACCGCACAACAGGCACCACGGCTGTCCAGCTCGACCGGCAGCCACCGCCAGGACCGGAACGGTCCCGCGACACGGACCACCCGGTCCAGGGAGAGAGGAAACCCATGGGAGCTGTCAAGGTCGCCATCGTGGGCGTCGGGAACTGCGCCGCCTCGCTGGTTCAGGGGGTGCACTACTACCGCGACGCCGACGAGACCACCTCGGTCCCGGGCCTCATGCACGTCCGCTTCGGCGAGTACCACGTCTCGGACGTGCAGTTCGTCGCGGCGTTCGACGTGGACGCCAAGAAGGTCGGCCGTGACCTCTCCGAGGCCATCGTCGCCAGCGAGAACAACACCATCAAGATCACCGACGTCCCGCCGCTGGGCGTCACCGTGCAGCGCGGCACCACCCTCGACGGCCTGGGCAAGTACTACCGGGCCACCATCGAGGAGTCCGACGAGCAGCCGGTCGACGTCGTCGCGGCGCTGCGGGAGTCCGGCGCCGACGTCCTCGTCTGCTACCTGCCGGTCGGCTCGCAGCAGGCCGCGGAGTTCTACGCGCAGGCCGCCCTCGACGCCGGCGTCGCGTTCGTCAACGCCCTGCCGGTGTTCATCGCCGGGACGAAGGAGTGGGCGGACAAGTTCACCGCCGCCGGCGTCCCGATCGTCGGCGACGACATCAAGAGCCAGGTCGGCGCGACCATCACCCACCGGGTGCTCGCCAAGCTGTTCGAGGACCGCGGCGTGCAGCTCGACCGCACGATGCAGCTCAACGTCGGCGGCAACATGGACTTCAAGAACATGCTCGAGCGCGAGCGCCTGGAGTCCAAGAAGATCTCCAAGACCCAGGCCGTCACCAGCCAGGTCGACCGCGACATGGGCACCGACAACGTGCACATCGGCCCGTCGGACCACGTGCCGTGGCTGTCGGACCGCAAGTGGGCCTACGTCCGCCTGGAGGGCCGCGCGTTCGGTGACGTCCCGCTGAACCTGGAGTACAAGCTCGAGGTCTGGGACTCCCCGAACTCGGCCGGCATCATCATCGACGCCGTCCGCGCGGCGAAGATCGCCAAGGACCGCGGGATCGGCGGCCCGATCCTGTCGGCGTCGTCGTACTTCATGAAGTCCCCGCCGGTGCAGTACAGCGACAGCGAGGCCCGCGACGCCGTCGAGGCCTTCATCCGCGGCGAGGTGGAGCGCTGACGCGCTGACCGCGTCCCGCAAGCCGGCAGGCCCGTCCCCCGACCCGGGGGGCGGGCCTGCGGCCTGTCGGGGGCCCGGTGCCGCCGGGCTGCCTACGCTGACCGCCATGCCGCGCCGCCTGCTCGCGATCGCGCTGGTCCTGCTGGCGGTCCTGCTGGCCGGGTGCTCGGACGACCCCGCCGACCGGCAGCCCGGCGACCCGGTGACCGCCGAGGAGGCCGAGGTGCTCGCCGGCCTGCTGGCGCGGGACGCGGAGGAGGGTGGCGCCGACGTCGAGGTCGCCGCGCCCTTCGGCGACGGCGGCCTGCTGCGCCTCACCGGCGAGGTCGACCTCACCGGCTCCGCCGGCCGGGCGCAGGCGGTGACCACCTACGGCGACGGGCGCCCCGACGACACCCGCACGCTGTTCTTCACCCGGGACCGCATCTGGTTCGGCGACGTCCCCGGGCTGGCGGACGCCCTCGCCGCCGCGGGCCTGCCCGACGTCCCGTTCGTCAGCCGCCCGCTGGCGACCGGGCCCGACGCGGTGCCGCTGACCGACGTCCTCGTGACCGTGGTGCTCAACCTGGGCGCCCCCGAGGCCGACGACGCCGCCGCCTTCCGCGGCGGCGAGCACACCTGGGAGGGTCAGCGCTCGGTCGACCGCCGGCTGGCCACGGTGTACGCGGCCGACGCCGGCTGGACGGTCACCGTGGACGACGGAACCGGCCTGCTGCTGCAGTACGTGACCCCGCTGCCCGGGCAGGACACCGAGGTCACGGTGACGCTGTCGGACCACGGGCCGCGGACGATCGCCCTGCCGGAGGACGGGCAGACGGTGGACGCGACATCGCACCCGGAGGTCGCGGCGGCGGTCGGGATCTGACGGAGGACCTCGCCGCCCCACTCGCGGGCTCGCGGCGGGACCCTGCGGGGAGGCCGCTCCGGCACCTCACCGGGGCCGGGCACGGAAGAGGGGGCGGCCTCTTCCCCAGACCGCCCCCTCCGAGGTCATTCCTACCAGACCTCGCCGGGGCGCGCGCCCCGGACCGCGCTCCCGCGGCGTGTCAGTTCGCGGAGGGGTCGGCCGGTGCCGTGGACAGGACCGCCAGGCGGCCGGTCTGCCGGGCGAGGACCGCGCGCCACAGCTGCGGTCCGGACAGCTCGCTGAGCACGTCGCCCGGGGTGCCGGGCACGCACGCCCAGGCACCCTCGGCGACCTCGGCGGCCAGCTGGCCGGGCGACCAGCCCGCGTAGCCGGCGAACACCCGCAGGCCGGACAGGCCGCTCTCCAGGGTTCCCGGGTCGGCGTCGAGGTCGACGAGGTGGACGTCGCCGGCCACCCGCCGCAGCCCCTCGACCTCACCGGCCGCGCCGGGGGCGCTGGCCAGGCACAGCGCGGTGTCGGTCTCGCACGGGCCGCCGACGTGGAAGACGCCCGGCTCGACGGCGAGGTCGCACCAGCCGGGCAGCACGTCGCGGATCTCGACCTGGCTGGGCCGGCCGAGGACGACGCCGAGCGTGCCGCTGTCGTTGTGGTCGAGCACGTAGACCACGGTGCCGGCGAAGTTCGGGTCGGTCAGCCCGGGCATGGCCACGAGCAGCGAGCCGGGGACGACGTCGTCGAGGGTGCCGGTGGACAGCCGCGGCACCGGCGGACGCCGTCGGCCCGTGACCCGCCGGGTGGGCGGGCCGGACTCGGGTTCGGGTGAGGGCACCGGAGACATCCCGTCCAGTGTGCAACAGTCCGGGCCCCGGGGGAGGGCGGGCGCGCACCGTAGGGTGAGCCGGTGACGCGGGCCGCTGCGACCGTGCGGCTCCTGCTCGGCCGGGAGGACTTCCGCCGGCTGCTGGCCACCCGGCTCCTGGCGCAGTTCGGCGACGGCGTCTTCCAGGCATCGCTCGCCGGGAGCGTGCTGTTCAACCCGCAGCGGGCCACCGATCCGCTCGCCGTCGCCGCCGGGTTCGCGGTCCTGCTGCTGCCCTACTCGGTGCTGGGCCCCTTCGCCGGCGTCTGGCTGGACCGGTGGAGCCGCCGGCAGGTGCTGGTGCACGCCGACGTGCTGCGCGCGGGCCTGGTCGCCGTCGTCGCGGCGCTCGTGGTCACCGGGGCCGGCGGCCTGCCGCTCGCCGTCGCGGGGCTCGCCGTCTTCTCCGTCACCCGGTTCGTGCTGGCGGCGCTGTCGGCCGGGCTGCCGCACACCGCTGACGCCGGTGCGCTGGTGACGGCCAACGCGCTGTCGACGACCTCGGGGGCGGTGGCGACCGTCGTCGGCGGGGCGGCCGCGGTCGGCCTGCTGCAGATGGCCCCGGCCGGGGACGCCGGCTACGCGGCCGTGACGCTGTCCGCGGCGCTGCCCTACCTCGCGGCCGCGGCGGCCGTGGCGGGCTTCTCCCGGGCGCACCTGGGTCCCGACACCGCCACCCGGTCGGCCCGGCTCACGGCCCGGCAGGTGCTGCGCGGCATGGCCGACGGCGTCCGGGACGTGGCCGCGCACCCGCCGGCGACGGCGGCGCTGGTGGCCGTCTCGGGGCACCGGGTCTGCTACGGCGTGCTGACGCTGGTGTCGCTGCTGCTGTACCGCGGCCCGCTGGCGGAGGGGTCGGGGCCGCTGTTCCCGGGCGGGCTGGTCGGCCTGGGGCAGGTGGTGGGCGCCGGGGCGGTGGGCACGCTGCTCGCGGCGCTGGTCACCCCGGCCGCGGTGCGCCGGCTGGGCCGCCGCCGGTGGACGGCGTCGCTGCTCGTGGCAGGCGCGGTGCTGCAGCCGCTGCTCGGGCTGACCCTCGCGCCGCCGGGGATCGTGGCCGGCGGGTTCGTGCTCGGCTTCGTCGCCCAGGGCGTGAAGGTGTGCGTCGACACGACGCTGCAGGAGGTGCTCGCCGACGACGTCCGCGGGCGGGTGTTCTCCGTCTACGACACCCTGGTCAACGTCACCTACGTCGCCGCGCTCGTGGCCGGGGCACTGGTGCTGCCGGCCTCGGGGGTCTCGGTGCCGGTGCTGGTCGCCGTCGGCGCCGTGTACGGGCTGACCGCCGTGGCGTTCCTGCGGCGCGGCGCGGAGCCGGCGCGGGTCTAGAGGTCCGGCTCGCAGGCGCCGCGGCCCAGCTGCGCCAGGCCGGCGAGGTCGCCGGGGCCGAAGTCCACCTGGCCGTCGTTGCGCGGGGCCATGAGCTCGGCCGGGTCGTCGACGTGGTCCAGGCCCAGCACGTGCCCGAACTCGTGCATGAGGACGGCGCGCACCGCGGCCCGGCCCTCGGGGGACCCCGCGGCGCCACCGGCCCAGCCGGCGTCGATGGTCACCGCGCCGGTGACGAACACCCACGGCCCGCCGGCCGCGGCGGCCGCCTGGCTGCCGCCCAGGCCGGCCACGGTGCCCCCGAGGCCGGGCACCTCCTCCGGGGTGGCCCAGCTGACCAGGACCGGCGCCCAGCGGTCGCCGTAGCGGCCGGGCTGGTACACCGCCCGGTCGTCGGTGTACCCCTCGTCGGTGGTGCCGTCGGAGACGAACCGCAGGCCGGTGGCGGCCGACACCCGGGCCAGCGCCTCCTCGACCAGCCCGGCGGCGCCCGGCGGCGCGCCGTCGGGCCGCATGACCCAGTGGACCGGGCGGCACGGGTCGTAGGCGACCGGAGTGACGCCGTCGGCCTGGTGCTCGACGAACTCGAAGGTGCCGCCGACCGGGGCCGGCGGCGGCGTGCCGAGCGGGGAGCCCGCCGCCTCGCGCCCGGGCGTGGGCCGGTCCACCGGGACCGCGGGGCTGGCGGCCACGGCGGAGCCGGAGGAGGACTCCCAGGGCCACGGGCGCGGGCCGGCCAGGACCGCGGCGCCCAGGCCGAGCGCGAGCACCAGGACGACGGCCAGCACCCCGCGGACGGCGGGGGAGCGGCGGCGCGGGGGCGGCGGCCCGCCCTCCCAGGCGCGCCACGGCAGCGGGTCGGCGGGGCGGCCGGCCGTCTGGTCGAGCACCCACTGCGGCACGCGTCCGGTGGGCGAGGCGGGGAGGCCGGGCGGCGGCTCCGAGGGCCACCCCGGGGGCCGCTCCGAGGGCCACTGCGAGGGCCACTGCGAGGGCCACGGCGCACGCACGGCACGCCCGTCCTGCGTTCCCCCGTGCACCCGTTCCCCCGTTCGCGGTCCGGCCGTCCGTCCTACCGGCGGACGCGGGGCGCGGGGAGGGGCGCGGGCGGAGGGCACACCTGAGCGGGGGAGTCAGGAGCGGGCGGCCCACCAGGCGCGCAGCTCGGCCTCGGCCTCGTCGGGCCCGAGCGGACCGCGCTCCAGGCGGAGGTCCTTGAGGTACGTCCACGCCTCGCCGACCTCGCGGCCCGGCGGGATGCCCAGGATCTCCATGATCGCGTTGCCGTCCAGGTCGGGCCGCACCCGCGCGAGGTCCTCGGCCGCCGACAGCTCGGCGATCCGCCGCTCGAGGGAGTCGTAGGTGGCCGAGAGGGCGGCGGCGCGGCGCCGGTTGCGGGTGGTGCAGTCCGAGCGGACCAGCTTGTGCAGCCGGGACAGCAGGTCGCCGGCGTCGGTGACGTAGCGGCGCACCGCGGAGTCGGTCCACTCCCCGCGGCCGTAGCCGTGGAACCGCAGGTGCAGGAAGGTCAGCCGGGCGACCGCCTCGACGACGTCCTTGGGGTAGCGCAGCGCGGTCAGCCGCTTGCGCACCAGCTTCGCGCCGACGACCTCGTGGTGGTGGAAGGAGACCCGGCCGCGCGGCTCGTGCCGGCGGGTGGCGGGCTTGCCGACGTCGTGCAGCAGCGCCGCCAGCCGCAGCACGAGGTCCGGCGACCCCGCGTCCGGATCGGCCTTCTCCAGCGCGATCGCCCGGTCGAGCACGGTCAGCGAGTGGGAGTAGACGTCCTTGTGCTGGTGGTGCTCGTCGATCTCCATCCGCAGCGCCGGCAGCTCGGGCAGCACGACGTCGGCCAGGCCGGTGGAGACGAAGAGCTCCAGCGCCGCGCGGGGGCTGTCCTGCAGCAGCGTCTTGGACAGCTCCGCCTGCACCCGCTCCGGGGTGATCCGCGCCAGCTCCCCCGACATGTCGGTCATCGCGCGGACCACGTCGTCGTCCGGGGTGAGCCCGAGCTGGGCGACGAAGCGCACCGCGCGCAGCATCCGCAGCGGGTCGTCGGCGAAGGAGTCCGCCGCCGCGCCCGGGGTGCGCAGCCGGCGGGCGAGCAGGTCGCCGAGGCCGCCGAACGGGTCGGTCACCGTGCGGTCGGGTCCGAGGGACACCGCCATCGCGTTGACCGTGAAGTCGCGGCGGGCCAGGTCGTCGGTCAGCGAGTCGCCCCACGCCACCTCGGGGTTGCGGGACTCCCGGTCGTAGCGGTCGGCGCGGAAGGTGGTGATCTCCAGCCGGGTGCCGCGCACCTCGGCGCCCACGGTGCCGAAGGCGATGCCCTGGTTCCACGTGGAACCCGCCCAGCCGCGCAGCAGCCGCAGCACCTGCTCGGGCCGGGCGTCGGTGGTGACGTCGAGGTCGCCGGGCGGCGTCGGCGCGCCGCTGCCGGCGGCCAGCAGGGCGTCGCGCACCGACCCGCCCACGAGGTGGGCCTCGAACCCGGCCGCGGCGAAGCGTTCCCCCAGCTCCACCAGCACGGGCGAGACCTCGACCAGCTCGCGCACGGTCTGCTGCACCGCCGGCGGGACGTCCACGGCGGCCGGACGACTCTTCCGCTCCCCGGACACGACGAGCCAGGGTAGTGCGGCGGCTCGCGCTACCCTCCTGGCATGGCAGGCACCGGCGGACGAGGGCGTCCCGGCCGCCGGCTGCGGCGGGTCGACGAGACCTCCGCCGGGGGCCTCGTGGTCGCCGACGACGGGATCTCCGGCCCGCGGGCCGCGCTGATCGGTCGCACCGACCGCCGCGGCCGGCTGCTGTGGTCACTGCCCAAGGGCCACATCGAGGAGGGCGAGACCCCCGAGGACACCGCCGTCCGGGAGGTCGCCGAGGAGACCGGGATCATCGGCGAGGTGCTCGCCCCGCTCGGGATCATCGACTTCTGGTTCGTCGCCGAGGGCCGCCGCGTGCACAAGACCGTGCACCACTTCCTGCTGCGCGCCATCGGGGGCGCCCTGTCCGATGCCGACGTCGAGGTGACCGAGGTCGCCTGGGTCCCCCTCGACGAGCTGTCCGACCGGCTGGCCTACGCCGACGAGCGGGCGCTGGTCGAGCGGGCGCCCGCGCTGCTCGCCGACAGTGCGTGACCCGGACCGCGACGTCCATCCTCGGCACAGCACCCCCCGGTCCGGGGCCGGCCGGCGCGGGAGGACGGTGACCCGCGTCCTGACGGTGGCCCTGCTGGCCCTTCCGCTCGCCGCCGCCCCGGCACTCGCCCCGGGCGTGGCCCCGGCCGCCGCGGCACCGGCGGCACCGGCACCGCCCGCCGCGCCCGCGGCCGACCCCGAGCGGCCGGTCACCGTCGACGTCACCCGGCTCGACCCGCGCACGGTCGCCCCCGGCGGCACGGTCACCCTGGCCGGCACGCTGACCAACGACGGCACCGAGACGGTCACCGACCTCGGCGTCCGGCTGCAGCGCGGCCAGGCCGTCACCACCCGCGCCGAGCTGCTCGCCTCCGACGCCGACCCCGACCCGGCCACCGCGTTCAGCACGCCGTTCCAGCCGCTGCCCGGCCCGCTCGCCCCCGGCGACTCCGCGCCGTTCACCGTCACCGTGACCACCGCCGACCTGGCCCTGGACCGCGACGGCGTCTACCCCGTGCTGGTCAACGTCAACGGCACCACCGACGGCGGCGAGCCGAGCCGGGTGGGCGAGGTCCGCACCCACGTGGTGCAGCAGAGCGCGCCGCCGGCCGCCGCCACCGCCGTCGCCTGGCTGTGGCCGCTGGCCGAGCGCACCCACCGCGACGCCTCCGGCGGGTTCGTCGACGACGGCCTGGCCGAGGCGGTCGCCGACGGCGGCCGGCTCGACCGCGCGCTGGCCGTCGTCGAGCGGCTGCCCGCCGCCGTCGCCCCCGGCGCGCCCGCGGCCACGCCCCTGGCCCCGGTGACCCTCGCGGTGGACCCCGCCCTGGTCGAGGAGCTCTCGGTCATGGCCGAGGGCCCCTACGACGTCGGCGGCGAGGAGGGCGCCGGCACCGGCACCGAGGCCGCCGCCGCGTGGCTGGAGCGGCTGCGCGCCGTGGCCGCCGACCACCCGGTGGTCGCCCTGCCCTACGGCGACGTCGACGCCGACGCGCTGCAGGCGGCGGGCCTCGAGCCCGCGCTCACCCGCGCGCTGCCCGGCGCCGCACCCGGGGCCGAGGGCGACACCCCGGAGGGCGGGGGCGTGGTCTCCGCGGCCTCGCCCGGGCCGGCCGGGGCCGCGCTGCTGGCCGACGTCCTCGGGGTCACGCCGCGCACCGACCTGACCTGGGCGGCCGGCGGGGCGCTGCGGCCGGACACGCTCACGACCCTCCGGGAGGGCGGCGTCGAGCAGGTCGTGGTGGCCTCCAGCGCGCTGAGCGACGGCGACGCGGCGCTCGGCGTCCCCGGCGGCGGCGCGGCCGCGCGGACCACCGTGCCCGGCACCGACGGCCCGGTCGAGGCGCTGGTGGCCGACGCCGGGCTGTCCTCCGTCGTCGGCACGGCCGACACGGCCGAGGGCGGGCCGCGGGTGGCCGAGCAGCGCTACGTCGCCGAGCTGGTGCTGGTCTCGCAGCAGGCGGCCGCCACCCCGGCCGGCCAGAGCGTCCTGGTCGCCCCGCCGCGCGACGTCGACCCCGACCCGGAGGCGGTCGCCGCGATGATCACCGACACCGCGCTGCCCGGGCTGCGCCCGGCGTCGCTGACCGACCTGTCCACGGGCCCGGTCGCCGACGCCGGCACGCCGGTGGACCAGGCCGGCGCGGCGGTGCTCGACCCCGCCGGCGTGGCCGGGCTGGTCGCCGCGACCGCGCTGCGCGACGACCTCGCCGGCGCCGTCGTCGAGGAGCCCGCCACCGTCCTCGCCGGCTACGACGCCGCGCTGGCCCGGGCCGCCTCGGCGGCCTGGCGGGACGACCCGGCCGGCTTCACCGCCGCCGCCGGGGACGTGCGCGACACGCTGGCCGGCCTGCGCGAGCGGGTGACGCTGGTCGCCCCCGCCGACGGCACCTACAGCCTGGCCTCCAGCGACGCGCCCCTGGTGCTCACCGTGCAGAACGACCTGCCCTTCGCGGTCCGGGTGCTGGTCGAGGCGCGCACCCGCGACAACGTCGGCCTGACCATCGGCGACGTCGGCGCGGAGCTCGCCCCCGAGCAGCGCACGACGCTGGAGGTCCCGACCGAGGTGCGCCAGTCCGGCCGCTTCGCCGTCACCGCGAGCCTCACCACCCCCGACGGCGGCCGGCTGGGCGACGACGTCGCGATCCAGGTGCGCAGCACCGCCTACGGGACGATCTCGCTGTCGATCACCATCGGCGCCGCCGTCCTGCTCGGGCTCCTGTTCCTGCGCCGCGGGGTCCTCTTCCTCCGCCGCCGCGGGCGGACCGAGGAGGAGCTGCCCGACGGCGCCGGGACCGCCTGGCCGCCCAGCCGGAGCCCGGTGTGACCGGCCACTCCCGCAGCGACGAGGACGCGCCCGCCCGGGAGCCGGGGGCGCGCCCGCTGCCGCCGGTGCCCCCTCCCGTGTCCTCCCCGCCCCCCGCGGCGGCGTCCCCGGGGGCGTCGCCGCCCCCGCCGGCGCGCGACCGGTCCCGGCCGCTGCCCCCGCCGCCGTACCCGGTCGCCCCGCCGCCGGGCTCGGGCCTCCCGGGCACCCCGGCGGGCCGCCGCGCCATGCCCCCGGTGCCGCCGGCCCGGACCCGCCCGCCGGGCGCTCCCCGCACCGGGGACCAGCCCGGGGTGCAGGCCGACGGACGGCGCCCGGCGCCCCCCGGGGCCGACGTGCCCCCGCCCGCGGTCGTCCGGCCCGCGCCCCGTCCGCTGCCGCCGGTGCCCCCGCCGGTGCGGCGCCGCTTCATCCCGGCCGACGAGACGCAGGTCATCCCGATCCTGCACCTGCCCCCGGTCCCGCAGCCCGAGGGCGAGACCGAGGAGGAGGCACGGCGGCGGGAGGGCGCCCCCGGCGGCAGCCGCGGCCTCCTGCGCGCCGCCGGGACGATGGCGGTGGCCACGCTGGTCTCCCGGATCACCGGCCTGCTGCGCACGGTCGTGCTGGCCGCCGCGCTGGGCGTCGGGCTGGTCAACGACGCCTACAACACCGCCAACACGCTGCCCAACATCGTGTACGAGCTGCTGCTCGGCGGGGTGCTGACCTCGGTCATCGTGCCGCTGCTGGTGCACGCGCAGGAGCGCGACCGCGACGGCGGCGTCGCCTACGCCCAGCGGCTGTCCACGGTGGCGATCGCCGGGCTCCTGGTGGTCACCGCGGTCGCCGTCGTCGTCGCTCCGGCCCTGACCGCGCTGTACGGCATCCAGGAGGACCCCGACCAGGTGCGACTGGCCAACTGGCTGGCCCGGATCCTGCTCGTGGAGATCGTCTTCTACGGCATCGGCGCGCTGGCGCAGGCGATCCTCAACTCGCGCGGGGTGTTCGGCCCGCCGGCGTGGGCGCCGGTCCTCAACAACGTCGTCGTCATCGCCACCGGCGTGCTGTTCGTGATGGCGAGCGGGCCCGGCGACCTCGAGCCGCGGACGATCACCCCCGGC
This sequence comes from Geodermatophilus arenarius, assembly GCF_042654585.1. NCBI lineage: Bacteria > Bacillati > Actinomycetota > Actinomycetes > Geodermatophilales > Geodermatophilaceae > Geodermatophilus > Geodermatophilus arenarius. The sequence continues at coordinate 61,702 of NZ_JBHSGR010000010.1, forward strand.
CAGGTGTGGCTGCTCGGCGGCGGCACGCTGCTCGGCATCGCCGTCCAGGCGCTGGTGCTGGTGCCGCTGCTGCACCGGGCCGGCGTGCCGCTGCGACCCCGGTGGAGCCTGCGGCAGACCGGGCTGCGCGAGGTCGGCGGGCTGGGCCTGTGGGTGGTCCTCTACGTGGCGGTCAGCCAGGTCGGCGTCGTCGTGGCCACGCGCGTGGCCAACGCGGCCGCCCGCGAGGGCGGGCTGGGCTCGAGCGCCTTCGCCTACGCCAGCCTGCTGTTCCAGATGCCCTACGGGATCATCGGCGTCGCGCTGCTCACCGCCCTGGTGCCGCGGATGAGCCGCGCCGCCGCCCGGAACGACGTCCCCGGCGTCGTCCAGGACCTCTCCCTCGGCACGCGGCTGTCCGCGCTGGGGCTGCTGCCGGTCGCCGCCGCGCTCACCGTCGTCGGCCCGGCGCTGGGGGTCGTCGCCTTCGCCCGCGGCAACACCTCGGTCGACGAGGCGCAGGGCATCGGCGCGGCCCTGGCCGTCGGCGCGTTCGGGCTGCTGCCCATGGCCGTCACGCTCCTGCAGCTGCGCGTCTTCTACGCGATGAAGGACGCCCGGACGCCGACGCTGATCCAGGTCGGCATGGTCCTCGTCCGGGTGCCGCTGCTGCTGCTCGTGCCGGCGCTGGTCGAGCCCGAGCACGTCGTCGCCGGGCTGATGCTGGCCACCAGCCTCACCTACCTCGCCGGCTGGGTGCTCGGGCACCTGGCGCTGCGGCGGCAGCTCGGCGCCGAGCCGGGTGTGGCGCGGGGCGGGGCGCTGGGCCCGGTGCTGCGGATGGTGCTGGCGGTGGCGGTGGCGGCCGGCGTCGGCTGGGTCGTCGTCCGCGTGACCCACGACGCGTTCGGCACGTCACTGACGGGCTCGCTCGGCACCCTGTCGATCGGTACCGTGGTCGTCGGCGTCACGGCCCTCGCCGGGTTCGTGCTCGCCCGCGTCCCGGAGCTCCGGGGACCCCTCGCCGCCGTGCGCGCGGCTGGGCCGCGGGTGAGCGGCGGACCGGCGGGCACGGACGGCGTCCCCGGGGCAGCGCGCAGCCGGGGGGAGCGGACAGGGGGTCGGACACGTCCATGACGGCGACGATCACCGGCCTCCCCGACCGGTACCGACCGCTGGACGAGGTCGGGCCCGAGGAACGCACCCCGACCGGCGTCATCCACTGCTGGCGCGCGAAGGACCGCATCCTCAACCGCGACGTCGCCATCCGCGTGCACGTCCCCGGCGGCCCCCCGGCCCGCGCCTGGATCGCCCGCGCCCTCACCGCCGGCGGCCTGGCCACCCCCGCGCTGGCCATGGTCTACGACGCCTCGGAGGGCAGCGGCGGCGAGGCCGGCGCGGCCTACGTCGTCAACGAGTGGATCGAGGGGCAGACCCTCGCCGAGCGGCTGCGGTCCGGGCCGATGGGCGAGCGGGAGGCCCGCACCGTCCTGCGCCGGCTGGCCGAGGGCGTCGCCGAGGCGCACCGGGTCGGCCTCGCCGTCGGCGGCCTGACCCCCGAGACCGTCGTCCTGCGGCCCAACGGGCTGGTCGGCCTCCGCGCCGTCCCCGCGGCCACGGGCTCCGTGCAGGAGGACATCGCCGCCCTCGGCGCGCTGCTCGAGTACTGCCTCACCGGCCGGCAGGCCGGCGTCCCCGGGCCCGACGGCGTCCCCGCCGCCGCCCCGGTCATCGCCCAGCCGGACCTGGCCGCCCTCGTCCGCCGCGCCCGCTCCACCGAGCCCGGCGCCCGGCTGGCCAGCGCCGCGGCGATGGCCGCGCTGCTCACCGAGCGGCCGCGGTCCTCGGCCGTGCCGGTCCGCGGCCGCGACGAGAGTGACAGCGGCTGGCTGCGGCGCCTGCGCGAGCACCGCGAGGCCGGGCAGCCCGCCGCGCCGGCGCAGGACGCCGACCGGCCGCAGGGGCGCGAGCCCGACACCCTGCCGCCGGTGCCGCTCGGTCCCGCGCGCTCCCTCCCGCCGGTGCCGGCCGAGGGCTCCCACGACGTCGACGTCCTCGGTGAGCCGGTCGAGGAGGACGAGGACGACGCCGAGGACCCGCCCGGCCGCCGCCGGTTCCTGGTCGCCGGCCTGCTGCTGGCCGCCCTGGTCGTCGTCGTGCTGCTCGCCTGGTGGGTGGGCACCAACCTGCTCTCGGTCGCCACGAACGTCGACGAGCGGCCCGGCACGCCCGTGGTCCCGTCCAGCAGCGCGCCCGCCGAGGACAGCGCCGCCCCCGCGCCGGAGGCCGGCACGCCCCTGCCGATCCGCGACGCCACCGTCTTCGACCCCTTCGGCGACGGCGAGCCGGAGAACACCGACGAGGTGCCGGCCACCCACGACGGCGACCCGGCCACCACCTGGTCCACGCTGACCTACCGGGGCTCGGCCGACTTCGGCAACCTCAAGCCCGGCGTCGGCGTCGTCTACGACCTCGGCTCGGCCCAGGCGATCGGCGGCGTCACGCTGACGACGACCACCCCGGGCATCGCCGTCGAGGTCCGCACCGGCGAGGCCCCCGACGGCGACCTCGACTCCTTCGCCGTCGCCACCTCCGGCAGCGTCGACGGGACCACCGACCTCGCCTTCGACGAGCCGGTGACCGCGCAGTACGTCCTGGTGTGGGTGACCGGCCTGGTCCCCGCCGAGGACGGCTTCGCCGGCGACCTGGCCGAGGTCGCCGTCACCCCCGCCGCGGGGGAGTGACCTGCACGTCAGCGGCCTGTTCGCGGGAATCCCGCCCTACGATGCGGCGTTGTGCCCCGCGTGACGGACCCCCAGCCCACCCCCGGCCCCGCGACGACCACCGAGGTCGAGTCACCCGTGATCCCGCCCGCGGAGCGCGACGGCATCCGCGACCTGGTCATCATCGGATCGGGTCCCGCCGGTTACACGGCGGCCGTCTACGCCGCCCGGGCGAACCTGCACCCGCTGGTCTTCGAGGGCTCCCAGTTCGGCGGCGCCCTGATGACCACCACCGAGGTGGAGAACTTCCCCGGCTTCGCCGAGGGCATCCAGGGCCCGCAGCTGATGATGGACATGCGCCAGCAGGCCGAGCGCTTCGGCGCCGAGCTGGTCGCCCGCGACGTCACCGAGGTCGACCTCACCGCCACCCCCAAGGTGGTCAAGGTCGGCGACGAGGTGACCCTCGCGCACGCGGTCATCGTCGCCACCGGCTCCAAGTACCGGTACCTCGGCCTCGACAACGAGCAGCGCCTGCTCGGCCACGGCGTCTCCGCCTGTGCCACCTGTGACGGCTTCTTCTTCCGCGACCAGGACATCGTCGTGGTCGGCGGCGGCGACTCGGCGATGGAGGAGGCCACCTTCCTCACCCGCTTCGCCAAGTCGGTGACCGTCGTGCACCGCCGCGAGGAGCTGCGCGCCTCGAAGATCATGCAGAAGCGCGCGCAGGACAACGAGAAGATCCGCTGGGCGCTGGGCAAGCAGGTCACCGACGTGCTCGGTGACCGGACCGTCTCCGGCGTGCAGCTGACCGACGTCGCCACCGGCAGCACCGAGGAGCTCCCCGTCAGCGGCGTGTTCGTGGCCATCGGCCACGACCCGCGCAGCGAGATGTTCGCCGGGCAGCTCAAGCTCGACGACGAGGGCTACGTGCAGGTGGAGCACCCCACCACCCGCACCAACATCGACGGCGTCTTCGCCTGCGGTGACGTCGTGGACCACATCTACCGCCAGGCGATCACGTCGGCCGGCACCGGCGCCGCGGCGGCCATCGACGCCGAGCGCTGGCTGGCCGAGACCTTCGACGAGCGCTGACGGAGGCCCCCCTATGAGGGGGCCGTCCCGGCACGTCACCACCCCCGGGCATACCGCACCCCCTCCGCGGGTTACTCCCCGCGGAGGCCGACCGACCTCGACCGCGACAGAGGAGAACGACCATGGCAGGCAACACCGTGACGGTGACCGACGCGACCTTCGCCAACGAGGTGCTGGGCAGTGACAAGCCCGTCCTCGTCGACTTCTGGGCGGAGTGGTGCGGGCCGTGCAAGATGGTCGCCCCGGTGCTCGAGGAGATCGCCAAGGAGCACGGCGAGAAGCTGACGATCGCCAAGCTCAACATCGACGAGAACCCGCAGATCGCCCGCGACTACCAGGTCATGTCGATCCCGACGATGACCGTGTTCCAGGGCGGCAAGCCGGTCAAGAGCATCATCGGCGCCAAGCCCAAGGGCGCGATCCTCTCCGACCTCGCCGACTACATCTGAGCCGCGGGCTCCGGCTCCCGAGGGCCCGTCTGGGGACGTCCCAGGCGGGCCCTCGCCGTTCCCGGGGCGGGACGGGCCCCGGGTGGGCCGGGAGGCGTCGCGGAGGCGACAATCGTGGGCACGATGGGTAGCGAGAGCGACATGCAGCCGCTGGGTCCGGGCAGCCACGGAGCCGCCGTCGCAGACGTACAGGCCGCGCTGCGCAGCCTGGGCCTGCTCCGGCCCACCGACGGCGCCGGGCCCGCCGACGGCGTCTACGACGAGGCCACCGCGCTCGCCGTCCGCCACTTCCAGCAGGTCCGCGGGCTGTCAGTGGACGGCCGGGTCGGCGAGGAGACCTACCGGGCGCTGTCGGAGGCGCGCTGGTCGCTGGGCGACCGGCTGCTGCACCACGACCCCGAGCGTCCCGTGCGCGGCGACGACGTCACCAGCCTGCAGGAGCGGCTGCTCGAGCTCGGCTACGACGCCGGCCGCGCCGACGGCATCTTCGGCCGCGACACCGAGTCCGGCCTGCAGGCCTTCCAGCGCGACTACGGCCTCACCGCCGACGGCACCTGCGGGCCCGCGACGCTGCGGGCGCTGCGCCAGCTGGGCCGCAAGGTGACCGGCGGGCGCCCCCAGCTGCTGCGGCAGAGCGCCGAGTTCGTCGAGAGCGGGCCGCACCTGATCGGCCGGCGCATCGTCGTCGACCCCGGCCACGGCGGCGCCGACACCGGCTTCGCCGCCGGCGAGACCACCGAGGCCGACCTGGTGCTGGACCTCGCCAGCCGGATCGAGGGGCGGCTGGCCGCGGCCGGCGCCACGGTCTACCTGACCCGCGGCCGCGAGCAGAACCCGGCGCCGGCCGAGCGGACCGCGTTCGCCAACGACGCCGGCGCCGACCTGTTCATCTCCCTGCACGTGGACGCCCACGACTCGCCGCACGCCCGCGGGGTGGCCAGCTACTACTACGGCACCGGCTCGGGGACGTCGTCGACGGTGGGGGAGCGCTTCGCCGACCTGGCCCGCCGCGAGGTGGTGGCCCGCACCGGCATGCTCGACCTCGGCGGGCACCCCAAGACCTGGGACCTGCTGCGGATGACCCGGATGCCCGCGGTGCGGCTCGACGTCGGCTACCTGTCGCACCCGGTCGACCGGCTGCTGCTGCTCGACGCCCGGCTCCGCGGCACCGTGGCCTCGGCCGTGCTGGCCGCCGTCCAGCGGCTGTTCCTGCCCGCCGAGGCGGACCCGCCCACCGGCACGTTCGTCCTCCCCCAGAGGGTGTGACGGGTGGGGCGCCTGGCACCCCAGGTGTGACGGGTCCGTCTCACCCGCCGTGTCGGGCGGGCGGTCGCGGCGGCCTCCCTACACTCGGTCCGTGGCCTCTCTCCCGCCGTCGCACGGCCAGCCGCACCGCACGCCGCCGCAGCAGCACGGGCACGTGGTGCCCCGCCACCCGCGGCTGGACCCGCTGGCCGACCGGTACGCAGCCCGCACGCACGGCATGAAGAGCTCGGAGATCCGCGCACTCTTCTCCGTCGTCAGCCGGCCCGAGGTGGTCTCGCTGGCCGGCGGCATGCCCGCCGTCACCGCACTGCCGCTGGACGCCGTCGGGTCGATGATCGGCGAGCTGGTCAGCGGCATGGGCGCGCAGACCCTGCAGTACGGCTCCGGCCAGGGCGACCCGCGGCTGCGCGAGCGCATCTGCGACGTCATGGCGCTCGAGGGCATCACCGACGCCTCGCCCAGCGAGGTCGTGGTGACCGTCGGCTCGCAGCAGGCCCTGGACCTGGTGACCCGCGTCTTCTGCGACCCGGGCGACGTCATCCTCGCCGAGGGCCCGTCCTACGTCGGCGCGCTCGGGGTCTTCCAGGCCGCCGAGGCGCGGGTGAAGCACGTCGCCATGGACGACGACGGGCTGGTCCCGGAGGCGCTGGAGCAGGCGCTGCTCGAGTGCCGGGCCAACGGCGACCGGGTCAAGTTCCTCTACACGGTGCCCAACTTCCACAACCCGGCCGGCGTGACGCTCTCCGAGCCGCGCCGCCAGGCGATCGTCGACATCGCCGACCGCTACGACCTGCTGGTCATCGAGGACAACCCCTACGGCCTGCTCGGCTTCGACCACGAGCCGATGCGCGCGCTGCGGGCCCGCGACGCGCAGCGGGTCATCTACCTCGGCTCGTTCTCCAAGACCTTCTCCCCGGGCCTGCGGGTGGGCTGGGTGCTCGCGCCGCTCGCCGTCCGCGAGAAGCTGGTGCTGGCCACCGAGGCGCAGGTGCTCTGCCCGCCCTCGCTCACCCAGTACGCCGTCGCCCGGTACCTGGACACCCAGCCCTGGCGCGAGCAGATCAAGCTGTTCACCGAGCTGTACCGGGAGCGGCGCGACGCCACGCTGGAGTCGCTCGACGCCCTGATGCCCCCGGGCACCACCTGGACCCGGCCCGACGGCGGCTTCTACGTGTGGCTGAAGCTCCCGAACGGCCTGGACGCCAAGCTCATGCAGCCGCGCGCGGTGGGCGCGCACGTCGCGTACGTCCCCGGCATCGGCTTCTACGCCGACGGGTCGGGCCGCGAGTACATGCGGCTGTCCTACTGCTACCCCGAGCCGGACCAGATCCGGGAGGGCGTGCGCCGGCTGGCCCGGGTCATCGAGGCCGAGCTGGACCTGCACTCCACCTTCGACGCCGTCGACACCGGCACCTTCCGCGCCGTCGGCCGGACCGACACCACCGCCGAGACGATCGTCGGCCCCGCCAGCAGCGACCGGATCGAGGACTGACGTGACCGAACCCGTGACCGACCCCGCCGCACCGGCCGCCCCGGAGGACGAGGAGACCGCGTTGCGCGCCGTCGTCCTGGCCGGCGGCCTGACCTTCGAGCGCGAGGTCAGCCTGTCCTCGGGCACCCAGGTGGTGGAGGAGCTGGCCCGCGTCGGTGTCGACGCCGAGCTGCGCGACGCCGACGCGGAGCTGCTGCCCGGCCTGGCCGCCGCCCCCGCCGACGCGGTGTTCATCGCCCTGCACGGCGCCACCGGCGAGGACGGCGCCCTGCGCGCGGTCCTCGACCTGGCCGGCGTCCCCTACGTCGGCTCCCCGGCCGCGGCCTGCCGGCTGGCCTGGGACAAGCCCGCGGCCAAGTCGGTGGTGCGCACGGCCGGGGTGACGACGCCGGACTGGGTGGCGCTGCCGCACAGCACCTTCCGCGAGCTGGGCGCCGGCGCCGTCCTCGACCTCATCGTCGCCCGGCTCGGGCTGCCGCTGATGGTCAAGCCGGCCTCGGGCGGCTCGGCGCTGGGCGCGCAGAAGGTCACCCGTGTCGAGGACCTGCCCGCGGCGATGGTCAGCTGCTTCGCCTACGGCGACACGGTCCTCGTCGAGCGGTTCGTCGACGGCGTGGAGCTGGCCCTGTCGGTGGTCGACCTGGGGGAGGGGCCGCAGGCGCTGCCGGCGGTGGAGATCGCACCGGAGTCCGGCGTCTTCGACTACACCGCCCGCTACACGCCCGGGCTGACCGAGTACCACGCGCCGGCCCGCGTGTCCGAGGACGTCGCGGCCCGCGCGGCCGAGGTCGCGGTGCGGGTGCACCGGGCGCTGGGCCTCGCGGACCTGTCCCGCACCGACGCGATCGTCTCGCCCGACGGCGAGGTGCACTTCCTCGAGGTGAACGTCTCCCCGGGGCTGACCGAGACCTCGATGTTCCCCATGGCGGTCGAGGCCGCCGGGCACGACCTGGGCGAGGTCCTCTCGCGGCTGCTCACCCGCCGGGCGCAGAGCTCGCGGTGACGTAGAGACAGAGGCCCGGTTCCGTCCGTGACGGAACCGGGCCTTTCTCGTCGTCAGGCGCCTTCCGACTCCTCGCGGCGGCCGGTCAGGTCCGGCGCCATCTGGCCGATGATGCGCTGCAGGTCGTCGACCGAGCCGAACTCGACGACGATGCGGCCCTTGGCCCGGCCGATCTGGATCTTCACCTTGGTCTCGAAGACGTCGGACAGCCGGCCGGCGAGGTCCTCGACACCCGGCGCGCTGATCCGGCGGGCGCGGCGGCGGGAGGCCGGCTGCTCGGCCACGGCGAGCGCGACCGCCTCCTCTGTGGCGCGCACCGACAGCCCCTCGGCCACGATCCGGGCGGCCAGGGCCTCCTGCGCCTCGGCGTCGTCGAGGCCCAGCAGCGCCCGCGCGTGCCCGGCGGAGATGACGCCCGCGGCGACCCGGGTCTGGACCTTCACCGGCAGCTTGAGCAGCCGGATGGTGTTGGTGACCTGCGAGCGGCTGCGGCCGATCCGCTGCGCCAGCTCCTCGTGGGTGGCGCCGAACTCCTCCAGCAGCTGCTGGTAGGCCGCCGCCTCCTCCAGCGGGTTGAGCTGGACGCGGTGGATGTTCTCCAGCAGTGCGTCTCGGAGCAGGGCGTCGTCCTCGGTGTCCCGGACGATCGCCGGCACCGTCTCCAGCTCGGCCGCGCGCGCGGCCCGCAGCCGCCGCTCGCCCATGATGAGCTCGTAGGGCGCACCGCCGTCGCCGTCGGTGCGCTCGCGCACGACGATCGGCTGCAGCAGGCCGAACTCGCGCACCGAGTGGGTGAGCTCCTCGAGCGCCTCGTCGTCGAAGACCTGCCGCGGCTGGCGCGGGTTGGGGACGACGTCGCTGACGGCGACCTCGCGCAGCTGCGCGCCGGGGACGCCGACCGCGGCCGTGCCCGGAGACGACGCGGCCTGCGCGGCGACCGTCGCGGCCGCCTGCGCCGCCGGTGGCAGCAGGGTGACCGGCGCCGGCGCCCCACCCGTCCCGGGCGTCCCACCCGTCTCGGGGGCGGCCGGGGCCGGGCCGTCGGTCTCGGGCAGCGTCGGCTGCTCGACCGGAGGGGCGGTGGGGATCAGCGCCGCGAGACCCCGGCCGAGGCCGCCACGCTTGCTCATCGGGTCTCCTCGTCGACGGAGGTCGGAACGGGCAGGACGGCGGCGTCGGTGCCGGCGAACGCGGGGTCGGCGTGCCGGGCGGTGCCCGGCCGGACGGCGGGCATCGGCGCGGTCGCCGGCGCGGGGGGCGGCGGCGGGGGGCCCATCGGCCGGACGTCGATCGGTTCCAGGCCGACGCCGCGCTCGGCGAGCTCGCGCGCGGCCTCGACGTAGCTGGTGGAGCCGCGCGAGCCCGGGTCGTAGGTGAGCACGGACTGCCCGTACCCCGGCGCCTCGGACACCCGGACGTTGCGCGGGATGACCGTCGCCAGCACCAGGTCCCCGAAGTGGCTGCGGACCTCCTCGGCGACCTGGTCGGCGAGCTTGGTGCGGCCGTCGTACATCGTCAGCAGGATGGTGCGGACGGCGATCCCCGGGTTGAGGTGCGCGCGCACCAGCTCGATGTTGTTGAGCAGCTGGCCCAGGCCCTCCAGCGCGTAGTACTCGCACTGGATCGGGATGAGCACCTCGTCGCCGGCCACCAGCGCGTTGAGCGTCAGCAGGCCCAGCGACGGCGGGCAGTCGATGAGGACGTAGTGCGGGCGCTGGTCCTCGGGCAGGCCGTGGATGTAGCCCTCGATCGCCCGGCGCAGGCGGTACTCGCGGGCGACGACGGAGACCAGCTCGATCTCCGCGCCGGCCAGGTCGATCGTCGCCGGGACGCAGCGCAGGTTCGGGCTGGCCGTCGTCGGGTGGACGACGTCGGCCAGCGAGCTGTCCCCGACGAGGGCGTCGTAGATCGACGGCGTCCCCACCGTGTGCTCCACACCGAGGGCGGTGCTGGTGTTGCCCTGCGGGTCGAGGTCGATGACCAGCGCCCGCAGGCCGTAGAGCGCCAGCGCCACGCCCAGGTTGACCGTGGAGGTGGTCTTCCCGACGCCGCCCTTCTGGTTGGCGACGGTGATGACCCGGATGCGCCCGGGTGCGGGGAACGGCTCCTGGTCGGCGGCGTGCAGCACCCGGGTGGCCCGCAGCGCCTCCATCGCGATGGGACTGTCGAAGTCCCCGCCGGAGTGGGCCGCCGAGTCGGCCGCGAGGCTGCTGCGCAGCCGCTGGCCCGGGTCGGTCATCGCGGGTCCTCCCTGCCGACCCGTTTCACGTGGAACGGGACGGGTACCTGGTCGCGTTCCACGTGGAACGCCGTCGTCGTCCCGCGGGGCCTCACCGTCGGCCCCGCGTCATCACCACCACGGTAGTGGCAGCGTCCCCCAGCCCGGCGCCGACAGCCCGGACGTGGACGTCGCGCATGCCCGCGGCCTCCAGCTCGGGGACCAGCGCGGGCAGCTCCTCCACCGCGCGGGCGCCGACGAGGGCCACCAGCTGGGCGCCGGGCCGCAGCAGGCCGCGGCTCCAGCCGACCAGCCGGGGCAGCGCGGCGACCGCCCGGGCGGTGACGACGTCGACCGGGCCGACGGCGGTCACCACCGAGCGCTCCTCGGCGCGGCCGCGGACCACGCGCCACGGGGCGCCGAGCTCGGCGACGACCTCCTCGAGGAACTCGACCCGGCGGGCCATGGGCTCCACCAGGGTCATCCGCAGGTCCGGCCGGGCCAGAGCGAGCGGGATCCCCGGGAGGCCGGCGCCGCTGCCGACGTCGACCACCCGGGCCCCCTCGGGCACGGCCTCCGCGACGGCGGCGCTGTTGAGCACGTGCCGCTCCCACAGCCGCGGGACCTCCCGCGGGCCGATCAGCCCGCGGGTGACGCCGTCGGAGGCGAGCCGGGCGACGTAGCGCTCGGCGCCGGGCAGCCCCGCCCCGAAGACGGAGGCGGCCACCTCCGGGGCGGGTGGGGCGGACGGGACGGGAGTGTCGCTCACCGCTCCGGCAGGACCACGACGCGGCGGTTGGGCTCCTCGCCCTCGGACTCGCTGCGCACCCCGGGGACGCCGGCGACGACGTCGTGGACGACCTTGCGCTCGAAGGGGTTCATCGGCGCGAGCCGCTCGGGCTGCCCGGTGCCGGCGACCCGGCGGGCGGCCTCGGCGGCCATGGAGGTGAGGTCCGCGCGCCGCCGGGCCCGGTAGCCGCCGATGTCGAGCATCAGCCGGCTGCGGACGCCGGTGGCCTGGGCGACGGCCAGCCGGGTGAGCTCCTGCAGCGCCTCCAGGACGGAGCCGTCGGAGCCGACCAGGTCGTCGAGGTCGCCGCCGACGATGGCGACCGAGGCGCGGTCGCCCTCGACGTCGAGGTCGATGTCCCCGTCCACGTCGAGGATGTCGAGCAGGCGCTCGAGGTAGTCGCCGGCGACGTCGCCCTCGCGGACGAGCAGGTCGGTGCCGGTGGCGGCGGCGCGGCCGTTCCCCGAGGGGGCGGGCGCGACCTCGTCGGTGGGCTCGAGGACGGCGTCGGTGCTGTCGTCGTCGGCGTCGGGGAGGTCGGGGGTCTCGGCCGGTGCGGTGTGGTTCGGGACGCTCACGGAGGTACCTCCAGTCGGTGCGGGCGGCCGGGGCGGGCCCGGAGGTCGGAGGCCGGAGGGCGCGTGGTCGCTGCTCCTCCCGGCGGGTCCGCGGCGAGCGGCGTCGGGGGACGCCGTTCGCCGCGGACCGGGGTCTAGCGGCGCTTGCGCTTGCCGCCGGTGCCGGCGGGCCGGCCGTGCGGGCCGCGGTTCGCGGGCCGGGGGGCGCGGGTCCCGCCGCCGGAGCGGCCCCCGGAGGCGGTCCCGCCCGCGGCGGTCGCCCCGCCGCCCGTGCCGCCGCCCCCGGCTCCGTTCGCGCTGCCGGTGCCGTTCGCGCCGGTGCCGTTCGCGCCGGTGCCGTTCGCGCCGGTGCCGGTGCCGGTGCCGGTGGCGCCGTTCCCGCCGGCCGGGGTGCCGTCCGCCGGGGCCCCGTCGGCGCCGCCCTTGGTCAGCTCGACGCCGGCGGCCGCCGGCCGGCCGCTCTTGCCGCGCACCGGCTTGGCGCCGGGCCGGGGGGCGAGCGTCTTGGGGTCGATCGCGGGCTTCTCGGCCGCGGCCTTCGCCTTGGCGGCGGGGCTGCCGGGCGGGGGCATCTTGCGCAGGATGAAGAACTGCTGGCCCAGCGTCCACAGGTTGTTCGTCATCCAGTACAGGAGGACGCCGATGGGGAAGAAGAAGCCGGTGACGAAGAGGCTGACCGGCATGCCGTAGAGCAGCAGCTTCTGCACCATCGCGGCCTGGCCCTCGACCGGCCCCGAGCGCTTCATGATCTGCTTCTGCGTGACGAAGGTCGTCACGCACATGACCACCATGAGGATCAGCGCGACCGTGCGGATGCCGCCCTGGCTGACGCCGGGCAGCGCCAGGATGTCGGTGGCCTTCTGACCCGACATGGTGAACGACGAGGAGATCGGCGCCCCGAACAGCTCCGCCTTGGCGGCCTGGTCGGTGAGCTGGTCGTCCCAGCTGTAGAGACCGGGGGCGCCCGGCCGCAGCCGGCGCAGCACGTGGAACAGCGCGAGGAAGACCGGGATCTGCGGGAGGATCGGCAGGCAGCCGGCCAGCGGGTTGACCCCGCGCTCCTTCTGCAGCGCCATCATCGCCTGGCTGAAGCCCTGGCGGTCCGCGCCGTACTGCTTGCGCAGCTTCTGGATCTCCGGCTGGATCTCCTGCATCGCCCGCTGGCTCTTGATCTGCTTGACGAACAGCGGGAACAGCAGCAGCCGGACGGTGACGACGAGGAACACGATCGACAGCGCCCAGGTGATGCCACCGGCCGGGTCGAGGAACGTCGAGAACACCGAGTGCCACGTCTTCATGACGAAGGCGATGGCGGTGTAGAGCCAGTCAAGCAACGGAGGACTCCTCCTGCGGGGCCCGGCGGGACGCCGGCGGGGTCTCGGGGGCGGGGCGACGGGCACCGTCGGCGGCGGGCACGCCGTCGGCGGGGGCCGCGGGTGCCGCTGTCATCGACGTGCGGCCGTCGCCACCGGTTCCGGGGCGTCCCCGGCCCGCGCGCGGCGCGGGGACCGGGTCGTAGCCGCCGGGGTGCCAGGGCGCGCACTTGAGCAGCCGCCGCAGCGCCAGCCACGACCCGCGGGCGGCGCCGTGGACGGCGACCGCCTCGGCGGCGTAGGCGCTGCAGGTGGGGGCGAAGCGGCAGCGCGGCGGCAGCGCGGGGCTGACGGCGCGGGAGTAGAAGCCGACGGCGGCCAGCAGCGCGCGGGCCACCGGTCCGGGACGCCGGGCCGCGGGGGCGCTCACGAGGACCGCGTCCGCTCGGCCGACGGCCGGGACCGCTCCGCGAGCACCCGGTCCAGGCCGGCGGCCAGGTCGCGGCGCAACTGCGCGGAGGTCGCCGTCGCGGCGTCGGGGCGGGCCCGGACGACGAGGTCGGCGCCGGCGGGCAGCCGGCCGAGCTCCTCGCGCACGGCGGCGCGCAGCTGCCGGGTCACGCGGTGCCGGACCACGGAGTTGCCGACCGCCTTGCCGACCACGAACCCGGCACGGGGCCCGGCGGGCGTCCCGTCCCCGGGCACGTCGAGACCCCCGGCCGTGCGGGCCGGGGGTCGGACGGGGAGGTAGTGGAGCACCATGGTCGGCCGACCGGCACGCCGGCCCGACCGGACGACCGCGGTGAACTCCGGACGCCGGCGCAGGCGGGCCTGCGCGGGCAGCACCTCAGGCGGAGAGCTTCTCGCGACCCTTGCGGCGGCGGCCGGCGAGGATCGCGCGGCCTGCGCGGGTGCGCATCCGCAGCCGGAAGCCGTGGGTCTTGGACCGGCGGCGGTTGTTCGGCTGGAAGGTGCGCTTGCTCACGGGGTACTCCTACGGCAGGACATCGGTGGTGCGGCCGGCCGGTGGGCAGGCACGCGGCGGGGCTCCGGGAGAGGCGGCGGGGCCACTCCGCGGGACCCCGCGAGGCTGGCGCTGTGGGCCCCGGCACCGGCGGCCCGGGACACGGACGGCGCCGGGATCCGGCGGACGACCGCGTCCGCGCACCGCTACCGGTCCACAGACTCCGACCAGCATAACCGAGGACGGCGGCGCCCGAGGACGCCGTTCCCGCGGTCCCGGTCACGCGACCGGCTCGCCGACGGCGACCCGCCAGGCTGCACCGTCCGGGCGGACGGTCGGTGTCGGCACGCCGACCGGCCGGGGACGACACGCCGAACGACACGCGCACCGGCCGTCCCAGGCGTCCCCGGACGTCGTTGCCGGGCTGTGGACGGGGCTGTTAGCGTCGCCGTCGCTCCGGTCCGGGCAGACCGCCCGGTACGGGGGCCGACCACCCGGTCGACCTGACCGCAGTCCGTCTCGAGCCGTATCACGACCTCCCTCCCGACCAGCGACGACCCCGCTGCGACCTGACATCTACAGGTCGACACGGCACCATGTCGCCGGTCGTGCACAGCCTGTGGACACTCGTGTGGAACCCGGGTGTCCAGGATGTCCACTTCCCGGGCAGCCGCGGCACCGGGGACGCCGGCTCCCGAGGACGCCGGAGGTCGGACAGCGGGGACGAACTGCAAGGGGAGGACACGGTCATGGCCGATGCCGCGGTGGACCTGGCGGAGGTCTGGGACTCGGTCCGCGAGCGGCTGGCGACCAGCCTCACCCGGCAGCAGAACGCGATGCTCAACCTGACCCGGCCGGTGGGCCTGGTCGGTGGCACCGCCGTGCTCGCCGCGCCCAACGAGTTCACCCAGACCGTGCTCGAGTCGCGGATGCGCCGGGTGCTTGCCGAGGCGCTGTCCGAGCAGCTCGGCCGGGACATCGGCGTCGCCATCCAGCTCGAGGACGCCCCCGCCTCGGCGCCCGCGCCCGAGGAGCAGCCGACCCGCCGGCCGTGGACGCCGGTGGACGCCGCCCCCAGCGACGAGGACCGCGAGCGGGCCGACGACGGCCGCAGCGCCTTCGGGGTGCGCAGCGACGCGCGTCCGCTCGACCGTGCCGGCTTCGAGCCCGCGCCGTTCGAGCCGGGCCCCTACGAGTCCTCGCCGTACGAGCCGGCGTCCTACGAGTCGGCCCCGTACGAGGCCGGCCCCTTCGAGCCCTACGACGCCGGCCGGGCCGACGCCGCCCGCCGGGACGCCGCGCGCCGGGAGGCGTCGTCCCCCGCCGACGCGCCGGCACCCGCCGGTGACGGCGTGGGGGAGTGGGGCGGCACCGACTGGAGCCCCGCGAGCCGCGGGCGCACCGGCCGCCGCCGCGGCCCGCGGGTCGGGGAGGGCGCCGAGGTGCTGCCCTTCGACCTCGGTGACGCCGCCCCCGACGGCGCCGACGAGCCCGCGCCGCAGCGCGGCGGGTCCCCCGGCCGCGCGTCCGGCACCGCGGTGCCGCTGTTCGGTGACCGCCGTCCACCGGCCGGCCTGGACCCGGGGCTGAACCCCAAGTACGTCTTCGACAGTTTCGTCATCGGCAACAGCAACCGGTTCGCCCACGCCGCGGCGGTCGCCGTCGCCGAGGCCCCGGCGCGGGCCTACAACCCGCTGTTCGTCTACGGCGACTCCGGGCTGGGCAAGACGCACCTGCTGCACGCGATCGGGCACTACGCGGCGCGGATGTTCCCCAACGTGCGGGTGCGCTACGTCAGCACCGAGGAGTTCACCAACGAGTTCATCAACCTGGTGCACTCCGGCCGGGCCGAGGACTTCCGCCGCCGCTACCGGGACATCGACTTCCTGCTCATCGACGACATCCAGTTCCTGGAGCGCGCCGAGCGGACGCAGGAGGAGTTCTTCCACACCTTCAACACGCTGCACAACGCGAGCAAGCAGATCGTCATCACCTCCGACCGGGCGCCGAAGAAGCTGACGACGCTCGAGGACCGGCTGCGCACGCGGTTCGAGTGGGGGCTGATCACCGACGTCCAGGCGCCGGACCTGGAGACCCGTATCGCGATCCTGCGCAAGAAGGCCTACGGCGAGCGGCTGCAGGTGCCCGACCCGGTGCTGGAGTTCATCGCCAGCAAGGTGCAGACCAACATCCGCGAGCTCGAGGGCGCGCTGATCCGGGTCACCGCCTTCGCCAGCCTCAACAAGCAGCAGGTCGACCTGCCGCTGGCCGAGCTGGTGCTCAAGGACCTCATCAGCGACGAGCAGGGCCCGCAGATCACCGCGGCGATCATCATGGCCGCGACCGCGGAGTACTTCTCCGTGACGATGGAGGAGCTGCAGGGCTCCAACCGCAGCCGCACGCTGGTCAACGCCCGCCAGATCGCCATGTACCTGTGCCGGGAGCTCACCGAGCTGTCCCTGCCGCGGATCGGGGCCTCCTTCGGCGGCAAGGACCACACCACGGTCATGCACGCGGTCAAGAAGATCACCAACCTGATGAGCGAGCGCCGGGCGACCTACACCCAGGTCACCGAGCTGACCGCGCGCATCAAGAGCCGCGCCCGCCAGTAGCCCCGGCGGCCCCTCGGAGGGCCCTCGGTCGGCCGTCGTCGGCCGTCACCGGCCCGCCGCGGTGGAGACACCGGGCCGGCTGTCCACAGCCGGTGGGCGGTGGCGGGGACCGGTCGTCGCCCGTCGTCCCGCGGTTGCCGGGCGGTCACCGGCTCCCGCCGTGTCGACATGCCGCCGAGTTGTCCCCAGGGATGTGCACACCCTGGGGAGATCGTCATCCCGGTGTGACCGGACCGCTCCGGGGAGCCGCGGCACCGGGTGTCGTCCCCAGGTGCTTCCCCAGTGTGTGCATCCAGCGACGTTCCGCCGTGGTGACCTGCGCTTTCGTGCCCCCGGAGGGCCGCCGTCCCCACCCGCGCCCGTCGTCGGCCGGCGCGGTCGCCGGGGGCCTGGGC
The DNA here is from genome assembly GCF_042654585.1 of Geodermatophilus arenarius. NCBI lineage: Bacteria > Bacillati > Actinomycetota > Actinomycetes > Geodermatophilales > Geodermatophilaceae > Geodermatophilus > Geodermatophilus arenarius. The sequence goes on from NZ_JBHSGR010000010.1 coordinate 78,576, forward strand.
ACGGACTGGGGACAGACCGGGGGTGCAGCGGGGACGGGGCGTGGAGAGACGGCGACGCCTGTGCACCGCCGTCGAGATGTCCACGTGTCGACAACAACGGCACGTGACTTCCCCACAGCGAACCAACATGTCGACTCGGGCGCTGACCTGCGGGAAGGGGCCCGATCCCCAGCTTCCACACCGGTGATGACGGAGATGAGGGAGATAGATCCAGGTTTTCTCGAACCCCAGTAGGGGTGGGGACGCTGCGGCCCGGAGAGGCCCCGGGGCCGCAGCGGGACGGCAGCCGAGAGCAGGAGGAAGCAGGAGCGGCCACCTGATCGGGTCCCGGGTTCCCCCATCCACACCCCGACGGGCACGATGAACGACGCAACAGACACGGAGCCCCGTTCCCGGTCCGCACGGACGCCGGGGCACCGGGGTGCGCAGACGACAGCAGTGGGCCGTGCAGAGCTGGGGTGGGTCGGTCATGGAGTTCCGGGTGACACGCGAGGTGCTCGCGGATGCCGTCGCGTGGACGGCGCGCAGCCTCCCGCCGCGGCCGTCGGTGCCGGTCCTCGCCGGCATCCTGCTCGAGGTCGACGGCAGCCAGCTGTCGGTCTCCGGCTTCGACTACGAGGTCTCCGCGCGCGCGGAGGTCGACGTGCAGGCGGGGGAGAGCGGCCGCGTGCTGGTCCCGGGCCGGCTGCTCGCCGAGATCACCCGCGCGCTGCCGCCGCAGCCGGTCGACGTCCGCGCCGACGGCCCGCGGCTGGCGATCACCTGCGGCAACGCGCGGTTCAGCCTGCCCACGCTGCCGGTGGAGGACTACCCGTCGCTGCCGGCGATGCCGTCGTCGGCCGGCGTGGTGGACAGCGACGTCTTCGCCGAGGCGGTCGGCCAGGTCGCCGTCGCCGCCGGCCGCGACGACACCCTCCCCATGCTCACCGGCGTCCGGCTGGAGATCGACGACGACCGGGTGACCCTCGCCGCCACCGACCGCTACCGGCTGGCCGTGCGCGAGTTCGCCTGGCGCCCGGAGACCCCCGGCATCTCGGCCGCGGTGCTGGTCCCGGCGCGCACGCTCGCCGACGCCGCCCGGACCCTCACCAGCGGCCCGGAGATCGTGGTCTCGCTGTCCTCCAGCGGGTCCGGCGAGGGCATCCTCGGCCTGTCGGGCAAGGACCGGCAGACCACCACCCGGCTGCTGGACGCCGAGTTCGTCAAGTACCGCGCGATCATGCCGAGCGAGTCGGCCGCGCACGCCACGCTGCCGGTCGTGCAGTTCACCGACGCCGCCAAGCGCGTCGCCCTGGTCGCCGAGCGCGGCACCCCGCTGCGCTGCGAGTTCACCCCCGGCCAGGTCACGCTGCGCGCCGGCGGCAGCGACGACGAGGGCCAGGCCGAGGAGCGCTGCGACGTCGAGTTCGAGGGCGACCCGCTGACCATCGGCTTCAACCCGACGTTCCTGCTGGACGGGCTGGCCGCGGTGCACACCGGCCGGGCGCGGATGGACTTCACCAGCCCGCTCAAGCCCGCGGTGCTCTCCGGCGTCGAGGACCCGGCGACGGACGACGAGGACGGCGGCGAGCGCCCGGTGGAGCGCCCCGGCAGCTACCGCTACCTGATCATGCCGGTGCGCCTGCCGGGCTGACGTCGGCCGACGTCAGCCCGGAGGTGTCCCGGGCAGCCCGGGAGGGCACCGCACACCGCGGGCACCCGCACCGTCGCGTGCGCCCGTGCCATGACGACCGCGAGGGAAGGACTGAGCCGTGCAGCTGGGGCTGATCGGGCTGGGCAAGATGGGCGGCAACATGGCCACGCGGTTGCGCCGCGCCGGCCACGAGGTGGTCGGCTTCGACCACCACCCGGAGAAGCGGGACGTCGACAGTCTCGAGGCGCTGGTCGGCGCGCTGTCCGCGCCGCGGGTGGTGTGGGTGATGGTCCCGGCCGGCGAGCCGACCCGGGAGACGGTGCGCCAGCTCGGTGAGCTGCTCGAGCCCGGCGACGTCGTCGTCGACGGCGGGAACTCCAAGTTCACCGACGACAAGGTGCACGCCGAGATGCTCGGCGAGAAGGGCATCGGCTACGTCGACGCCGGCGTCTCCGGCGGCGTCTGGGGCCTGGAGAACGGCTACGCCCTCATGGTCGGCGGCTCGAAGGACGACGTCGCCAAGGTGCAGCCGGTGTTCGACGCCCTCCGGCCGCCGACGCCGACCGACGAGTCCGGGCAGGAGATGCCGGGGGCGGGCTTCGTGCACGCCGGCCCGGTGGGTGCGGGCCACTACGCGAAGATGGTCCACAACGGCATCGAGTACGCGCTGATGCAGGCCTACGGCGAGGGCTACGAGCTGCTCGCCGCCGTCGACCTGGTCGAGGACGTGCCCGGCGTCATCGCGTCGTGGACGCAGGGCACCGTCATCCGCTCGTGGCTGCTGGACCTGCTGGTCCGCGCGCTGCAGGAGGACCCCCAGCTGGAGAAGATCAGCGGCTACGCCGAGGACTCCGGGGAGGGCCGGTGGACGGTGCAGGAGGCCATCGACCACGCCGTCCCCATGCCGACGATCGCCGCGTCGCTGTTCGCCCGGTTCGTCTCCCGGCAGGACGACTCGCCGACGATGAAGGCGGTCGCCGCACTGCGCCAGCAGTTCGGCGGGCACGCGGTGCACGCCGTCAGGGCGCAGGAGGTCGAGCGGCCGGCGTGAGCACGGTCGTCGTCCTCCCCGCCGGACGCTGATGTACGTCCGGCACCTCCAGCTCGTCGACTTCCGCAGCTGGGAGAAGGTCGACCTGGCGCTGCGGCCCGGCCCGACGGTGTTCGTCGGCCGCAACGGCGAGGGCAAGACCAACCTCGTCGAGGCGGTCGGCTACCTCGCGACCATGAGCAGCCACCGCGTGTCCGCCGACGCGCCGCTGGTGCGCCACGGCGCGGGGCAGGCCGTCGTCCGGGCGGCGCTGCGCCGGGAGGACCGCGAGCTGCTGGTCGAGGTGGAGGTCAACCCGGGCCGGGCCAACCGGGTGCGGGTGAACCGGGCGGCGCTGCCGCGCCCGCGCGAGCTGCTCGGGCTGGTGAAGAGCGTGCTGTTCGCCCCCGAGGACCTCGCGCTGGTGCGCGGCGACCCGGCCGAGCGGCGCCGCTTCCTCGACGACCTGCTGGTCAGCCGCACGCCGCGGCTGGCCGGGGTGCGCAGCGACTACGAGCGGGTGCTCAAGCAGCGCAACGCCCTGCTCAAGACCGCCCGGCTGGCCCGGGGCGACGCGCTGGCCACCCTCGACGTCTGGGACGCCCACCTCGTCGAGCTCGGCGGGCAGCTGCTGGCCGCCCGGCTGGCGCTGGTCGCCGACCTCGCGCCGCACGTCGCCCGCGCCTACGCCACCGTGGCCGGCGCGGGCGCCGCGGCCGCGGGCCTGGGCTACGCGAGCACCGTGCCGCTGGCCGGCGACGGCGCCCCGCTGCCTGAGGGCACCGCGACGCCATCGGCGGCGGAGCTGTCCGTGGCGCTGCGCGAGCGGGTCGCCGAGCGGCGCCGTGACGAGGTGGACCGGGGGATGACGCTGGTCGGCCCGCAGCGCGACGACCTCGTCCTGCACCTGGGCCCGGCCCCGGCCAAGGGCTTCGCCAGCCACGGCGAGTCCTGGTCGCTGGCGCTCGCGCTCAAGCTCGGCTGCTTCGGCCTGCTGCGCGCCGACGGCGAGGAGCCGATCCTCGTCCTCGACGACGTCTTCGCCACCCTCGACGCCGGCCGGCGGGCGGCGCTGGCCGAGGTCGCCCGGGGCGCCGAGCAGACGCTCATCACGGCCGCCGTCCTCGACGACGTGCCCGGCGAGCTCCGCGGCGCCCGGGTCGAGGTGGGCGAGGGGACGGCGACGCTGGTCGAGGCGGGCGCCGACGGTGAGGAGGTCGACGGTGGCTGACGAGCGGCCGGCCCGGCCCAGCGACATCGCCCGCGCCGCGCTGGAGGCGGCCCGCGCGGCGTCGGCCGCCCGCCCGGCGCCCACCCGCCGCCGGGTGGCGGGCCCGCGGCGGAGGTGGACGGGCCCGCGCCCGGGCGACGACGACCCGCAGCCGCTGGGCCGGCTGGTCGACTCGCTGGTCAGCGCGCAGGACTGGTCGGAGCAGACCCGGGTCGGCGCGGTGTTCGGCCGCTGGTCGGCGCTGGTCGGCCCCGACATCGCCGCGCACTGCCGCCCGGAGACGCTGACCGAGGGCGAGCTGCTCGTCGTCGCGGAGTCCACCGCGTGGGCCACCCAGCTGCGGCTGCTCGCCCCGACGATCCTCGCCAGGCTGCGCGCCCAGGTCGGCGGGGACGTGGTGACCCGGCTGCGCGTTGTCGGTCCGACGGCCCCCAGCTGGAAGAAGGGTCCGCGGTCGGTCCGCGGACGGGGGCCCCGCGACACGTACGGATGAGGACGGTGCCCCGATGAGCAGCCCGCACGACGACAGACCCCGCGACGACGACCCGCGCGACCGGGACGGCTGGCAGGAGCCGGCCCACCTCGGCGAGGGCGGGCCGGGCGACGGTGACCGGGAGCAGGAGCCGGCCCGCCCCGGGCCGGTCGTCTCCTGGGCCCCGCCCGCTCCGCGGCAGCGCACCCCCGGCGTCGTCGAGCAGGTGTTCCGCTACCAGGGCGACACCGTCGGGGCGCAGGGCTGGGCGCTGCAGCACGGCTGGGAGATCTCCGACGGCACCGCGCCCCAGGACGCCGTCCTCGCCGAGCTGGTGGCCACCGCACCGGTCCGTGCCACCAAGGACCACCGGCCGGCGGGGGTGATGCGCGGGCGCGCCGGGACCCTCGAGCTGGTCGCCTTCGACGTCGTGTTCACCGACAAGCGGTACACCGTGCCCGAGTGGGCGGTCACCGCGGCACCGGTGCTGCTGCCGCTGCCCGGCCTGCGGCTGTCCCCGGCCCGGTTCTGGCGGCACCGCACCGGCGGCCTGCTGCACGTGCCCAGCGGCGACGAGGCCTTCGACGCCCGCTGGGTGCTGCTCGCCGCCGAGGACGGCGAGGCGGTCCGCCGGCTGGTCGGTGACCAGACGGTGCGCGGGCTGCTGATGGCCTCCGACGACGGCGATGAGTTCTGGACGGCCGCCGGCCACCTCGCCGCGGTCCGCCCGGACGGGCAGCGGCCCGAGCTGATCGAGCACCACGCCCGCCTGCTGGGGGCGATGGTCTCCGCCCTGGCCGGCGTCTCCTGAGCGCTCCCGAGGCCGTCGTCGGCCCCACGGCCGCACCCGCGGCGGGGCTGCGCGACCTGCTGCCCCTGCTCCGCCCGCACCGGCGGCCGCTGCTGCTGGCCGCCGGGCTGTCGCTGGTCGGCGCGGCCGCCGCGCTGGCCCAGCCGGCGCTCACCGGGCGGGTCATCGCCGCCGTCGGCGCCGGCCGGCCGCTGCTGCCCGCCGTCGCCGCGCTGGTCCTGGTCCTGGTCGCCGGGGCGGTGCTGGACGCCGGGCAGTCCTACCTGCTGCAGCGCACCGGCGAGGGCGTCGTCCTCACCACCCGGCGCACCGTGGCCGACCGGTTGCTGCGGCTGCCCGTGGCCGAGTACGACCGGCGGCGCACCGGCGACCTGATGTCGCGGGTGGGTGCCGACACCACGCTGCTGCGCGCCACCGTCACCTCCGGCGTCGTCGAGGTGGCCGGCTCCGCGGTGGTCGGGATCGGCGCGCTCGTGGCCATGGCGCTGGTCGACGTCTGGCTGCTGCTGGTCACGCTCGGCGCGGTCGCGGTCGGCATGGCGGTCGTGGTGAGCACCAGCCGGCGGGTGCGCCGGCTCTCGCGGCTGGCGCAGGAGGAGGTCGGCGCGATGACGGCGGCCGTCGAGCGGGCGCTGTCGGCGGTGCGCACCATCCGGGCCAGTGGCGCCACCGCGCGCGAGGTCGACGCGGTGGGGGACAGCGCGGCGCGGGCCTACCGGGCGGGGGTCTCGGTGGCGCGGGTGCAGGCGCTGGTCGCGCCGGCCGGGTCGATCGCCGTGCAGGGCGCGTTCCTCGCCGTCCTCGGGCTCGGCGGGTACCGGGTGGCCACCGGCTCGATCGCCGTCGCCGACCTGGTCGCCTTCATCCTGTACCTGTTCCTGCTGGTCATGCCGCTGGGCCAGGCGGTCTCGGCGTGGACCCAGCTGCAGACCGGGCTCGGCGCGCTGGCCCGCATCCAGGAGGTGCTGGTCCTCGAGCCCGAGCGGGACGCCGTCGCGGAGGTGGGCGGCGTGACGACCGCCCCGCGCGCGCCGGCGCCCGGTGTCCCGCTGCTCGAGCTCGACGACGTCTCGTTCGCCTACCCCGACGGCACGGAGGTGCTGCGCGGGGTCTCACTCACCGTGCCGGCGGGCGGCCGGGTGGCGCTGGTCGGGCCGTCCGGCGCGGGGAAGTCCACGGTGCTCGCCCTGGTGGAGGGCTTCTACCCGCTGACCGGCGGGGCGATCCGGTGGGCCGGCACCGACGTCCGCGAGCTGCCCCGCGCGGCACTGCGCGCGCAGCTGGGCTACGTCGAGCAGGAGGCGCCGGTCCTCGCCGGGACGGTGCGGGAGAACCTGCTGCTGGCCGCGCCGCACGCCGGCGACGACGAGCTGTGGGCGGTGCTCGCCGACGTCGGGCTGACCGGCGTGGTGCAGCGCTCGACCCGCGGGCTGGACGTGCCGGTCGGCGACGAGGGCGTGCTGCTGTCCGGCGGTGAGCGGCAGCGGCTGGCCATCGCGCGCTCGCTGCTCGCCCGCCCGGCGCTGCTGCTGCTCGACGAGCCGACCGCCAGCCTCGACGCCCGCAACGAGACCCTGCTGCGCGAGACGCTGGCCGCCGCGGCCGCCGACCGGGCGCTGCTCGTCGTCGCCCACCGGCTGTCCACCGTGCTCGACAGCGACCAGATCGTCGTCCTCGACGGCGGCCGGGTCGTCGCCCGCGGCACGCACGCCGAGCTGGTGGAGACCAGCCCCCTCTACCGCGAGCTCGCCTCCGCCCAGCTCCTGGTCTGACGGGCGGCCGCGGGATCGCCAGGTGGGCTGCCCCGCGGGGCGGCGGGAGGAGTGGGGCCCGGAGGGTCTCGCGATCGAGCGCCGGGAAGGGCTCCGAGCAGCCGGGGGACGGGACCTGACCGCGGTGTCGGCCGGCAGGCCGACGAGGTGCTACGCGGCTCGCGAGGCCGCCGTCGCGCCCTTGCCGTCCTGCGCCTCCGCGGCCTTGCAGAGGTTGCGGACCATGCTGCCGAAGACGACGCCGTGGAACGGCGAGATGCCCCACCAGTAGAGCTGCCCGAGCAGGCCGAAGGGGTGGAAGGTCGCCTTCTGGCGCAGCCGGGTGCGCCCGTCCTCGGCACGTTCCACGTGGAACTCGAGCCAGGCCAGGCCGGGCAGCCGCATTTCCGCGCGCAGCCGCAGCAGCCGGCCCTCCTCCAACTCCTCCACCCGCCACCAGTCCAGCGCGTCGCCGACGTAGAGGTCGCTGGGGTCGCGCCGGCCGCGGCGCAGCCCCACCCCGCCGACGGCGCGGTCCAGCCAGCCGCGCACCTCCCAGGCCAGCGGGAAGCTGTACCAGCCGGTCTCCCCGCCGATGCCCTCGACCACCCGCCACAGGGCCTCCGGCGAGGCGTCGGTCTCCCGCGTCCGCTCGTCGAGGAACAGGCTGCCGCCGGCCCAGTCGGGGTCGGAGGGCAGCGGGTCCGACGGCGCCCCGGGCACCGAGGCGCCGGTCCACCGGGTGTCGACGGCGTTGTTGCGGACCTTCTGCACCGCCAGGAGCACCGCCTCGTCGAAGCCGAGCAGGCCCTCCGGGGGGTCGGGCACGTACCGCGCGATGTCGTGCTCGGCGCAGACGACGGTGTTGCGCAGCGACTCGACCAGCGGCCGGGCGATCGACGCCGGGACGGGCGTGATGACGCCGACCCAGTGGCTGGACAGCGACGGCGTGAAGATCGGGACGGGCAGGATCCGCCGCCGCGGCAGCCCGGTGACCTCGGCGTACCGCTGCATCATGTGCGCGTAGTCCATGACGTCGGGTCCGCCAATGTCGAAGGAGCGGTGCACGTCCGGGGGCAGCGTGGCGCAGCCGACCAGGTAGCGGAGCACGTCGCGGATGGCGATCGGCTGGATGCGGCTGTGCACCCAGCGGGGCGTGACCATGACCGGCAGCCGCTCGGTGAGGTAGCGCAGCATCTCGAACGACGCCGAGCCCGAGCCGAGGATGACCGCGGCCCGCAGCACCACGGTGGGCACGCCGGAGTCGAGCAGGATGCGCGCCACCTCCGCCCGCGAGCGCAGGTGCGGGGACAGCTCCTCGTCCTGCGGCTCGAGCCCGCCCAGGTAGACCAGCCGCCCGACGCCGGCCTCCCGCACCGCGTCGGCCATGACCCGCGCGGTGTGCCGGTCCCGCTCCTCGAACTCGCGGCCGATCGCCAGCGAGTGGACCAGGTAGTAGGCGACGTCGGCGCCCTCGCAGGCGCGGCGGACGGCGTCGGCGTCGCCGGCGTCGCCCTCGGCGACCTCGACCCGGTCCCGCCAGGGGACGTCGCGCAGCTTGCGCGGTGAGCGGGTGAGGACCCGGACCCGGTGGCCGGCGGCCAGCAGTTCCGGGACCAGCCGGCCACCGACGTACCCGGTCGCGCCGGTGACGAGACAGGTGAGGGAGCGGGCTGCGGGCTGCATGTCGACCAGTCTGGGAGTCGCCGGCGGACGGTGCCGTCCGGTCGACCGGCCCAGCGGCCCCTGGGCGGGCGTGTCGACCCCCGGGGCAACACCGGTGGTACGTCGCGAGCCGCGAGTGGCGCAGCGGCGGCCTGAGGGCCTGCGCGACGCGGTTTCTGTCGGTGGACCCGGTAACATGGAGGACAGGAATCCCCAGCATCCGGCTGAGCGGCGCTGTGCGCCCCCGGGGCCCCTCTCCGTGGAGAGGTGCCCGCATGCCGGGAGCGCGACAGAAGGGCCCCACGTGGTCGCTCGACCGAAGACCGAGAACTCCTACTCCGGCAGCTCCATCACCGTCCTCGAGGGGCTCGAGGCGGTCCGCAAGCGGCCCGGCATGTACATCGGCTCCACAGGTGAGCGCGGCCTCCACCACATGGTGTGGGAGGTCGTGGACAACGCCGTGGACGAGGCGCTGGCCGGCTACTGCGACACCGTCCGGGTCACCCTGCTGGCCGACGGCGGCGTCCGCGTCGAGGACAACGGCCGCGGCATCCCCGTCGACCTGCACCCCGTCGAGAAGCGGCCGACCGTCGAGGTCGTCATGACCGTCCTGCACGCGGGCGGCAAGTTCGACGGCAAGAGCTACGGCGTCTCCGGCGGTCTGCACGGCGTCGGCGTCACCGTCGTCAACGCGCTGTCCACCGCGCTGGACGTCCGCATCTGGCGCGACGGCCGCGAGTGGCACCAGTCCTACGACTTCGCCAAGCCCGGCAAGCTGGAGGAGGTCGGCCCGACCTCCAAGCAGGGCACCCAGATCACCTTCTGGGCCGACGGCGGCATCTTCGAGACGACGACCTACTCGTTCGACACCATCAGCCGCCGGCTGCAGGAGATGGCCTTCCTGAACAAGGGCCTGAAGATCGTCCTGCGCGACGAGCGGCCCGGCCAGGGCAAGGCCGAGACCGGCGTGGCCGACGAGGTGTCGGTCGCCGAGTCCGCCCCGCAGCCCGGTGCCGAGCAGCAGGCCTTCGAGGCCACCGAGGTCACCTACCACTACGAGGGCGGCCTGATCGACTACGTCGGGCACATCAACGCCAAGCGGACGCCGATCCACCGCTCGGTCATCAGCTTCGGCGCCGAGGGCACCGGCAAGAACGACATGCGCATGTCGGTCGACGTCGCGATGCAGTGGTCCGACGCGTACTCCGAGTCGGTCTACACCTTCGCCAACGTCATCAACACGCACGAGGGCGGCACCCACGAGGAGGGCTTCCGCGCGGCGCTGACGTCGATCGTCAACCGCTACGCCGTCGAGAAGAAGCTGCTCAAGGAGAAGGACGAGAAGCTCACCGGCGAGGACATCCGCGAGGGCCTGGCCGCGATCGTCTCGGTCAAGATCGGCGACCCGCAGTTCGAGGGCCAGACGAAGACCAAGCTCGGCAACACCGAGGTCAAGGGCTTCGTGCAGAAGGTCTGCAACGACCAGATCTCGCACTGGTTCGAGGCCAACCCGACCGAGGCCAAGACCATCATCACCAAGGCCGCCTCGGCCGCCCGCGCCCGCCGCGCCGCGCAGGACGCCCGCAAGCTCGCCCGCAAGAACCTGCTGAGCAACAACTCGCTGCCGGGCAAGCTCGCCGACTGCCGCTCGACCGACCCGCGCAACTCCGAGATCTACATCGTCGAGGGCGACTCGGCCGGCGGCTCGGCCAAGTCCGGCCGCGACTCGATGTTCCAGGCGATCCTGCCGATCCGCGGCAAGATCATCAACGTCGAGAAGGCGCGCATCGACCGGGTCCTCAAGAACACCGAGGTCCAGTCGATGATCACCGCCTTCGGCACCGGCATCCACGACGAGTTCGACCTGTCGAAGCTCCGGTACCACAAGATCGTGCTGATGGCCGACGCCGACGTCGACGGCCAGCACATCTGCACCCTGCTGCTGACCCTGCTGTTCCGCTTCATGCGGCCGCTGGTCGAGGCCGGGCACGTCTACCTGGCCCGGCCGCCGCTCTACAAGATCAAGTGGGGCGGCAAGGTCGGCGACGAGTACGCGTACTCCGACCGCGAGCGCGACGCGCTGCTCAAGGCCGGCGCCGAGGCCGGCCGGAAGCTGCCCAAGGAGGAGGGCATCCAGCGCTACAAGGGTCTCGGCGAGATGAACGCCAGCGAGCTGTGGGAGACCACGATGAACCCGGAGACCCGCCTCCTGGGCCAGGTCACCCTCGAGGACGCCGCGACGGCCGACGAGCTGTTCAGCGTGCTCATGGGCGAGGACGTCGAAGCCCGCCGCAGCTTCATCACCCGCAACGCCAAGGACGTGCGCTTCCTGGACGTCTAGCCGCCGCACCGGGGCCGGGGGAACGGCGTCCGACGCCCGCCCCCCGGTCCCCGAACCGGCGCCCGACCAGCGCGTTCGTCCACTCCTGTGCACTCACCCGTGGAGATCTGACCAGTGACCGAGACCCCTGCCCGCGACCGCGTCGAGCCGGTCGACCTGCAGCAGGAGATGCAGCGCAGCTACATCGACTACGCGATGAGCGTCATCGTGGGCCGCGCGCTGCCGGAGGTGCGGGACGGCCTCAAGCCGGTGCACCGCCGCGTCCTCTTCGCCATGTACGACCAGGGCTTCCGCCCCGACCGCGGCTACGTCAAGTGCGCCCGGCCGGTCGCCGAGGTCATGGGCAACTACCACCCGCACGGTGACTCGGCGATCTACGACGCCCTCGTGCGGCTGGCCCAGCCGTGGTCGATGCGCTACCCGCTCATCGACGGCCAGGGCAACTTCGGCTCGCCGGGCAACGACCCGCCGGCCGCCATGCGCTACACCGAGTGCCGCCTCACGCCGCTGGCCATGGAGATGCTGGCCGGCATCGACGAGGAGACCGTCGACTTCCAGGCGAACTACGACGGCCGCACGCAGGAGCCGCTGGTCCTGCCCTCGCGGATCCCCAACCTGCTGATCAACGGCTCGGCGGGGATCGCCGTCGGCATGGCGACCAACATGCCGCCGCACAACCTGCGCGAGGTCGCCGAGGCCGCCTACTGGATGCTCGACAACCCGGACGCGGAGCCGGAGGAGGCCCTCACCGCCTGCATGAAGGCGATCCCGGGCCCCGACTTCCCCACCCACGGCCTGATCGTCGGGCGCGAGGGCATCGAGGACGCGTACCGCACCGGCCGCGGCTCGGTGAAGATGCGCGCCGTCGTCACGGTCGAGGAGGACAGCCGCGGCCGCGTGCAGCTCGTCGTCACCGAGCTGCCCTACCAGGTCAACCCGGACAACCTGGCCGAGGCGATCGCCGAGGCGGTCAAGGACGGCCGGCTGCAGGGCATCAGCGAGATCGCCGACGAGTCCAGCGACCGCGTCGGCCGCCGGCTCGTCATCACCCTGCGCCGCGACGCCGTGGCCAAGGTCGTGCTGAACAACCTGTACAAGCACACGCAGCTGCAGACCTCCTTCGGCTGCAACATGCTCTCGATCGTCGACGGCGTCCCGCGGACGCTGCGCCTGGACGAGCTGGTCCGCAACTGGGTCAACCACCAGATCGAGGTCATCGTCCGGCGCACCCGCTACCGGCTGCGCAAGGCCGAGGAGCGCGCGCACATCCTGCGCGGCTACGCCAAGGCCCTCGACCAGCTCGACGCGGTCATCGCGCTCATCCGCAACAGCGAGTCCGCCGAGGCCGCCCGCACCGGCCTCATGGAGCTGCTCGACGTCGACGAGGTCCAGGCGACCGCGATCCTCGACCTGCAGCTGCGCCGGCTGGCCGCGCTGGAGCGGCAGCGGATCCTCGACGAGCTGGCCGAGATCGAGGCCCGCATCGCCGACCTGCAGGCGATCCTCGACTCCCCGGAGCGGCAGCGGCAGCTGGTCCGCTCCGAGCTCGAGGAGATCGTCGAGAAGTACGGCGACGAGCGCCGCAGCAAGTTCGTGGCCAACGACGGCGACGTGACGATGGAGGACCTCATCGCGGAGGAGGAGGTCGTCGTCACCATCACCCGCACCGGCTACGCCAAGCGGACCAAGAGCGACCTCTACCGGTCGCAGCGGCGGGGCGGCAAGGGCGTGATGGGCGCCCAGCTCAAGCAGGACGACATCGTCGACCACTTCTTCGTGGGCTCCACCCACGACTGGATCCTGTTCTTCACGACCAAGGGCCGGGTGTACCGGGCCAAGGCCTACGAGCTGCCCGAGGCCAACCGCACCGCCCGCGGCCAGCACGTGGCCAACCTGCTGGCGTTCCAGCCGGACGAGCGGATCGCCCAGGTCATGCAGATCAAGGACTACGGCGTCGCGCCGTACCTGGTGCTGGCGACGGCCAACGGGCAGGTGAAGAAGACCCGGCTGTCGGACTTCGACTCCCCGCGCAGCGGCGGTGTCATCGCGATCAACCTGCGCGACGGCGACGAGCTGGTCGGCGCGGCGCTGATCGACCCCGAGCAGGACCTGCTCCTGGTCACCCGCTCGGCGATGTCGATCCGGTTCAAGGCCGACGACGCCACGCTGCGGCCGATGGGCCGGGCCACCGAGGGCGTGCGCGGCATCTCGCTGGCGCTCGGTGACCGGCTGCTGTCGATGATGGTCGTGGAGGAGGGCGTCGACGTCCTCGTCGCCACCGAGCGCGGCTTCGCCAAGCGGACCGGCATCGAGAACTACCCGCCGCAGGGCCGCGGCGGCAAGGGCGTGCTCACCGCGGACCCGAAGGCGCGCAAGGGCGCCCTGGTCGGGGCGCTGGCGGTCCGGCTCGGCGACGAGCTGTACGCCATCACCTCCGGCGGCGGCGTGATCCGGACGCCGGTCAACGGCGTGCGCCACAACAAGGACCGGGCCACCATGGGTGTCAAGCTCATGAACTTGCCCGAGGACGTGTCGATCGTGGCGATCGCGCGCACGACGGACAACGACGAGCCCGCCGCCTAGGGTGGAACCGGGAGCAGGCGTGTGGTGACCTCCGGTCACCACACGCCCCCGGCTCCCGCTGACGGACACGACCGGCGCCCGGGCGCCTCCGGCACCACGCCGGACCGCCCGGGCGCGAGAGCGCGGCGAGGGCCGCAGGCGAACGGGAGAACGGCATGAGCGACCGGCCGCAGGCGGTGCGCACCGGGGTCCGCCCGGACGGCGCAGCCGGAGCGGACGGAGCCCCGGCGACGGGCTCGGCGCCCGCCACCGGCCAGACGCCCGCTCCGTCCGGGGCGACCCCGGCCGGGGCCACGCCGGCGGGCGCGGGCCCGTCGCTGGCCAAGCCGGTCACCGGCCAGGCGCCCGCCCGGCAGGTGCCGCCCGTGGCCCCGCCGCAGGCGCCCCAGCAGGCTCCCCGTCCGGCCGACGCGACCATGCCGGGGCCGGTGAGCGCCACCCAGGCGGTCCCGCCGGCCGCGGTGGCCGCCCCGCCGGCGGCGGCCCGGGCTCCCCAGCAGCCGCCGGCCGCGCAGCAGCAGGCCGGCAAGCAGGCCAAGAACCGCGGCAACCGCGGTCCGCGGCGGGCGCGGCTGCAGCTGCGGCACGTCGACACCTGGTCGGCGCTGAAGATCTCGCTGGTCCTGTCGATCGCGATGTTCTTCATCTGGATGGTCGCGATCGGGATCCTGTACGGGGTCCTGTCCGGGCTCGGCGTCTTCGACACCCTCAACGACCTGTTCGGCCAGCTCGGCACGTCGTCGAGCGGCGAGGGCGGCGGCGACGTCATCACCCCGGGCGTCGTCTTCGGCGGGGCGGCCGTCATCGGCGCGATCAACATCGTGCTGATGACCGCGCTGTGCACCGTCGCGGCGTTCATCTACAACCTCTGCGCCGACCTGGTCGGCGGCCTCGAGGTCACGCTCGCCGAGCGGGACTAGACGGAGGACCCCTCTGCCCCCCACCGCTCGCAGGCGCGCGGCGGGACCCTGCAGAGGGGCCGCCCTCGGACCCCCCCGTCGGGGCCCGGGGGTGGCCAGGTAAGCTGGTCGAGGTCCACGGGCCTGTAGCTCAGGCGGTTAGAGCGCATCCCTGATAAGGATGAGGCCGGAGGTTCAAGTCCTCCCAGGCCCACCCGTGAACCGGTGCCCCGGCACCGCGACAGCGAGGCCCCGTCCGTGGCCGCCGTCGTACCCAGGAGGTACCGCGTGCTGAAGAAGCTGGCCCTGGCCGCCGTCGCGGCCGGTGCCGTCGCCGCCGTCCGCAGGCGCTCGTCCGGCGGCGGCAAGGCCGAGGCCGACCTCTGGCACGAGGCCACCAGCGGCCCGCAGTCGGTCAGCCGCCCGACCACCCGCTGAACCCGGGCTCCCGCGCGGAGCTCCCGGGGACAGCGCCCCCGGGGACGTAGCTCAATTGGCAGAGCACCGCCTTTGCAAGGCGGGGGTTAGGGGTTCGATTCCCCTCGTCTCCACCGCAGGACGCCGGTGCGTCCGCCGCTCGGCCCGGCCGCGAGCGCCGGCCTCCCGCAGCCGGTGATCGCGCCTCCGCACGGCCTCGACGGCCGGGGCACCCGGCCCAGCGCCGTGTAGGTCCGCCGGCACGTCCTGCCGGCACGCCGCCTGCGTCGTCCCCCTGGGGTGGTCCGCTCCCCGTGCTCGGGGTCGGCGGAGCAGTGGGAGAGTGGGCGGCGTGACCGAATCGACCCCCGCACGCCGTGCCGTGCTGCACACCAACCACGGCGACATCACCGTCGACCTGTTCCCCGACCACGCGCCGAAGACGGTCGCGAACTTCGCGGACCTGGCCGAGGGCCGCCGCGAGTGGACGCACCCGGCGACCCGGCAGAAGACCACCGACCCCCTGTACGACGGGACGGTCTTCCACCGGATCATCGACGGCTTCATGATCCAGGGCGGCGACCCGCTCGGTCAGGGCTTCGGCGGCCCGGGCTACCAGTTCGGCGACGAGTTCCACCCGGAGCTCACCTTCAACCGCCCGTACCTGCTGGCCATGGCCAACGCCGGGCCGGGCACCAACGGCTCGCAGTTCTTCATCACCGTGAGCCCGACGCCGCACCTCAACCGCAAGCACACGATCTTCGGCGAGGTCGCCGACCAGAGCAGCCGCGAGGTCGTGGACCGCATCGCCAAGGTCCGCACCGGCCGCAACGACCGCCCCGTCGAGGACGTCGTCATCCAGTCGGTCGAGGTGCAGCGCAGCTGACCACCGGTCCCGACGACGGGGGCGCCGGCCGGCCGCCGGCGCCCCCGTCGGCCACCTGCTACCGCCACCCGGACCGGCCGACCGGCGTCCGGTGCGCGCGCTGTGACCGGCCGATCTGCCCGGAGTGCATGACGCCGGCCGCCGTCGGGTTCCAGTGCCCCGACGACGTCCGGGCCGGTTCCGCCGGGGTCCGCCGTGCCCGGCCGGTGTCCCGCTGGTCCGGCGCCCGCCGCCGGTTCGGCCCGGTCACCGTCTCGCTGGTCGCGGTCAACGTCGTCGTCTTCGTCGTCACGGCGGTGTCGGCGGTGTCGGTCGGCCAGAGCCCGCTGGACAACTGGCGCTCGCCGGTGTTCGAGGAGTTCTCGCAGGTCCCCGTCCTCGTCGACGTCTTCGGCCAGGACTGGCGGTTGCTCACCGGGGCGTTCCTGCACATCGGGATCACCCACCTGCTGCTGAACATGCTCAGCCTGCTGGTGTTCGGCCCCGAGCTCGAGGGGCGCCTGGGCCGGTGGCGCTACCTCGCCGTCTACCTGGTGTCCGCCCTGGGCGGCGCCGTGGCCATCCAGCTGTTCGGCGAGCCCGCCCGGCCCGTGGCCGGGGCGTCCGCGGCCCTCTACGGCCTCCTGGGCTCCCTCGGCGTGCTCCTGCTGGTCGCCCATCAGGACCTGCGCGGCCTGCTCACCCTGCTGGCCATCAACGTGGTCATCAGCTTCCTGCCCGGCGTCTCGCTGCTGGGCCACCTCGGCGGCCTGGTCGCCGGCGCCCTGGCCACCGGGCTGCTCGTCCTCACCCGCCGGCGGACGGCGGCGCAGGCGCTGTCGCTCGTGGTGCTCGCCGCGGTCCTGGTGACCCTCGCCCTCGCCGTACCGGTACCCCTGGTCGTCCTCGGCCTCTGAGGGCCCGTCCCGCGCCTCAGGCGGGCCGCCGCGCCTCGAGGGCCTGGGCGACCGACGCCGGGTCGGTGCCCAGGTCCCGGCGGCCCAGCAGCACGAGGGTGCCCTCGTCGTCGGGGTGCGCGGCGGTGTCGAGCTCCAGCAGTCGCGAGCGCACGCCCAGCCGCCGCGTCGTCCGCAGCCGCACCCGCAGGCCCGGCCACGGCAGCCGGGTGCGCCCGGTCAGCGTCCGCACGACGACGCCGGCGTCGTCCACCGCCAGCCGCGGCCGCAGGGCGAGGTCGCGCAGCGCCGCGCCCACCAGGAGCACGCCGGCGGCGCCGACCAGCACCCGTCCCGCCGCGTCGAGCCCCAGGGCGGCCAGCGTCAGCAGCACCCCGCCGAGCCCGAGCGTGACCGTCTCCGCCGTCCGCGCCGACCACTGCACGTCCCCAGCCTCCCAGGACGTCCACGGCGACTCTGTCCACAGGCCGGGAGAGGTGGGGACGCCCGTCCGCAGGCGGGGATCTGCCCAGCTCGGCCCGCGTGTCGACTCCTCGACCGCAGTGCCGCGCTCGCGCTCGGTGACCGTCCCGGTGCTGCGGTCATGTCGACACATCCACAGCTGGGTACACAGCTGGGGACAAAGCACAGACCTGTAGTTACTCGGGTGCCCTTCTCGTCACACGTGCCTCACCAGTTGCGAAAGCGCAGGTCAGCGAGGTGTAGTCGAACAGGCGTTCTCCACATGCGGTGGACAACCCTGGGGGTAGGGCGTCATGTCGACCTGTGGATCCACCGGTGGTGTGTGCACAGCGGTCCACACCCCCGGTGTCCACCGCCGGACGGCCCCCGTGTACACGAGAGGCCCCCGTCCCGGGTGCGGGACGAGGGCCTCTCGGGAGAGGTGTGGCGGCTACCGCCAGCGCATCGACATGACGAGGCCGACCACCATGGCGCCGAAGCCGATGGCGAAGTTCCACGCCCCCAGCGACACCATGAACGGGATCTGGTCGCCGGCCACGTAGTAGACGACGATCCAGAGCAGACCGAGCAGCATGAGCGCGACCATGAGCGGCGCGTACCAGCGCGGGCTCGGCTGGACGGCCCGTGCGTTGGCCGCGCGCGACTGCAGCACGCCCTCGGGCGGCGTGTAGACCGACTTCTTGCGGACCTTGGACTTGGGCACTCCGACCGTCTCCTGCTGACTCGCTGGGGTGCCGGTCCGTCGCGACCGGCACGATCGCTCCCCAGCCTAAGCTCCGAGGGGACCAGCACGGCCGCGTCCGACGGCGTGCCTCCCCCTCCCGTCCCCCCAGGAGCCCGCGTGACCGCCTCCGAGCCGCCGGTGGGCCCCTCCCGGCGCCGGTCGGCCTGGGGCGCCCTGGTGCCCGTGGTGGCGCTCGCGGCAGGGCTGCTGTTCGCCACCTCCGGCCAGACCGCCGAGGGCTCGGACCTGCGCGCCGGCGACGTCACCGAGCTGTCCGAGCTCATCGCCCAGCGCAACGAGGTCATCGCCGGCCAGCAGGAGCAGCTGACCGCGCTGCAGCGCCGGACCGAGGCGCTCACCGACCAGGCGGCCTCCCGCGACGGCGCCGTCGCCTCGGCCCAGGCGGCGGGCGACGCCGGCGCCCTGTCGGCGGGCCTGGTCGCCCTCCGCGGTCGCGGTGTGGAGATCACCCTCGACGACGCCCCGCGCCGGCCCGACGGCAGCCTGCCGACGGGCGCCCGCCCCGACGACGTCGTCATCCACCAGTCCGACGTGCAGGCGGTCGTCAACGCCGTCTGGGCGGCCGGCGCCGACGGCGTGGCGATCATGGACCAGCGGCTGATCGCCACCAGCGCCGTCCGCTGCGTCGGCAACGTCCTGCTGCTCCACGGGCGGACCTGGTCACCGCCGTTCGTCGTCACCGCGATCGGCGACCCCGCCGCCATCCGCGCGCAGCTGGACGCCTCCCCGCAGGTGGCGGTGTTCGAGCAGGCGGTCGAGGACTTCGGGCTCACCTTCGCCGTGCGCGACCGGCCGGAGGTCACGGTGCCGGCCTACACCGGCCCGCTGGACATGGCACACGCCACAGCCGCTGACGGCTGACCGGGCGCTGCTGTACACAGGGAGCGTGAGCAGGCCCGTCCTCGTCGTCGACAACTTCGACAGCTTCGTCTACAACCTGGTCCAGTACCTGGGCCAGCTCGGCGTGCAGTGCGTCGTCCGGCGCAACGACGCCGTCACCGTCGACGAGCTGCCCGACCTCGACGTCGCCGGCGTGCTGCTGTCCCCCGGCCCGGGCACGCCCGCCGGCGCCGGCGTGACCGTCCCGATGGTGCGGGCCGCCGCCGAGGCCGGGACGCCGGTGCTGGGCGTGTGCCTGGGTCACCAGGCGATCGCCGAGGCCTTCGGCGCCGAGGTCGTCCGCGCGCCGGAGCTGCTGCACGGCAAGACCAGCGAGGTCGTGCACGACGGCGTCGGCGTGCTGGCCGGGCTCCCCTCGCCCTTCACCGCCACGCGCTACCACTCGCTGGCCGTGGACCGGGCCACCGTGCCCGACGAGCTCGAGGTGACCGGCGCGACGGCGTCGGGCATCGTCATGGCGCTGCGGCACCGGGAGCTGCCCGTCGAGGGCGTGCAGTTCCACCCCGAGTCGGTGCTCACCGAGGGCGGCCACCAGATGCTGGCCACGTGGCTGGCCGCGTGCGGCCTGGCGCCCGACCCGGCCGTCGTCGAGGCCGCCGCCGCGGGCGCCCGCCGTCTCTCCGCCGCCGCCGTCTAGCCCCGTCACGACGAAGGGCCCCTCCCGGCCGGGAGGGGCCCTTCGTCGTCCCGCGGTCGCTCACATGGGGGTGTTCGGGTCGCCGTCCTGGCCGCCGGGGCCGGGGCTGCCCGTCGTCGGCGTGGCCGTCTCGCGGGCGACCAGCAGGGTGATGGTCCCGTCCGGCGCCACCGTCTGGCCGGGCTGCGGGTTGCTGCCCACCACGGTGCCGTCGGCCTGGCCGGGGTCGGCCTCGGTGTCCTGGACCGAGACCGTCCCGGTGAAGCCGGCCGCGGCCAGCGTCTGGCGGGCCTGCGCCTCGGTCTGCCCGACGATCGCCGTCGGGACGGTGACCTCCGCGGCGCCGCCGGACACCTGCAGGGTGATCGGCTGGCCGGCGGACGCCTGCTGGCCGGCGGCCGGGTTCGTCCCGACGACGGTGCCGGCGGGCTGGTCGGAGTCGACCTCGGTCACGGTCAGGTTGGTGAAGCCCGCCGTCCGCAGCGCCTCCTGGGCGGCGTCCTGGGGCCGGCCGGCCACGTCCGGGACCTCGTCGGTGCCGTCGGACACCGACAGCGTCACGGTGGTCGCCGGGGCGACCGCGGCGCCCTCCTCCGGGTCCACCGCGACGACGGTGCCCTCCTCGGCGAGCGAGTCGGCCTGCTCCGAGTTCACGCTGCCGGTGAAGCCCGCGTTCTCCAGCGCCGTGCGGGCCCGGTCCTCGTCGAGGTCGACCACCTGCGGCACGGTGACCGTGTCCGGGGCGGTCGCGACGGTCAGGTCGACCTCCGTGCCCTCGTCGACGCGGGCGCCGCCGGCGGGCGTCGTGGCGAGCACGGTGCCGACCGCGTCCTCGTCATCGGTCACCTGCGGCGTGACGTCGCCGACCTCGAGTCCCGCGGCCTCGACGGCGGCCTCGGCGTCCTCCCGCTGCTGACCGACCAGCCCCGCCGGCACGGTGACCTGCGCGGCGGCCTGGGGCCGCGGCTCCTCGTCGCCGGAGCCGACCAGCAGGGCCACCCCGACGACGGCGCCGATGAGCACCAGCGCGCCGACGACGAGCGCGACGACCCGGTTGCGCTTGCGCCGGCGCGCGGCCGCGTCGTCGTCCCAGCCGCCGTCGCCGTACGCGGGCGTGGCGCCGAGGATGGTGGTCTTCTCCTCGTCGCCCATGACCGGCGTGGCCTCGACCCGCTGCCCGGCCAGGGCCCGGAGCAGGTCGTTGCGCATCTCGGCGGCCGACTGGTACCGGTTCGCCGGGTTCTTGCTCATCGCCTTCATGAGGATGGCGTCGAGCTCCGGCGGCACGGCCGGGTTGATCGAGGACGGCAGCCGCGGGTCCTCGCGCACGTGCTGGTAGGCGACCGAGACCGGCGAGTCGCCGGTGAACGGCGGTGCGCCGCAGACCAGCTCGTAGAGCAGGCAGCCCAGCGAGTAGACGTCGGAGCGGGCGTCGACGGCCTCGCCGCGGGCCTGCTCGGGGGAGAGGTACTGCGCGGTGCCGATGACCGCGGCGGTCGAGGTCATCGTGGCGGCGGAGTCCGACACCGCGCGGGCGATGCCGAAGTCCATCACCTTGACGGTGCCCTGGGGCGTGATCATCACGTTCCCGGGCTTCACGTCGCGGTGCACGATGCCGTTGCGGTGGCTGAAGTCCAGGGCGGCGCAGATGTCGGCGGCCAGGCTCATCGCCCGCTCCGGCTGCAGCACGCCCTCGCGGCGCAGCACGTCGCGCAGCGTCTCGCCCTCGACGTACTCCATGACGATGTACGGCGTCGCGCCGCTGGTCGTCCGGTCCTCGCCGGTGTCGTACACCGCGACGATCGACGGGTGGTTCAGCGAGGCGGCCGCCTGCGCCTCCCGCCGGAAGCGCACCTGGAACGAGGGGTCGCGGGCCAGGTCGCTGCGCAGCACCTTGACCGCGACCTCGCGGCCCAGCCGCAGGTCGCGCCCGCGGTGCACCTCCGCCATCCCGCCGCGGCCGAGCACCCCGCCGATCTCGTAGCGCTCACCGAGCACCTGGGGGGTGGTCATGCGTGGTCCTCTCGGGCGGTGCTCTGGTGGGTCGCGGGCGTCCCCGGGCAGCAGGGAACGCCGGGAGCGCGCCCGGTTCCGGCGGTCACCCTAACGGGCGACGCCGCCCGGTCCCGGGCGGCGCGAGGGAGCGGCGTCACGCCGGCGGTTCCTGCGCGGCCACGTTCGCGGCGTCGGGCGGCCACTGGCCCTGCCCGTTGGTCGAGGCCCCGGCCCCCTCGCTCACCGTCGGCTCCGTGGTCTGCACGGGCGGCGGCGGCGCGGTGGTGCCGGGCTGGGTGACCGGCGGGCTGTCCGACGTCGTCGGCGCGGGCTGCTGCTGGGTGGTGGTGGTCGGGGCCGGCGTGGTTGTCGTCGGCGCGGGCTGCTGCTGGGTGGTGGTCGGCGCGGGGGTGTCCTCGTCGCCGGAGCCGCCGTCGTCCTGACCGCCGGAGTCACCGCCGGTGTCCTCGGACTCCTCCTCCGGGGTGTAGTCCTCCTGGGCCACGTACAGGGTGACGGTGGAGCCGCGGGGGACCGGGATGCCGCTGGGGTCGACGGCGGCGACGTCGCCGGCGCTGAGCTCGATGCCCGCGGCCGCCAGCTGGCCGGCGTCGGCGTCGGCCCGGGTCACCTCGAGGCCGGCCTCCTCCAGCTCGGCCTGCACGTCGTCGGCGTCCTCGCCGATGTACTGCGACGCGGCGGGGATGTTGACCAGCTGCTGCGTCGCGCCGGCCGAGCCGCTGGCCGACGAGGTGCTCGCCGAGGGGCCGGCGGTCGTGCCGTCGCGGTCGTCCCCACCGCCGAGGAGCAGCCAGGCGCCGGTGACCAGCCCGGCGACCACCAGCAGGGAGACCAGCGCCCACACCCACCGGCGGTCGCCCCGGCGCGGCGCGGCGCCGTCGTCCCACCGCCGCTCGTCGCCGTCGACGGGCGGGCCCTGCAGCGGGGGCATGGTGCGCGCACCGGCGGCGTGCCGGCCCCCGGTGCGCGGGACGGCGGCCGCGGCGCCGAGCGTGGCGGCGGCGACCGCCCCGGTGAGCGGACCGCCGAGGACGCGGGTTCCCTCGCCGTCGACCTCGGGGATCACCTCGGTCGGCGCGGCGGCCATCGCCCCGGTGGCCGACGTCGTGGGCGCGAGGCCGCCGCCGGCGGCCACCGAGCGGATCGCCGCGGCGAAGGCGGCGCCGTCGGTGAACCGGTCGGCCGGGTCCTTGGCCAGCGCGCGCTCGACCAGCAGCCGCACCGCCGGCGGGATGTCGCCCGGCAGGGGCGGCGGCGGGCGGTTGATGTGCGCCAGCGCGATGGCCACCTGGGAGGTGCCGTCGAAGGGCCGCACGCCGGTGAGGCACTCGTAGCCGACGACGCCGAGGGAGTAGACGTCGGAGGCGGCGGTGACCTCCATGCCCTGCGCCTGCTCCGGCGACAGGTACTGCGCGGTCCCGACCACCATGCCGGTGCGGGTCAGCGGCGTGGTGTCGCGGGCGCGGGCGATGCCGAAGTCGGTCAGCTTCACCACGCCGTCGGGCCGGACGATGAGGTTGCCCGGCTTGATGTCGCGGTGCACCACCCCGGCGGCGTGCGCGGCCGACAGGCCGTCGGCGGCCTGGCCGAGGACGTGCAGCGTCCAGTCGACCGGCAGCCGCCCCTCCTCGTGGAGGATCGTGACCAGCGGCTTGCCCTCGACCAGCTCCATGACGAGGAAGGCCAGCTGGCCGTTGCCGCCGTCGGCGCTGGTCTCGCCGTAGTCGTAGACCGAGGCGATGTTCGGGTGCGACAGGGCCGCGGTGTGCCGCGCCTCGTTGCGGAACCGGGCGACGAAGCTCGGGTCGCCCATGTACTCGCTGCGCAGCACCTTGGCGGCGACGACGCGGTCGAGGACGCGGTCGCGCGCCCGCCAGACCTCGCCCATGCCGCCCGTGGCGATCGGCTCGGTGATCTCGTAGCGGCCGGCCAGGATGGTGCCGGTGGACAGGGCCATCAGCCCCCCTGACCCTCGAGGTAGGCCTCGATCACGTCGCGCGCGATCGGGGCGGAGACGTCGCCGCCGGTACCCCCGCCGTTCGCCACGAACACCGCGACGGCGATCTGCGGGTCGTCGGCCGGGGCGAAGCCGATGAACCAGTTGTGGTCGGGGCCGGCGTTCTGCGCCGTGCCGGTCTTGCCGGCGACCTCGACGCCGGGCACCTGCGCGCGCCGGCCGCTGCCGTTCTCCACGACGCTGACCATCATCTCGGTGAGCTGGTCGGCGACCTCGGGCGTGACCGGCCGGGAGAGCTCCTCCGGATCGGACCGGTCGATGACGGTGAGGTCGGGGGCGCGCACCTGGTCGACGAGGTAGGGGGTCATCAGGGTCCCGTCGTTGGCCACGGCCGCGGCGATCATCGCCGCCTGCAGCGGGGTGGTCCGGACGTCGCGCTGGCCGATCGAGCTCTGGCCCAGCGCCGCTTCGCTCTCGATGTCGCCGATGCTGCTGCCGGCGACCTCCAGCGGGATCTCCATGCCGTCCCCGGTCATCCCGAACGCCTCGGCCATCTCCCGCACGCGGTCCTCGCCGAGGTCGATGCCCAGCTGCGCGAAGGCGGTGTTGCAGGAGATGGTCAGCGCGTCGATCAGCGACTGCTCCTGGCTGCTGCTGCAGGAGGACCCGTTGAAGTTCTCCAGCGTCGTCGACGTGTCCGGCAGGGTGAGCAGGTCGGGGGCGGGGACGACGGTGTCCGGGGTGTACTCGCCGGTCGCCAGCGCGGCCGCCGAGACGATCACCTTGAAGATCGAGCCGGGCGGGTAGTTGTCCTGGGTCGCCCGGTTGAGCCGCGGGTCGGTCTCCATCGCGTCCAGCTGGTCGGCGTAGGCGCGGATGGCGGCGGGGTCGTGGCTGGACAGCTGCCCGGGGTCGTAGGTGGGCGTGCTGGCCATGCCGAGCACCGCGCCGGTGGACGGGTCGAGCGCGACGACCGCGCCGGTGACGCCGTCGAGCCCGGCCATCGCGGCCTCCTGGACGGCGGCGTCCATCGTGAGGACGACGTCGCCGCCGGCCGGGTCACGGCCGGT
Source organism: Geodermatophilus arenarius (assembly GCF_042654585.1). Classification (NCBI taxonomy): domain Bacteria; kingdom Bacillati; phylum Actinomycetota; class Actinomycetes; order Geodermatophilales; family Geodermatophilaceae; genus Geodermatophilus; species Geodermatophilus arenarius. Next base: position 102,978 of record NZ_JBHSGR010000010.1, read on the forward strand.
GAACAGGTCGGCCAGCCGCCGGGTGAACAGCCGGGCGTCGGAGCCGGTGAGCACGTCGTTGGCCGCGCGCTCCATCTGGGCGCTGTTGTAGAGCAGCGAGTAGTAGCCGGTGACCGCGGCGTACGTGGGCCCCTGCGGGTACTGCCGCAGGTACTCGAGCGTGTCCTGGGTGGGGACCGACAGGGCCACCTCGGTCCCGTCGACGACGATCGAGCCGCGCTCGCGCGAGTACTCCTCGGTGAGCACGCGGGTGTTGCCCGGGTCCTCGCGCAGCTCGTCGGAGCGCACGACCTGGATGTAGTTGACGTTGACGATGAGCAGCGTGAACAGCACGAGCACGCTGATCGCCACCCGGCGCAGCGGCGCGTTCACGTGGACACCACCTCGGTCGGGGCGTCGCCGAAGGCGGCCTTCGGGGGAGCGGGCGGGGTGGCCGGCCGGCGGGCGGCGTCGCTGATCCGCACCAGGATCGCGACCAGCCCGAAGTTGGCCACCAGCGAGGACCCGCCGTAGGCGACGAACGGCGTCGTCAGGCCGGTCAGCGGCAGCAGGCCGGTGACCCCGCCGAGGACGACGAACAGCTGCCAGGCGACGGCGAAGGCCAGGCCGCCGGCCAGGAGCTTGCCGAAGGCGTCGCGCACGATCAGCGAGGTGCGCAGGCCGCGCTCGACGAGCACCAGGTAGATGACGATGACGGCGACCAGGCCGAACAGGCCCAGCTCCTCGCCGATCGCCGAGGCGATGAAGTCGCTCTTGGCCACCGGCACCTGGTCGGGGCGGCCGCCGCCGAGCCCGGCGCCGAACAGCCCGCCGGTGCCCAGCCCGAACAGCGACTGGACCAGCTGGTAGCCGCCCTCGTCGCGGTAGGCGAAGGGGTCCAGCCAGGTGTCCACGCGCACGCGCACGTGGCCGAAGAGCTGGTAGGCGAGGAACGCGCCGCCGGCGAACAGCCCCAGGCCGATGAGCAGCCAGCTGGCCCGCTCGGTGGCGACGTAGAGCATCACCACGAAGATGCCGAACAGCAGCAGGGAGCTGCCCAGGTCGCGCTCGAAGACGAGCACGAGGATCGACACGACCCAGACCACCAGCACCGGGCCGAGGTCGCGGCCGCGCGGCAGCTCCAGGCCCATGACCCGGCGGCTGGCCAGCGCCAGCACGTCGCGCTTGTCGACCAGGTAGGCGGCGAAGAAGACGATCAGGCAGATCTTGGCGAACTCGCCGGGCTGGATGCTGAAGCCCGCGACCCGGATCCAGATCTTGGCGCCGTAGACCTCGGAGACCGACGCGGGCAGCACCGCGGGCAGCGCGAGCAGCACCAGGCCGACCAGGCCCAGGGTGTAGGCGAAGCGGGACAGCAGCCGGTGGTCGCGCAGCACGACGACGACGGCGACGAACAGCGCCACGCCCAGGGTCGCCCACAGCAGCTGGACCGGGGCGTCCTCGCGGGTGGCCTCGCCGTCCTGCAGCCCGGCGAGGTCGAGCCGGTGGATCATCGTCAGCCCGAGGCCGGTCAGCACCGCCACCGCGGGCAGCAGCAGCGGGTCGGCGTAGGGGGCGAACCGGCGGACGACGAGGTGCACGACCAGCCAGAGGGCGGTGAACCAGCCGCCGAAGGTCAGCAGGTCCGCGCGCAGCGAGCCGGTGACCGTGACGTCGACGATGCACTGCGCCGCGAGGGTGATGAGGACGGCGAACCCGAGCAGCGCGAGCTCGGTGTTGCGCCGCCGGGGCGGGACCGTCCCCGGCGCGGGGGCGCGCGGGTCGGTCGAGGGGCCGCCCATCACTCCGCCTCCCGGCAGTCCACCCCCGGCTCGGGCGCCGACGACGGGGAGCCCGACGTCGGCGCGGCCTCGGTGCTGCCGCCCGCGCCCGACCCGGAGGGCAGGGCCCCGGCGTCCGGGGAGGGCAGCGCGCCGTCAGGGAGCGGCGACAGCGAGGCCTCGGCCGACGGGGGAGCGTCGTCCGAGGTGGTGGAGGGTTCGGGGTCGCACGGCGGGAGGGTCGCGTCGTGCAGGTCGCGCACGATGCGCTGCGCGTCGTCGGCGTCGCTGGCCTCGATGCCCTGCCGCACGCTGTTCTGGTCGTAGGAGGACAGGTCGTCGAGCGCGATGTCGGTGACGTCGTCGACCCGGTAGAGGTCCAGGCCGAGCAGGGCGGTGTCGAAGCCGCGGTAGACCGCGACCCGGTCGCCGCCGTCGGCGGCCGCGACGCCGACGAACCAGTGGGTGAGCACCCACAGCCAGGTGGCGATCGCGCCGACCGCCAGGACCAGCACCGCCCCCACAGCGACGAACAGCCGCCGCCGAGGGCGGCGGCGGTCGGGGGGAGCGGCGGCCGTGGAGCTGTTCGTCGGTGGTGGGGGCGGCGGGGGCGGGGGGTCGGCGAGCGCCGCCCGGCCGGCCGCGGAGCGGGGGTCGACCTCGCGCTGGCCGCGGTTGTCCCCGGCCGCGCCGTCGACCACCGGCTCCATGGAGGTGCCCGTGCCGGAGTCCTCGACGACGTCGGCGACGATCACGGTGATGTTGTCCGGGCCGCCGCTGCGCAGCGCCAGCTCGACGAGCCGGTCGGCGGTCGACTGCGGGTCGGGGTCCTTGAGCGCCTCGGCCAGCGTCTCCTCGCTGACCACGCCGGACAGGCCGTCGGAGCACAGCAGGTAGCGGTCGCCGGCGCGGGCCTCGCGCATCGACAGGTCGGGGTCGACGTCCTGGCCGTTGAGCGCCCGCAGCAGCAGCGAGCGCTGCGGGTGGTGGTTGGCCTCCTCGGGCGTGATCCGCCCGTCGTCGATGAGGGTCTGCACGAACGTGTCGTCGTGCGTGATCTGGGTGAGGACGCCGTCGCGCAGCAGGTAGGCGCGGGAGTCGCCGACGTGGCACAGCGCCAGCCGGCCGCCGGCGAACAGGACGGCGGTGAGCGTGGTGCCCATGCCCTCCAGCTGCGGCGACTCGCGGATGACCTCGCGCAGGTGCTCGCTGCCGTCGAAGACCGCCTCGCGCAGCGCCTGCAGCATGTCGCCGCTGGGCGCGTCGTCGTCGAGGTGCTCGAGCGCGGCGATGACCACCTTGCTGGCGACGTCGCCCGCGGCGTGCCCGCCCATGCCGTCGGCCACGGCCAGCAGCCGGGGCCCGGCGTAGACCGAGTCCTGGTTGTTGCCGCGGACCAGACCGCGGTCGGAGCGGGCGGCGTAGCGCAGCGCGAGGCTCATCGGGACCTGCTCACGTCTGGTCTGCCGCTCCCCGTGGTCGTCTGCGTGCTCGTCCGGAAGGTGCCCATCAGCGCAGCTCCAGGGCGGTCTGACCGATGCGGATCGGCTGGCCGGGAGCCACGAGCAGCGGCCCCTGCACCCGCTGCTGGTCGAGGTAGGTGCCGTTGGTCGAGCCGAGGTCCTCGACGTACCACTGCCCGCTGCGGTTGGTCAGGCGGGCGTGCCGCGAGCTGGCGAAGTCGTCGGTGAGGACGAGCGTCGAGTCGTCGGCGCGGCCGATGAGGATGGGCTGCTCCCCGAGCGTGATCTTCGTCCCGGTCAGCGGACCGGCGGTCACCACGAGTGTGCGGGGGCCGCGTCCGCGCTTGCGGGCGGGGGTCGCCGCGGCGCGGGGCGGGACCGAGGCGACCCGCCCCGTGCGGCCGCCGAACAGGTCGGCGCGGACGACGCGGAACGCGGCGAAGATGAACAGCCAGAGCAGCAGCAGGAACCCGAAGCGGAAGACCTGCAGCACGATCTCGGCGGTCACGGCCGGCTCCCGTTCACGCGCCGTCCTGCCGGTACACCAGCACCGAGTGGCCGATGCGGATGACGTCGCCGTCGGACAGCGCCTGCCGGCTCACCCGGCGGCCGTTGACCAGCGTGCCGTTGGTCGACCCGAGGTCCTCGACGACGGCGGTCCCGTTCTCCAGGACGCAGTCGGCGTGCTTGCGGCTGACGCCGGTGTCGGGCAGCCGGATGTCGGCGTCGGTGCCGCGGCCGATGACGTTGCGGCCGGTGGTGAGCTCGTGCCGGGTGCCGGGCCCGTCGACGACGAGCACGTGGGTGACGCCGGGGCGGGAACCCGCGCGGCCGACCACCGAGGGGTGCTGCCGCCCGGTGTCGGTGGCCACGCGGCCGTGCAGCGGCGGGAGCGGGGGGACCGCGCCGGAGCCGTGCAGCGGCGGCGCCGGCGGGACGGCGGGGGAGTCGGCGCGCGAGCCGGGGCGGGCGGGGTCGGCGACGTGCGAGCTGACCTCGAACACGCCGGTCGGCAGGTCGTCGTCGCGCTCGAGGCGGACCTGGACCTCGCCGAAGACCTGCCAGCCCTCGTCCTCGATGTGCTCGGACACCATGTCGGCGAGCTCGGAGGCGAGCTGCCCGGACCACTCGGCGAGGTTGTCGTAGTCGGTGGGGCCCAGGCGGACGTCGTAGACGTTGGGCGCGAGCACCCGGCCCTCGCCCATGACCGACTTCTGCTCGTCGGCCTCCCGCTGCAGCGCCTTGGCGATCTCGGCGGGGTGGACCTTGCCCTTGAAGATCCGGGCGAAGGCGAAGCCGACCATCCCCTCGAGCCGTCGCTCGAAGCGCTGCAGCACGCCCACAGTCGCTCCCCCACGCTCGCCCGTACAGGTGATCCTCGACTGATCGTAGCCGGGTGGTTGCGTCGTGACCGGCCAGGAGCGCGTGACACCCCCGGGCCCGGCCGGCGCCGCCGGGCCCGGGAGCGGGACCCCTCCGCCGGGTCCCACCGGCGGGCTGCTACTGTCGTTCCTCGCCAGGGCAAGTGGCGGAATGGCAGACGCGCACGGTTCAGGTCCGTGTGTCCGGAAGGACGTGGGGGTTCAACTCCCCCCTTGCCCACCCAGGCTGACGGCCCCCGGGGATCCCCCGGGGGCCGTCCGCGTGTCCGGGGCGGCCGCACCGGGCAGCGGCAGACGGGCGCCACGGGGCCCGGCCGTGTGGTGGTCCGTGCGGGCCGCGGCGCCGCAGCGGCGGGTCGTCGGTGATCGCGGGTCACCTCTGTGGGTTGGCGAGGTCGAGGACGTGCACGGTGCGGCGGACGGTCGCGGGACGAGGGCGCCGGCCCCCCCCCCGGGGGACGCGGTGAGGGGGTTCCGCCCGGGGCGGCGGGAGGCGGATGCCGACGCGGACCAGCTGCGGCGGCTGCTGGTGGAGACCGCCCGGCTGGAACGCCTCCAGGCCACCCTCCTGGACAACATCGTCGAGGGCGTGCTGCTCCAGGACCCCAGCGGACGGGTGATGGCGAGCAACCCGGCAGCCCGTCGCATCCTCGGGCTCAGCGCCGAGCGGCTGCACGGCCAGCAACTGAACCGGCTCCGCTCGGCGCTGCACTCCGACGGCGGCAGCTGGTCGACCGACGAGCGACCCACCCGCTCGACGGTGCGCACCGCGACCGGCGTCCGTGGTCAGGTCGTCGGGATCCACCTCGACGACGGCGAGCTGCGGTGGCTGTCGGTGAACACCGACCCGGTGACGCACCCCTCCGGAGAGGTCGAGTACGTCGTCTCCTCCATCCGCGACGTCACCGAGCAGCACGCGGCCGCCCTCGTCGAGCGGCAGGCCGCGCGGGAGCGCACCCGACGGGTCCGGCAGGTGCTGGAGGACGGCGGTCCGCGCGTCGTCGTCCAGCCCATCGTCGAGCTGGCCACCGGGCGGACGGTCGGCGTGGAGGCGCTCGCCCGCTTCCCCGGGCAGTTCGGTCACCCACCCGACGTCTGGTTCGCCGACGCCGCCGCCGTGGGGCTGGGGGTGCAGCTCGAGCTGGCCGCGGTCGAGCGCGCGCTCGCCACCCTCGACCGGCTGCCCCCCGACGTCTACCTGTCGGTGAACGCGACGCCGGCCGCGATCGGCTCCCCGGAGCTGGTCGAGCTGCTCACGGCGGCCCCTGCGGAGCGGCTGGTGCTGGAGATGACGGAGCACGACCCGGTCGCCGACTACGGCCGGTTGACCGAGCCGCTGGGCCGGCTGCGGCGGGCCGGGGTGCGGCTCGCGGTCGACGACGCCGGCTCGGGGTTCGCCTCCCTGCAGCACATCCTCGAGCTCGCCCCCGACGTCATCAAGCTCGACCGGGCCCTGGTGCGGGACGTCGACACCGACCCCGCCCGGGCGTCCCTGGCGGTCAGCCTCGTCCTCTTCGCCGACCGCATCGGCGCCGACCTGGTCGCCGAGGGGATCGAGAGCGAGTCCGAGCGGGCCGCCCTGGAGGGCGTGGGCGTCCGCTACGGCCAGGGCTTCCACCTGGGCCCTCCCGCCCCCGGCGCGGCGTTCGAGGAGCGGGCCGGCGCCGCCGTCCGCACGCGGGAGGCCGGGCGGTCCGGCCGCTGACGGCGGACTACGCGGTGCCGGCGGTCTCCTGCAGGAAGGCGGCGGAGTCGTAGTAGGTGCGGACGCCGGTCAGCAGGCCGTCGTCGGACCCGTCGCCCTCGATCACGGTGACGCCGCGGTAGGTGAACGGCTTCCCGTTGCGCAGCGTGCCGCGCGACTCCCACTCCAGCGCGGCCGTGTTCTCCCCGACGGACCGCGACGTGAACGTCGTCTCCAGGTCGCCGAAGACGTTGCGGTAGTCCTCCCAGAAGCGCCGGGCGCCGTCGCGGCCGCGCGCCTCGTGGTCCTGGTTGAGCTTCATCAGCTCGGCGTCGTCGCCGGTGAGGTCGACCAGCGGCTGCGGGTCGCGCTCGGCGTCGAGGTGGTGCAGGGCGTCGGCGAAGCGCTCGGTGAGCGTGTGCACGGTGGTCCTCCGGGGCTCTCGGCTGCGGTCCCCCGGAGGGCTACCCGGCGGATGCGGGACGGACCCGCACCGGTTCAGGCGGCCGGCCGCCGTCCACCGCGCCGCTCGCCGAGGGTGCGGGCGAGCAGGACGACGCCCCACGGGCCGACGACCCACACCGGCCACGGGTAGACGAGGTCACCGCTGCCGAGCATCGACACCAGCCAGATGCCGACGACGATCACGCCGGTCACCAGCCAGCTCGTCCAGGCCGCGCGCAGGTCGTTCCCCCACGCGCCGTGCCAGGCGCCGCCGTACGCGGCCGCGGCGGCGGGGTGGGGCGCCGGGCGGGCGGGGTGGGGCAGGTCCGCGGTGAGCTCGGCCAGCTCGCCGTAGGTCCGGGCGGTGTGCGCGCGGGCCGACCGGTCCTCGTACTCGGCCAGGGTCAGCCGGCCGTCGGCCAGCGACTCGTCGAGGCGGGTGACGACGGCGGCGCGGTCGGCGTCGGCGGCGCGCAGGTGCGGCTCGGGCATCTCGGGGCTCCTCGTCGGCGGGTGACCCGAGTCTTTCCCGCCGCGACGGCGGTCACCATTGACAGACGTCACGAGTCGGCCGTGCGTCCTGCACGGTCAGCCGTTCGCGGGCACGGCCTCCCTGGCCAGGTGCTTGCCGATGACCATCCGCTGGATCTGGTTGGTGCCCTCGAAGATCTGCATGACCTTCGCCTCGCGCATGTACCGCTCGGCGGGGTGGTCGCGGGTGTAGCCGGCCCCGCCGAGCACCTGCACGGCGTCGGTGGTGACCTTCATGGCGGCGTCGGTGGCGACCAGCTTGGCGATGCTGGCCTGCCGGGCGTAGGGCTTGCCGGCGTCCTTGCGGCGGGCGGCGACCAGGTAGGTGGCGCGGGCGGACTCGACGGCGGCGGCCATGTCGGCCAGCAGGAACGCCACGCCCTGGTGGTCGACGATGCGCCGGCCGAACGCCTCCCGCTCGAGCGCGTAGGCGACCGCGACGTCGAGCGCGGACTGCGCCAGCCCGACGGCGACGGCGCTGACCCCGAGCCGGCCGGAGTCCAGCGCGCCGAGGGCGATGGCCAGGCCGCGGCCGGGCTCGCCGACCATCCGGTCGGCGGGCACCGCGACGTCGTCGAGCCGGATGGCGGCGGTGGTGGAGCCGGTGAGGCCCATCTTCTGCTCGGGCGGCGCGGCGGAGAAGCCGGGCAGGTCGGGGGTGAGGTGGAAGCAGGAGATGGCCCGCTCGCCGTCGTCGGGGGTGCGCAGGAAGGTCGTGTAGAAGTCGGCCTGCCCGCCGTGGGTGACCCAGGCCTTCTCGCCGGTGGCCACCCAGCCGTCCTCGGTGGTCTTGGCGGCGGCGCGCATGGCCGCGGGGTCGGAGCCGGCGTGCGCCTCGGACAGGCAGTAGGCGCCGAGCAGCCGGCCGCCGACCATCTCCGGCAGCCACCGCTCGCGCTGCTCGGGGGTGCCGAACCGGTCGACCGGGCCGCAGGCGAGGGTGTGCACGCTCACCCCCAGCGCGACGCTGGCCCAGCGCATGGCCAGCTCCTCGACCACCTGCAGGTAGACCGCGTAGGGCTGCCCGCCGCCGCCGACGTCCTCGCCGAAGGGCAGGCCCAGCAGGCCCGCCTCGCCGAGCAGGGTGAACACCTCCCGCGGGAAGCGCTCCTCGCGCTCGTACCCCGCGGCCCGCGGCGCCAGTTCGGCGTCGGCGATCTCGCGGGTGAGCGCGATGAGGTCGGCGGCCTCCTGGGTGGGCAGCTCACGGTCGACGGCCACGGGGTCCCCCTCGTCGCGGATCAGCGGCAGTACCGGCAACAGTACGGCAGTACTGTCCGTCGTCCAGGGGCATGCTGTCCGCCCGGAGGAGGTGCCGTGACGACGACCGACACCGGCGAGCGGCGGCTGACCGCGCGCCAGGCGCAGCTGCTCGACCAGCTCACCGAGGTGTTCCTCGCCGAGGGCTTCGCCGGGTTCACCCTCGAGGACCTCGCCGTCCGGCTGCGCTGCTCCAAGACGACGCTGTACGCGCTCGCCGACAGCAAGGAGCAGCTCGCCGTCCGGGTGGTGCGGCACTTCTTCCGCCGGGCGACGGCCGCCGTCGAGGCGCGGACCGCCGGGGAGACCGATCCGGCGCGGCGGGTCACCGCGTACCTGGAGGCCGTGGCGGGGGAGCTGACCCCGGCGTCGCGGGCGTTCTACCGCGACCTGGAGGCGTTCCCGCCGGGACGGGCCGTGTACGAGCACAACACCGCCGCCGCCGCCGAGCGGGTGACCGCGATGATCGCCGACGGCGTCGCGGCCGGCCGGTTCCGCGAGGTGCACCCGGCCCTGGTGGCCGACACCGTCACCACGCTGATGTCGCGCATCGGCCGGGGCGATACCGCCCGCGCCACCGGCCTGGACGACGCCGCCGCCTACCGCGAGCTCGCCGCGCTGCTGCTGCACGGGATCAGCCGGTGACGGTCCTGCTCGAGCCCGCCGCCTGGGACGACGACGAGGTGCGCCGGCTGACCACCGCCCAGCAGGCCGAGCTGCGGGCCCGCTACGGCGGCGACGGCGAGCCGGGGACGCCGCCGTCGGCCGCGGACGTCAGCGTCGTCCTGGTCGCACGGGACCCGGACGGGACGGCGGTCGGCTGCGGTGCGCTGCGCGCCCTGGGCGACGGCGCGGCCGAGGTCAAGCGCATGTACGTGGCGCCGGAGGCCCGCGGCCGGGGCGTGTCCAAGCTGGTGCTCGCGGGGCTGGAGGCCGCGGCGCGCGAGCGCGGCTGGACGACGCTGCGGCTGGAGACCGGCCCGCGCCAGCCCGAGGCGATCGCGCTGTACGAGGGGGCGGGCTACCGTCCGATCCCCGCGTTCGGCGCCTACGTCGACGCCCCGGACGCCGGGTGCTCGCTGTACTACGAGCGGGACCTCGGCCCGGCCTGACCGGGATCGGGGTCAGGCCGGCAGGAGGTCGTCGGCCTCGTCGGGCAGCGTCCACGCCGGGTGCCGGTGAAGCAGCAGACCGGAGGCCAGCCACGGCAGGAAGCCGAGGCAGAGGGTCAGGGCGGTGTGCCGGGTGCCGGCGGCGAGGGCGATGCCGCCCCGCGAACCGGATCCGGGCGACCGGACATGAAGAGGTGTGACGACCTCACCTCCCGCGGCTGGATCATCACCAGCCGTGACAGCGCTCCCTGAGAACCGGGTGGCGGACCCGCCGCCGGGCGCCGTCCCGCTGCGCGCGCTGCCGTCGTCGCTGCCGACCGACGCCGAGGTGCTCGCCGGGTCGCTCGCCGAACCGGAGGTGTTCGCGACGCTGTTCGACCGGCACGCCGCCGCGGTGCACCGCTACCTGGGCCGGCGGGTCGGTGAGCTGGCCGACGACCTGCTCAGCGAGACGTTCCTCGTCGCCTTCCGCCGACGGGCCGACTACCGGCCGGAGCGCCTGGACGTGCGGCCCTGGCTGATCGGCATCGCGACCAACCTGGTGCACGGCGCCGCGCGGGCCGAGCGGCGCCGCTACCGGGCGCTGGCCCGGGCGGCGGCCGAGCCGGACGCCCGCCCCGACGACGACCCGCACGACCGGCTCGACGCCGAGGCGCTGCGCGGCCCGCTGGCGGCTGCGCTCGCCGGGCTCAAGGCCCCCGACCGCGACGTCCTGCTGCTCGTGGCCTGGGGCGACCTGTCCTACGAGGAGGTCGCCACGGTGCTCGGCGTCCCGGTGGGCACCGTCCGTTCCCGCCTGCACCGCGCCCGCCGCCAGACCCGTGCCGTGCTCGAGGCGCCCACCCTGTCCGACCTGCTGTCGGAGGAGACCCGATGAACGAGACGACCCTGCTCCGCGAGGCCGGGCCCGAGGCGCCGGCGCTGACGCCCGCCGCGCGCGCGGCCGCCCGCGCCGCCCTGCTGGAGGAGATCGCGGCGGCCGGGACCCGCCGGTGGCGGTCGCGGCTGCCCGGGCGGCGGGTGTCGCTGCGCATCGGTACCGCGCTGGTCGCCGTCGCCGCCGCCTGGACGACGGCGGTCGTGGTCGCGCCCGAGGACGCCGTGCCGCAGTCCCCCGCCCCGTCGGCCGCCGCGCCGGCGCCGGGCGGGATCACGCTGGTCGCGGCCGAGGCCGTCACCTTCCCGGTCGCCCTCGACCCGGAGCCCGAGGGGCTGGCGCCGCTCCACAGCCGGCGCGGTGGCATGCCCCGGTACGGGAGCACGCCGCCGTACTTCGTCGCCGCCTACGAGCCCGCGTACCTGGTCTCCGGCGGCCCCGGTGCCACCGAACCGGCGTCGGGCGACCCGGGCCGGGTCCTGCTCGGCCTCTATCCGGAGGACCCCCGGTCCTCGGAGGAGTACGGGTTCTGGCCGGAGGGCGAGCCGACCGGGACGGCGACCGTCGACGGCGCCGAGGCCTCCGTCTGGACGGAGGACGGCACGGTCAGCCTGCTGTGGGAGCGCCCGGACGGGCAGTGGGTGTGGCTGGCGGGCGAGGGCGCCCAGGCCCGCGCCGAGGCGCTGGTCGCGGTGGGGGAGTCGATCGTCGACCGGCCGCAGCCGGTGGGGCTCCAGTTCGGGTTGGCGCCGGCCGGCTGGTCGGTGGGCGGCTACGAGGAGAGCCGGAGCCTCGACCTGGTCAGCGACGCCGATCCGCTGCAGTCGCTGCGGCTCAGCGCGACGGGTGCCCAGTACACCGGGACCATCGACGGGCTCCTCGACGGGATGCCGACGGCCGCCCCGGTGGAGACGGTGACGGTCCAGGGCCGGCCGGGGCGCCTGGCGCTCCTGACCGGTGACGCCGGGACCCCGCCCTCCTGGACGCTCCTCGGCCAGCTCCCCGACGGGCGGTTCTTCCAACTCCTGGCACCGCAGGAGCTGACCCGCGAGCAGCTGCTGCAGATCGGTGAGCAGGTGACCGCCGCATCCTGACCGCGAGCACGCGTGCACGGCCGTCCGCTGGGGGAGCGGGCGGCCGTGCACGCGTGCGGGCGCGGTCAGGCGGCGGGGGCGAGCAGCGGCGCGGGGGTGGTGATCTCGGTGCCGTCGGGCCGGTGGGTGCGCCATCGGCCGTCCGGTTGTCGCTCGACCCGGAACCCGTGGTGGACCTTGGTGTGGTGGCGCTCGCACAGCAGGGCTGCGTTGTCGAGGCTGGTGTCGCCACCGTCGATCCAGTGGACCAGGTGGTGCACGTCGCACCACCACGTCGGCGCCCCGCACCCGGCGAACACGCACCCGCCGTCGCGCAGTTCCGCCGCCTTGCGGAGGTGGCGGCTCATCAGCCGCTGCTCGCGGCCGAGGTCCAGCGGGGCGCCGTCGGGGCCGAACACCACCCGGGACACCGCGCCGTCGCAGGCCAGCCACCGCGCGCGGGCGGCGGAGATCGTCGCCCCGAAGCCCATCCGCCCGGCGTTCGGACGCTCGTGCGGGTCGACCAGGTCGTCGAGGTCGATGACGACGGCGAGCTGCGGCTTGTGCCCGCGCAGCGTGGGCAGCGAGCCGGCGGCCAGCACGTTGTCCGCGACCTGCACCAGCGCGTCGCCGAGCCGCTGGGCGCGGGTGCGCTCGTCGCCGGCGGGGCGATCGGCCTGCACATGGGCCTCGAGTGCGGTCTGCAGCCTCTCCCCGCCGACCGCGTCCAGGTGCCCGCGGATCGTGAGGGAGCCGTCGGCGTGCCGGGACAACGTCAACGACCGGCCCTCGGTGGGGTCCGGTTCCGGTCCGTCGGGATCGAGGGCGTTGCAGTAGTGCTGCACCACCGCGACGAGGTCGGCGTGCGACTGCTCGATCGCCACGCCGGTGAGCACCGCGTCGACCACCGCCAGGTCCACACGCTGGTCGGCGGCCGAGGCCAGCCGCTCGGGGGTCACCGCCCGCGCCGCGACGGCGACCTGCTCGGCGGACACGAGACCGGCGTCGTGCGCCTCGGCGAGGGCGGGCAGGTGCTCCAGCGCCCGCCCGGTGCGCACCAGCCGGGAGGCCTCGGCGGCCGACAGCCGGCAGTGCCCGCGCAGCCAGGAGGCCATCGACCTCAGCCCGTCCCGCTCGGGTGCCTGCTCGAGTTCGGCGGCCCGGACCCGACGGGCGAGGCGGGCGTCGATCCGGTTGCGCTCGGCGACCAGCGCGGCGACGTCGTCGAGGACGTCCCCGCTCCCCGGCTCACCCGAACACATGATCGAAGAATAGTCGATCAGAGACCCCGGCGCGACGTGAATCCGCAGCTCAGAGCCGTGTCCACAGATCCCGGGAGGACCTTGACAGGCGGGGGAGCGGGGACATGAGCAGCCTCGGCCGGCGACCTGGCCGGGCCGCGGCACCGTCGAGCTGGCCCACGAGGCGGACGGCGTCGTCCTCCCGCTCGATCACGGGCTGGGCCCGCGCGGCGCCGGTGTGGTGGGGTGAGCCGGTGAGCGTGCCGCCGATGACCGCCTGGCCGCAGACCGAGCCGGCGGAGGTGGAGCTCGTCCGCGGGGACGCCCGCCTCGCCGTCGACCTGCGCGGTGGCGGGCTGCGCGCCCTCACCGCCGGCGGCTGGGACGTCCTCGACGGCTATCCCGCGGGCACGGTGCCCGCCGGGCGGCGCGGCGGCGTCCTGCTGCCGTGGCCGAACCGGCTGCGCGACGGGCGGTGGACGTGGGAGGGGCAGCGGCTCCAGCTCGACGTCGCGGCGCCCGGCAAGCCCGCCGCGCACGGCCTGGTCACCTGGCAGCGGTGGGAGGTGCTGGCCCGCCACTCCGACGCGGTCACCGTCGGCACCGTCGTCGAGGCCCGCCCCGGGTACCCGTTCCGCCTCGCGGCCGCCGTCGACCACCTCCTCGGCGAGGACCGGCTCACCGTCACCGTCCGGGTCCGCAACGCCGGGGACCGGCCCGCGCCGTTCGGCGCCGGCATGCACCCCTACCTGTCGGTCGGGGCGGACGCCGACGGCGGCATCGGTGACGCCGAGCTCACCGTCCCCGCGCGCACCGCCCTCGGCCTCGACGGCGGCCTGCCCACCGGCACCCGCCGGCCCTTCGACGGCGCCGTCGGCCGGATCGGCGACCGCGTCCTCGACGACGCCGTCACCGACCTCGACCGCGACGACGACGGGTGGGCGCGGGTCCGGCTGCGCGGCGCCGCCGGCGCGCTCGAGCTCGCCGTCGACCGGTCCTGGCCGTGGCTGCAGGTCTACAGCGGCGACACGCTGCCCGAGGGCCAGCGGCGGCGCAGCCTCGCCGTCGAGCCGATGACGTGCCCGCCGAACGCGCTGGCCGACGACGCCGACCTCGTCGTCCTCGACCCGGGGGAGAGCTGGTCGGGCACGTGGACCCTCACCTGGACGGCGGCCTGACGTGCGGGTGCAGGAGCTCTGGCGCTACCCGGTGAAGTCGCTGCAGGGCGAGCGGCTCGACGCCGTCGACGTCGGCCCCGAGGGGCTGGCCGGGGACCGCCGGTGGGCGCTGTTCGACCGGTCCACCGGCTTCGGCCTCACCGCCCGCCGCGTCCCCGACCTGCTGTTCGCCTCGGGCCGGCTGCGGGCCGACGGCGGCGTCGAGGTGGTCCTGCCCGACGGCACGGTCACCGGCGACGACGCCGTCCTCTCCGCCTGGCTCGGGAAGCCGGTGGCGCTGCGCGCGGCGGAGGCCGTCCGCGGTCCGCGGCAGTACGAGGACCCGGTCGACGACGAGGACGGCGGGCCGTGGGACGCCTGGGAGGGCGCGTCCGGCGCCTTCCACGACAGCTCGCGGATCCGCGTCTCCCTGGTCTCCACCGGCACGCTCGGCACCTGGGACCGGCGGCGGTTCCGCGCCAACGTGCTGCTCGACGGCGCGGGCGAGGATGACCTGGTCGGGTCGACGGTGCGGCTGGGCACCGCGGTGCTCGACGTGCTCAAGCCGGTCAGCCGCTGCGTCATGGTGACCCGGCCGCAGCCGGGCGGCATCGGCCGCGACACCGGCGTCCTCAAGACCGTGCACCGCGAGCGCGGCGGCACGCTGGCGGTCGGCGCGCTGGTGCCGGTGGCGGGCCGGGTGGCCGTCGGTGACGCGCTCGTCCCCGCCTGAGGGCACGATCGACGTCGTGCGCACCGTCGAACTGCGTCCCGGTGAGGACTCCATCCGCCTCGGTCAGCTGCTCAAGCTCGTCGACGCCGTGCCGACCGGCGCGCAGGTCAAGGACGTGCTGGTGACCGGCGCGGTGCGGGTGAACGGCGAGCCCGAGGAGCGCCGCGGCCGGCAGGTGCGCCGGGGCGACGTCGTCTCGATCGAGGGCGCCGAGGACGTGCGCGTCGCGTGAACCCCGACGCGGGTTCCACGTGGAACGACGACGCACCTCCGGCTGCCGGGTTCCCCGCGTCCAGGGACCGGTTCCCCCTCGTCCTGCCGCGGTGGCCGGAGGCCGCGCCCGCCGGGCCGGACTTCGCCGCGATCCGCGCGGAGCACGACGTCCCCGAGTCCTTCCCGGCCGACGTGCTCGCCGAGGCCGAGCGGGTCGCGGCGGCCCTCCCGCTGCCGGACGAGGACGCCACCGCCCTCCCGCTGGTGACCGTCGACCCGCCGGGCAGCCGCGACCTCGACCAGGCGGTGCACCTGGCGCGGGAGGACGGCGGCTACGTCGTCCGCTACGCGATCGCCGACGTCGGCTCGGTGGTGCCCCCCGGCAGCGCGCTCGACGCCGAGGCGCGGCGCCGCGGCCAGACCCTCTACAGCCCCGACCGGCGCACCCCGCTGCACCCGCCGGTGCTCAGCGAGGGCGCGGCCAGCCTCCTGCCGGGGCAGGACCGCCCCGCCGCGCTGTGGACCGTCCGGCTCGACGCCGACGGCGAGGTGCGTGGCGTCGACCTGCGGCGGGCCCGCGTCCGCAGCCGCGCGCAGCTGGCCTACCCCGGCGTCCAGGCGCAGGCCGACGCCGGCACCCTCCCCGACCCGATCGCGCTGCTGCCCGAGGTCGGCCGGCTGCTCGAGCGGCGCGCGGCCGACCGCGGGGCCGTCGAGCTCGGCACCCCGGAGCAGCAGGTGGTGCGCGGTCCCGACGGCGGCTGGACGCTGGTCGCCCGCGCGGACCTGCCGGTCGAGGGCTGGAACGCGCAGGTCTCGCTGCTCACCGGCCGGGTCGCGGCCCGGCTCATGCTCGACGGCGGCGTGGGCGTGCTGCGCACCCTGCCGCCCGCCCGGCCGGAGGACGTCGAGCGCCTGCGCCGGCTGGCCCCCGCGCTCGGCGTGCGGTGGCCGGACGGCGCCGGGCCGGGGGAGGTCCTCGCCGGGCTCCACGTCGCCGACCCCCGGCACGCGGCCTTCCTCGAGGAGGCGGCCGCCCTGCTGCGCGGCGCGGCCTACACGCCCTTCGACGGCGCCCCGCCCGGGCAGACCGGCCACGCCGGCGTCGGCGCCCCGTACGCGCACGTCACCGCCCCGCTGCGCCGGCTGGTCGACCGGTTCGCCACCGAGGTCTGCCTCGCGCTGGCCGCCGGCCGCGAGCCCGACCCCGCGGTGCGCGCCGCCCTGCCGGAGCTGCCCGGCCTCATGGCCGCCTCCGACCGGCGCACCCGGGCGGTCGAGCGGGCCGCCGTCGACGCCACCGAGGCCTGGCTGCTCGCCGGCCGCGAGGGCGCGCTGTTCGACGCCGTCGTGGTCGACGCCGACGGCGACCGCGGCACCGTGGTCCTCGCCGAGCCCGCGATCCGGGCCCGCTGCACCGGCACCGGCCCCGCCGCCGGCTCCCGGGTGCGGGTGCGGCTCACCGAGGCCGACGTCGCCCGCCGCTCGGTCCGCTTCGAGGTGGCCGCATGAGCCGCGAGCCGTACCTCGCCGACCGGCTGCAGGGCTTCGGGACGACGGTGTTCGCCGAGATGAGCGCGCTCGCCGTCGCCACCGGGTCGATCAACCTCGGCCAGGGCTTCCCCGACACCCCCGGCCCCGCGGAGGTCCTCGACGTCGCCCGCGCCGCCATCGGCACCATGGCCGACCAGTACCCGCCCGGCCCCGGCACCCCGGAGCTGCGGACGGCGATCGCCGCGCACGTGCGGCGCTTCCGCGGGCTCGCCTTCGACCCCGACACCGAGGTGCTGGTCACCGCCGGCGCCACGGAGGCCCTCACCGCCGCCATGCTGGCGCTGGTCGAGCCCGGCGACGAGGTGGTCCTGTTCGAGCCGGTCTACGACAGCTACGCCGCGGCGGTGGCCATGGCCGGCGGCGTGCTGCGCCCGGTGCCGCTGAGCCCGCCGCCGGCCGACACCGAGGGCGGCGTCTGGACGTTCGACCCCGCCGACCTGCGCGCCGCCGTCACCCCGCGGGCGAGGCTGCTGCTGCTCAACACCCCGCACAACCCCACCGGCAAGGTGTTCAGCCGGGCGGAGCTGGACCTGGTCGCCGAGGTGGTCCTCGAGGCGGGCCTGCTGCTGGTCACCGACGAGGTCTACGAGCACCTGGTGTTCGACGGCGCCGAGCACGTCCCCGCGGCGACCCTCCCGGGGCTGCGCGAGCGGACGCTGGTGGTCGGCAGCGGCGGCAAGACGTTCAGCACGACCGGCTGGAAGGTGGGCTGGGCCTGCGGGCCGGCGCCGCTGGTGGCCGCCGTCCGCACCGCCAAGCAGTTCCTGACCTACGTCAACGCCGGGCCCTTCCAGCCCGCGGTCGCCGCCGGGCTCGCGCTGCCCGACGCCTACTTCACCGGCATCGCCCGCGACCTGCAGCGCCGCCGCGACGTCCTGGTCGCCGGGCTGCGCGCCGCCGGTCTGCCCACGATCAGCCCGCAGGCCACCTACTTCGCGATGGTCGACGTCCGCGGCGTGCAGCCCGACGGCGACGGCCTGGCCTTCTGCCGCGCCCTGCCGGAGCGGGCGGGGGTGGTGGCGGTGCCCGCCGGCGTCTTCTGGACGGCGGGCCACGCCGACCTCGGCCGCCACCTCGTGCGGTTCGCCTTCTGCAAGCGCGATGAGGTCCTCGACGAGGCGGTTGCGCGCCTGACGAGGATGTCCGCATGAGGTCCGGCCGGGGAGGCGCAGCGTGAGGTTCGGGATCGTCCAGCACGACATCGTGTGGGAGGACCGGGAGGCCAACTACGCCCGGCTGGCGCCGCAGGTCGCCCGCGCGGCGGCCGCCGGGGCGGAGTTCGTGCTGCTCGGCGAGACGTTCTCCACCGGCTTCTCGATGACGCCGGGCATCGGCGAGCCCGAGGACGGGCCGTCGGCGTCCTTCCTGCGCGCGCAGGCCGCCGAGCACGGTGTCTGGGTGGCCGGCACCTGCCCGGAGGTCGCCCCGGGCGCGGACCTCCCCTACAACTCGTTCGTCCTGGCCGGTCCCGACGGCACGGTGCACCGCTACCGCAAGCTGCACCCGTTCACCCACGGCGGCGAGGCCGAGCGCTACCGCGCCGGCGACGGCCCGGTGACGGTGACCGTCGGCGACCTGCGGATCACGCCGTTCGTCTGCTACGACCTGCGCTTCGCGGACGTGTTCTGGGCCGCCGCCGAGACCACCGACGTCTACCTCGTGACGGCGAACTGGCCCTCGGCCCGCCGGCACCACTGGACGACGCTGCTGCAGGCGCGCGCCATCGAGAACCAGGCCTACGTGGTCGCCTGCAACCGGGTGGGCACCGGCGGGGACGGCCTGCACCACGCCGGGGACAGCCGGGTCGTGGACCCGATGGGCGAGGTGCTGGCCGCCGCCGCGGGTGGCGAGACCCTCGTGCTGGCCGACGTCGACCCCGCCGAGGTCACCGCCACCCGCAAGCGGTTCGCCTTCCTCGCCGACCGTGGGAGGACCCCGCTGCCCCCCACCGCCGGCTAGCTCGCGGCGGGCCCCTGCAGCGGGGCCGTCCCGGCACGTCCCGGCTGCGGCGAGCGCGTCCGGTCGACGACGATCTGCTCCCGCCGCACCTGCTCGCTGACCCGCTCCTGGCCCTGCACCACCTCGGTGGTCAGCCGGACCCGCTCGACCGGCACGACCTCGACCGACACGACCGGCCGCTCGGCGTGCAGCACGATCTCCCCGGGCAGGCCCCCGGTGCCGGCCGACGGCGCGCCGGCGACGGGCGCCGTCCCGTCGGCGGGCTGCAGCGACTCGCCGGGGAGGTCGGGGGCGTCGAGGGGCACGTGCTCGACGCGGATCTCCTCGCGCCGGATCGGCACGGTCACCTGCACCTCCTCGGTGACCACGTACTTGACCAGCCGCACTCGCGTGGCCGCCACCTGCTCGGTGCCCACGCGCAGCTGCTCCTCGCTGCGGGTCATCGCGCCGTCGGTGGGCGGCGCGGCGTGCCGGGCGGCGGGCTCCGCCGGCGCGGGCGGGGCGGCCTGCTCGGTGGTGGTCCGCGTCGCGGTGGCCGGCGGGGGGACCGGCCGGGTGGGGGTGTCCGCGACCGTCCCGCCGGGAGCCGGCACGTCGGTCGCGGGCCCGGCCCCCACGGGGGCCGGGCCGGTCCCCGACGGCGCCCCGGGCTGCCCGGCCGCGACGCCGGGCGCGGGCTGCCCGGCCGCGACGCCGGGCGCCGCGCCGGCCGTCAGCCCGTAGTGCTGCCGCAGCGCGGCCTCCTCCTCCGGGCCGAGGTGGTCGCCGCCCAGGTGCGGGGCGGACCGGACGGCGTCCTTGTGCACGGGCACGCTCAGCACGCCGTCGTCGAAGGTCGCCTGGGTGGCCGGGACGATCGAGTGCCGGGTGCCGAACAGTCCGGTGCTCACGGCCACCCAGGTGGGCGCGCCGGTGCGGTCGTCGACGAAGAAGCTCTCGACGGTGCCGATCTTCTCGCCGTCGGGGCCCTGCACCGTGCTCCCGATCGCCGCGGACAGGTCTCGCTCGCTCAACACGGTGCTCGCCTCCTCCGTCGACACCCCGGCTGGCGTCGTTTCCGCGGGGGAGTGCCCGCACGGGTGTGTTCCGACACCCGCCTGCGCCTACGGTCGGGTGCGACGGGAACCCAGGAGGAGGACGACGTGGGCAGCGGACAGCTCGAGGTCGAGCGCAAGTTCGAGACGGGGCCGGACGTCGTCCTCCCCGACCTGACGACCGTGGACGGCGTCGCGGCGATGGGGGACCCGGTCACCCACGACCTGGACGCCACCTACTTCGACACCCCGGACCTGCGGCTGGCCCGCGCGCGGGTCACGCTGCGCCGGCGGACCGGCGGCACCGACGCCGGCTGGCACCTCAAGCTGCCCACCGCCGTCG
The DNA here is from genome assembly GCF_042654585.1 of Geodermatophilus arenarius. Taxonomy (NCBI): domain Bacteria; kingdom Bacillati; phylum Actinomycetota; class Actinomycetes; order Geodermatophilales; family Geodermatophilaceae; genus Geodermatophilus; species Geodermatophilus arenarius. The sequence continues at coordinate 122,798 of NZ_JBHSGR010000010.1, forward strand.
CGGGCTCCCGCCGGGAGGTGCACGCCCCGCTGGGCACCCGCCGCACGGTCGTGCCGCGGGCGGTGACCGAGCCGGTGACCGCCGTCCTCCGCGGCGCCAGGCTCGGACCGGTCGCCACCCTGCAGACGACGCGGCAGGTCACGCACCTGCTCGCCGACGACGGCCGCGTGCTCGCCGAGGTCGCCGCCGACACCGTCACCGGCACCGCGCTGGCCCCCGACCCCGAGAGCCCGGCGACCGTCACGACCTGGCGCGAGCTGGAGGTGGAGCTGGTCGAGGGCGACCAGGCGCTGCTCGACGGCGTCACCGCGGCGCTCGGCGCGGCGGGCATCGAGCCGTCCGACCTGCCGTCCAAGCTCTCCCGCGTGCTGGCCGACCGGCTCGCGGCGCTCGCCCCGCCGCGCACGGCGGCCGGCGACGGGGACGGTGGCGACGCGAAGGGCGACGGGAGGGGCGACGGGAGGAAGGCGAAGAAGAAGGCGCGGAAGGAGGACGGGCCGACGGCGGCCGAGGTGGTGCTGGGCGCGCTGGGGACCCAGGTCCAGGCGCTGCAGACCGCCGACATCGGCGTCCGCACCGGCGACCCCGAGGGCGTGCACGACCTGCGCGTGGCCTGCCGCCGGCTGCGCAGCATCCTGGCCGCGTTCCGGCCGGTGCTCGACCGCACCGCCACCGACCCGGTCCGCGACGAGCTCCAGTGGATCGGCGCCGCGCTCTCCGGCGCCCGCGACGGCGAGGTGGCCCTCGAGCACCTCAGGTCCGTCGTCGCGGCGCAGCCGGTCGAGCTGGTCCGCGGCCCGGTGGCCGCCCGGCTGCGGTCCACCGAGGTGGCCGACGTCGAGCGGGGGCGCAAGGCGGCGGTCCGGGCGCTGTCGGACCGGCGGCACCTGGCGCTGCTCGACGCCCTCGACGCGCTGCTCACCGACCCGCCGCTGGCCGAGGCGGCCGGCGAGCCCGCGCACGCCGTCCTCACCGACGCGGTCAAGCGCACGGGCAAGCGGCTGCGGGCCCGCACCGCCGAGGCGCGCGAGCGCGAGGCCCGGGACCCGGGCGCGCACGAGGACGAGACCGAGCACGCCCTCCACGAGGTGCGCAAGGCGGCCAAGCGGGTCCGCTACACCGCGGAGGTCGCCGCGCCGGTGCTCGGGGCGCCCGCCGAGGCCCTGGTCGCCTGCATGAAGGAGGTGCAGGACGTGCTCGGCGAGGCCCAGGACACCGTCGTCGCCCGGCAGTGGTGCCTGCGGCTGGCCGCGGCCGCCGTCGGGGCGGGGGAGGACACCTTCACCTACGGCCGGCTGCACGCCCTGGAGGAGCTGCGCGCCGAGCACGCCGACCAGCGGTTCTGGGCACTCGAGCCCACCCTGCGCGCCGCGGTGAAGGCGGCCGCGAGGGCCTGACCGCGCGTACCGGCGGCCCGGGACGGGAACGTCCCGGGCCGCCCGCACGTCTCCTGCCGTGGTGTCTCCCGCACAGCCGAAGCGAGGTCCGTCCTGTCCCTGATCGGTCTGCTCGGCTTCGGGACGGTCGTCCTCGTCGCCCTGCTCCTCCTGCACGGCTACCTCTGGTGGCGCCTGGTCAGGAGCACCACCCGGCCCGGCCGGGCGCGGCGGCGGCTCACCGCCCTCACCGTGGTGCTCGCCCTGCTGCCCGCCACCGCGGTGCTGCTGCGCCGCACGCTCCCCCTGGACGCCGCCGCCCCGCTGGACTGGGTCGCCTACACCTGGCTCGGCGTCGCCTTCTACGCGTTCCTCGCGCTGCTCGTCCTCGAGCCGGTCCGCCTGGTGCTGCGCCGCTGGACCCGCCGGCCCGCCACCGCCACCGCCCCCGCCCCCGCCGCCGTCCCGGCCACGCCGGCACCGGTGCCCGCCGTCGGCCCGGACCCGGAGCCGGGCCCGGAGCCGGAGTCGCGGCCGGAGGACCGCGCGGTCGTCGCGGATCCCTCCCGCCGGCTGTTCCTCGCGCGCTCGCTCGCCGTCACCGCCGGTGCGGTGGCGCTGGGCACCGCCGGCACGGGCGTGTACCTCGCCAACTCCGCGCCCGTCGTCCGCCGGGTGCCGGTCACCCTGCCGCGGCTGGACCCGGCGCTCGACGGCCTGCGGATCGTCACCTTCTCCGACGGCCACCTGTCGGCCACCTACGGCGGACGGCGCTTCGAGCGGCTGGTCGAGATCGTCAACTCCCAGCGGCCCGACGTCGTGGCCATCGTCGGCGACCTGGTCGACGGCGAGGTCGACGAGCTGCGCGAGGAGGTCGCGCCGCTGGCCGACCTGGTCAGCGAGCAGGGCGTGTACTTCGTCACCGGCAACCACGAGTACTTCGTCGACACCACGGCCTGGCTGCGGCACCTGCCCACCCTCGGCGTCGAGGTGCTGCGCAACGAGCGGGTGCCGATCACCCGCGGCGGCGCGTCGTTCGACCTGGCCGGCATCGACGACCGCACCGCGGCCCGCTCCGGCGTCCCCGGGCACGGCGCGGACCTCGACGCCGCCCTCGACGGTCGGGACGACGCGACGCCGGTCGTGCTGCTCGCCCACCAGCCGTACATGGTCGACCAGGCGCAGGCGGCCGGCGTGGACCTGCAGCTGTCCGGGCACACGCACGGCGGGCAGCTGTGGCCCTTCGACTACGCCATCCGCCTCGACCAGCCCGCGGTCGAGGGCTGGTCCCGGCACGGCGACACGCAGCTGTACGTCACGACCGGCGCCGGCTACTGGGGACCGCCCATGCGGATCGGTGCGCGGCCCGAGGTGACCGTGGTCGAACTCCGGGCACCGTAGAGGTGGACGTCACCCGAGCGAGAGACGTCTCATACGACATGACGTCCTCAGACGTCTTCTCCCGCATAGTCTGGCGTCCGTGACAGCGGCGACGGCGGGACCGAAGTACCTCTCCGTCCGTGAGCACCTGCGGCGCCGGGTCGCCGCGATGCCCGAGGGGGCCCTGCTGCCCCCGGAGCCCACGCTGTGCGCGGAGTACGGCGTCAGCCGGATCACCCTGCGCCGCGCCGTCGACGGGCTGGTCGCCGACGGGCACCTCGTGCGCGAGCAGGGCCGGGGCACCTACGTCACCCGCCCGGCGATCCGGCACGAGTACCGCGAGAGCTTCGTCCACCGCATCGCCGGCTGGAGCTCGGTGATGGCCGAGCAGGGCGCCCAGGTGGGGACGACGGTGCTCACCCAGCGGGTCGTGCCCGCGCCGTCGCCGGTGGCCGCCGAGCTCGCCCTCGACGTCGCCGAGGACGTCGTCGAGCTGGAGCGGCTGCGCAGCGTCGACGGCGCGCCCAACCACGTGGCGCACAGCTTCCTGCCCGCCGCGCTCTACCCGCGGGCCGCGGAGGAGGACTTCAGCGAGGGCTCGCTGTACGACTTCCTGCGCCGCGAGTACGGCGCCGACCTCGCGCACGCCCGCATCGTCGTCGACGTCGGCACCGCCGCCCCGGACGAGGCCGACCTGCTGCGGATCGCCGCCGGCTCCCCGCTGCTGGTCGTCCGCACCACCGTGCGCGACAGCGCCGGGCACCCGCTGGTGCACAGCTTCTCCCGGCTGCGGCCGGACGTGAGCCAGGTCGAGTTCGAGGTGTCGGTCACCGGCCGCTGACCGGGCGGACGTCGGGCCGCCGAACCCGCTCGACCCGGGGACGGGCCCGCTGGGATGCTCCCGGCGTGCCGCTCGACGTCGCAGGTGCGCTGCGCGACCGGTTCCTGGCGACCGCGGAGGCGGTCGCGCGGGCACGGCCCGAGGTGGACGCCGGGACGGCCCGCGAGGTGTTCCTCGAGGCGGCGACCCTCCTCCACGACGGCCTCGTCCTCGACGACCTGGACGAGCACGACGCCCTCGCCGTCGTCGCCGGGCTGTCGCTCGCCCTCGTCGCCGACGATCCCGGCGCCGGGGTGCGCGCGCGTTCCCGGGCCGCGGCGGAGGACCCGGGGGACCTGCACGACCCGGGGGCGGTGTCCGCGGCCTACCTGCTGGCCGCGGCGACCCTGCAGCTCTGAGGGCGCCGTCAGCGGCCGCTGAGCGCCGCCGGCCGGTGCTGCAGGTCGAGCACCATCCGCACGAACCCGGCGCGCTCGACGGCGTGCGCGAGCAGGTCGTCGCCGACCGGTGCGCCCAGGTGGTCCAGCGGCAGGCTGGTGCACGGGTACCGGATGAGGGCCGCGGCGACCGCGGCCCGGTACAGCCGGTCGGCCGGCACCTCGAGCCCCTCGGCGGCCAGCTCCGCGGCGTAGGCGACCACGGCGACGTCGAGCAGCGCGGGCACCTCGCCGGCGGGCGCGGTGCCGGCCTCGGCCCGGCCGAAGACGAGCGGGACGACGTCGAACCCGGCCGGCGCCGGTGTGGCCGTCCCCCAGTCCAGCAGCACGAACGTGCCCGGCTCGTCCGGGGGGCGCAGCAGGTTCGCGGGCGTGGCGTCCCCGTGGGCGGGCAGCTCCGGCACGCAGCCGAGCTCGTCCCAGAGCGCGGGCACCCGGCCGGCCAGCTCGCCGAGGTCCGGGCGGAGCGCGGCGACCTCGGGCGCCCGCATCGCCGGGTGGGCCCAGGTGTCGTCGGCGGCCAGCAGCGGCAGCGCGTAGCGGCCCAGCCGGTTGGCGACGTAGTTGCCGAGGAAGGTGTCGCAGGGCACCGGGACCCGCGGCTCCTCCCGCCGGCGCGCCGCCGCGCGGCCGAGCGCGGTGGCCGCCGCCCGGATGTCGCCGGCGGTCCAGGGCCGCTCGGTCGTGGCCACGTCCTCCAGCCACAGCGTGACCCGGTCACCGGGACCCTCCGTCGCCAGCACCAGCCCGGGCACCCGCAGCCCCGGCGGCAGCCGGTCCCGGACGCCGGAGGCGTAGACGTCCGCCTCCGTGCGCCACGGGATCTGCGAGTCGATGTACTCGCGGACCGGCGGGGGGATCTCCGGGGGCAGGCCCTCGCGCGCCCGCTGCAGCTCCTTGACGACCAGCGGGAGCCGTACCGGACCGGTGGCGTCCCGTGCGGTGACCGCCACCCGGGTGAGCGCGCGGGTGGTCGGCGCGGAGATGCGGTGCGGGACCGGCGTGGTGGTGACGGCGTCGACGGTCAGCCCGGGACGGCCGGTCCAGCGGCGCAGGGCGGGGAGCAGCTCGGCGACGGTCGTCCCGCCGGGCAGTGCGCTCACCGGGGGGCCGCCGTCCCGGGGGACGGGGGGTCGGGCTGCACCGGGGCGGGCCGGAGGGGGAGGTGCGGGCGCAGGGGGCGGAAGAGCGCCAGGCACGGAGGGGTCGTCATCACGGGCTCCCGTGGGAGGATGGTCAAGCCGCTTGTCTGACGGTGCATGGATGGTGAAGCCGCTTGTCCGATCCCGTCAACAGAGAACGCCCCGTCCTGGTCACCGCGTTGCTCGAGCAGGCGATGACCCTGATCCGGGACGACCTCTACGCGCTCAGCGACGCGCGCTACCCGGGCCTGCGCATGCGGCACTACCGGCTGCTGGCCATGCTGCCGGCCCAGGGGGAGCGGCTGAGCCGGCTGGCCGCCGACAGCGGGCACACCAAGCAGGCCCTGGCCCAGGCGCTCGCGCCGCTGCAGGCCGGCGGGTACGTCGAGGTGCTGCCCGACCCCTCCGACGGGCGGGCGCGGCTGGTCCGGCTCACCGACCGGGGCCGGGAGGTCGACGAGGCGGTGCGCCGGCGCCTGGCCGCCGTCGAGCGGGACTGGGCGCGCCGGGTGGGGGAGGAGCGCTGGGCCGTCGCCCGGGCCGTGCTCGCCGACCTCGCCCCGGGACCCGGCGGGCCCCCGTCTACCGTCGGGACGTGACCACGGCCAGCGGGACCCGGGAGGTGGCCGCCCCGCGCAGCCGGGTGTGGCGGGCGCTGGCCGTGCTGGAGCCCTACTGCGCCGTCTGCGACGTCTCCTACGTCGTCGAGGGGGGCCGGTCCGGGAAGGGCGCCCGGTTCGTCTGCGTCCCCGGCCGCCTCGCCGCCGACCGGACCCCGCGCGAGGGGGCCCCGCGCGGGGAGATCGTCGAGTGGGAGCCCGGGCGGGTGGTCACCACCCGGCTCGAGCTCACCCCCGAGACGTGGACGACGCGCATCGAGCTCGACGACGCCGCCGACGGCGCCACCCGGGTGACCGTCACGCTCACCCACGAGCCGCGCCGTCCCCGGCTGGCCGACCGGCTGGCCCGCCGCGCCGTGCAGCAGTTCGTGCAGCGCACCGTCGACGACGAGCTGGACAAGCTCCCGGCGCACGTGGAGCAGGTCCCCGCGGACCAGTGACGAACGGCCCGGGTGTGCGCGGTGATCATGCGGGTAGATGAGCCCCAGGCGCGCCCGGCGACCGGCCGGGCGCCACGCACCCACCCGGAGGACTCGTCGTGATCGGTTTCCTCGTGGCCGGTTTGATCATCGGGGCCCTGGCCCGCCTGATCGTCCCGGGCAAGCAGCACCTGGGCATCCTCGCCACCCTGGCCCTCGGCCTGGTCGGCTCCCTCATCGGCGGGCTCATCGCCCAGTTCTTCGGCACCGGCAGCATCTGGGAGCTCAACGTCCTGGGCTTCGTCCTCGCCGTCGTCGCCGCCGTCCTGCTGATCGGCGTCGCCGAGAGCGTCGCGGGACGCAACCGCCGCACCGTCCGCCGCTGACCTCGCGCCCGGGGGAGGGGGCGGGCCTCAGAGCTCGACCGCCTCCCCCGGGGTCAGCCGGCCGTAGGGGGTGGGTGTGCCCGGGCCGCGCTCGCCCAGCAGGCCGGCCATCAGGCCCAGCCCGGTGTCGTTGAGCAGGCCGTCGTGCACGGCGAAGGCCTGGTCGGCGTCCACCGCCCGCACGTAGTCGATCACCTCGGCCGCCTTCGACCACGGCGCGTGCAGGGGCACCAGCAGCGTGGCCACCGGGGTCCCCGGCACGGTGAACGCGTCGCCGGGGTGGAACACCTGGCCCCCGACCAGGAAGCCGACGTTGCGCACCCGGGGCAGCTCGGGGTGGACCACCGCGTGCCACTCGCCGTGGACCTGCACGTCGAAGCCCGCGACGGTCAGCGCGTCGCCGTCGCCCACCGCGTGCACCCGGCTCCCCGGCCCGTCCAGCTGCTCCGCGACGGACGGGTTCGTCCACACCTCCAGCGCCGGGTCGGCCTCCAGCGCCGCGCGCAGCCGGTCGCCGACGAAGTGGTCGGGGTGCTCGTGCGTGACCAGGACCGCGCTCGCACCCTCCAGCGCCGCGGGGTCGGTCCAGGCGCCGGGGTCGACGACCAGCCGCCGGTCGCCGTCACTGATCACGACGCAGGCGTGCCCGTGCTTGGTCAGCTCCACGGGGACATCCTGCCGCCGCCCCCGCCGGCCCGCCGTCTCACCCGGGTGGGTGACACCGCGGCGGCCCGCCTCCCGGAGGCCGGGCACCCTGTCGACCCTCCCTGCATGGCCCCCACCGCCGCCTCGACCGCCCCCACCGCGTTCGCCGCGACCGCCTACGTCGCCGCCCGCAGCCGCGCCCACGGCCCGACCGCCGCCCTGTGGCACGCCGTCGAGCTGCACCGCCCGGCCTCCGAGGTCGACGGCGCCTGCGAGCTCACCCTCTGCGGCACGCTCGCCCGCGTCACCCTCGACGAGGACTGGCCGACGTCGGCCCGCGACGTCTGCGTCCCCTGCGCCGCCCTGGCCGGCTCCGGCCGCTAGGCGCCCTCCGCGAGCTCCGCGCGCAGCCGCGCCAGCAGGTCCGACCGCGTGCCGGCGCCCAGCCGCTGGCGCATGCGCGAGACGTGGTGCTCCACCGTCTTCGCCGAGATGTACAGCCGCCCGCCGATCTCCCGGTAGGTCCGCCCCTCCACCACCAGCCGCGCCACCTGCCGCTCCCGCTCGCTGAGCGTGCCCGTCGCCACCGGGGCGGCCGGCGGGGCGTCCTCCCCGGACTCGCCGGGCGCGTCCCCGTCGGCGGGGTCGACCAGCGTGCGCGCGCAGGCCAGCAGGATCGAGCGGGCCCGTGCGTCGGTGACCCGGGCCGCGGCCTGCCCCGCCAGCCGGGAGCCGTCCCAGCCGAGTCCGGCCGCCCCGAGCGCCTCCGCCGCGGCCACCACCGCCGGTGGGTCGATCTCGTCGGTGAGGACGTGCAGCCAGGTCCGCCCGGCCTCGGCCAGCGTCGCGGCGTGCGGGCTGGTCCGTGCCGCGGCCACCAGCGCTGCCGCGTGCGGCCGCAGCGCCGCGGGGTCGTCGGTGATGATCGCCGCCTGCGCGCCGCTCCAGTGCAGCGGCGTCGCCCACAGCTGCGGGTCCCCCAGCCGGGCGAGCAGCGCCTGCGCCTCGGTCAGGTGGGAGCGCAGCCGGTCACCGTCGCGCAGCCGCGCCGCGGCGACGACCAGCTCCCCGAGCGGCAGCAGGGTGAACAGGTCCACGGGGTGCCGGACGACGGCCTCGCGCGCCCGCACCCACGCGCGCACCAGCGCCGGGACGTCGCTGCTGCGGCGGGCCAGGCCCACCTCCAGCGCCTGCAGGAAGAGCTCGTCGCGAGGCTCGAGGGCGCCGCCCTCGACGGCCTGCGCCTCCGCCATCAGCTCCCGGGCCCGGGCCATCCGGCCGGCCAGCATGGCGATCCACGCCAGCAGCAGCAGGTGCCGGGGACGCGCCGGTCGGCCGCCCAGGTCGGTGTCGACCGCCCGCTGCAGCACCGACTCGGCGACGGTCAGCTCACCGCACTGCAGCGCCACCAGCGCCGACAGCGCCGCGGGGGTGTCCACGAGCAGCGCGGTCCGGCCGACCGGCTCCAGCAGCGCGGCGGCACGGGTGAGCGTGGACAGCGCCGCGGGCACCGGGTCGGCGGCGTCCGTCCCCGACCGCAGCGAGCACGTGATGCCCTCCGCCATCAGGTCCTCGCTGACCGACAGCATCGTCGGCGCCCCGGAGGTCCCGGCCCGCGCCGCCGCCACCAGCCGGGCGGCCTCGTCCGGGTGTCCGGTGGCCAGCAGGGCCAGCGCCGCCGAGCCCGCGTGCTCCGGGCCGGCCAACCGGCAGAGCTCCGCGGCGCGGCCGAGCAGCCCGCGCCGGGCCAGCACCGCCGCGAGCACCCCGGCGGCCCGGGCCCGGTCGGGGGCGAGGGGGTCGGCGAGGGCGGCGTCGGCCCAGCGCACCGCGCCGTCGAGGTCGCCGGTCAGGGCGGCGGCCTGGGCCCGCCGGGCGGACAGGCAGGCGACCGGCGCCCCGGTGTCGACGGCCGCGCTCAGCAGCTCCCCGGCCAGCGCCGGGTCCGCACCGAGAGCGGCGTCGGCGTGCCGCTCCAGCAGCGCGGCGGCCCGCGGGTCGCGCACCCGGTCCGCGGCCAGGCCGCGGGCCAGCCCCACCGGCTCCTCGCCGCGCTCGACCAGCAGGCCGAGCAGCCGGCGCCGGGTGCGACGGGTGACGTCGGCGGGGGTCGTCGCGAGCAGCACCTCCTGCGCCACCGGGACCACCCGACCGTCGGCCAGCACCAGGCCGGTCGCCCGCGCCGCGGCGATGAGGTCGGCCACCTGCTCCAGGGGGACGTCGAGCAGCCCGCCGAGGACGTCGTCGTCCAGCGGGGCGCCGGCCGCGACGGCGTGCACCAGCGCCCGGGTCCGCTCGTCGAGGGCGTCGAGGTCGGCGCTCAGCTGCGCCCGCATCTTCTCGGGGACGACGCGGAGGTCCACCCGGCCCGGCCGCCGCGCGAGGGCGGACAGCAGGCCGTGCACCAGCGCGGGGAGGCCGCCGGTCCGGGCGTGGACGGCGTCCGCGAGCGCGGGCGTGGCGGCCGGTCCCAGGCAGGCCCGCGCCCACTCCTCGACCCGGGCCCGGTCGACGTGGCCGAGCACCACGGAGTGCCGGTCGTCGGGGACCTCGGCGGCCACGTCGGCGAGCAGGGCGGTGAGGGCGGCCGGGCGCGGCCAGGGCCGGGAGGCCAGGACGACCCGGGCGCGGGGGGACCGCAGCGCGCGGCGCACCCGGTCGGCGACCTCCGCGGTGGCGCGGTGCGCGTCGTCGACGACGAGGACGAACGGCCCGGTCACCGCGTCGGGGTCCTCGGTGCGCGCGTCGAGCACCGTCAGTCCCGCGCGCCGGTGCAGCGCGGCGACCTCGTCGAGCAGGTGCGTCTTGCCGGTCCCCGCCGGACCGCAGACCACGACGGCACGTGCCGCCGCCGCCCGCGCCACCGGGCCGTCCGCCACGTTGCCGGCCAGCCGGGCGGGGCGGGGTCCGGGGACGCGGGCCGCGGGGGAGGCGGCGGTGTGCACGACGGGGGGATGGGCGACGGCGGTCACGGGGTACCCGGGGACGGCGCGGCCGGGCCGGTGGTGTCAGCGGCGGGCGACTCGGGATCGTCGGTCGTCGTCGTCCCCTCGGCGGGTGGCGTCGTGGTGTCCGGAGCCGGTCCCCCGGTCCCCGGGTCCTCGGTGGGGGTCTCACCCGGCGTCTCGGTCGGGGTCTCGGTGGGGGTCTCGGTGGGCGTCTCGTCCGGGGTCTCCGACGGGGTCCCCGAGGGGGTCTCGTCCGGTGTCCCCGACGGAGGTGGTCCGGACGGGGGACCGGCGGTCCCCGACGGGGTGGCGGCCGGTGGCGCGGTGGTCCCCGGGGTCGGGTCGCCGCCCGACGCCGTGCCCCCGGTGGGGGCCCCGCCCGTGGTGCCGCCGGTCGGGGTGCCCGCGACCGGCGTCCCCGCCGGAGAGCGAGGGGCGGTCGAGCTCCCCGCCGCGCCGGTCGACCCCGGCGTCCGGGGGTCGACCGCCGGGACCGCGGTGACGGCGCCGGCCGACGCGGCCGGGTCGTCGGTCGCCCGCACGCCTCCCGCGGACCGGGCCGTGCCTGCGGGGGCAGCGGCGCCGGCCGGTCGGGCGGCACCCGGTGCGGCGACGCCGGGCGACCCGCCGGTGGGCACGGCGCCGTCCTCGGCCTGCGCCACCGGGACCTCGCCCCCCGGCGCGGCGGTGCCGCTGGTGCCGAGGAGGCCCGCCACGGCGGGCGGCAGCACGAGCAGGCACAGCAGCAGGACGCCGACGAGCACACCGCGCTGTGCCCGACGGGCCCGGGCGCGGGTCCGCTCCGGACCGGCTGCGGGGTGCCGGCTCCCGCCCGGCCCCCGCGGCGGGGCGCCGGGCACGGGACGCCGGTCCCCGGCCGGGACGGCCGGGGGCGGCGCCGCGTGGAGGGCGACGGCGGCGGGGGTGGGGACGCCGTCGGCGGCCGTCCCCCCTGCGGCCGGGTCCTCCGTGGCCAGCGCCTCCATGGCCAGCGCCTCCGTGGCCAGGGCCTCCGCGGCCAGGCCCGCCGCGCCCAGGGCCGCGGTGAGCTCCGGTGCGGGCCCCAGGGCCAGCGGCCGGCCGAGCTCCCCGGAGAGCACCTCCGCGACCAGCGGCATCCGGGCCCCGCCACCGGTGAGCACGACCGCGTCCAGGGCGGCCGGGTCCACGCCGGCGGCCTCGACGGCGGCCCGCAGCCGCGCGGCCGACTCCCGGACCGGGCCGTCGAGCAGCTCGTCGAGCTCCTCGCGGGTGAGCCGGACCGCCTCGGGACCCACCTCCACCCGGGTGGCGGTCTCCTCCGAGAGCGCCTCCTTGGCCGCGACGCACGCGCGCCGCAGCGCCGCGGCCGCCTCCGGGTCCGGGGCGCCGGCCGAGGACCCGCGGACGTGGCCGACCAGCAGGTCGTCGACGTCCCGGCCGCCCCACCCGAGCGGCGCGGGCGGCGGCGCGAGGTGCCGCGGCAGGCCGGCGTCGGGATCCCCCGCGTCGGGGCCCACGACGGCGAGGTCCAGGGTGGCGGCGCCGAGGTCGTACACGGCGACGGTCGGCCGCTCCGGCAGCTCGCCGGTGCCGGTGTGGCGGGCGACGGCGGCGACCGCGGCGGAGACCAGCGTGAAGCGGGGGACGCCCGCCTCCTGCAGGGCCGCGGCGAGCGCTGCCCGGCGGTGGCCGGCCCACGACGGCGGCACGGCGACGACCGTCCAGGCGTCCGGCCGGCCCAGCCGCTCCGCGGCCGCGGCCCGGACCAGCTGCACCGCCCCGGCCACCACGGCGGCGGCGGGGACCGGGCCGGAGCCCAGGTGCAGCGGCGTCGCGGCGCCCACCCGCGCCAGGACGCCCGCCGCCCGCCCGGGGACGGGGTCACCGAGCCGGACGCCGTCGTCGTCGACCGCGAGTGCGACCGGGGGGTCCCCCGGTCCCCCCAGGGGCAGGGGCTCGGCGGCTCCCGCGCCCTCGGCGCAGACCGCCGCGGCGACCGTGCCGTCGCCGATGTCGATGCCCAGCCCGTACTCGCCGTCGCGCACAGGTCCCCCCGTCACCCTGCCCGCCGGCCCGCTCCCTGAGCCGGTACGCCGCAGGACCGTATGTCGCCTGCGTCACGCCTGTCCCTGCTTCCTCCCGTGTGTGGTGCCGGCGGGCGGCAAGTAGGGGGCGACACCCCGAGTCCCCTAACGGGGAGTCAGCGCGCACCCCCCAACGCGGAGTCGGAAGTGGGGGGACGCCACCCGCTGCCCGGGCGCGGAGGGGGCGGCTGGACTGCCGTCGCCAGCCGGCCGACGACGGGCGGCTCACGGACCCGGAGGACCTGCCATGACGAACGTCGCCAGTTCGCTGCTCGACTTCATCCTCGACCTCTTCCGCGACCCGGAGGCCGCCGAGGCCTACGCGGCCGACCCGACGGGCGCGCTCGCCGCCGCGGGCGTCGACGCCACCCCGGCCGAGGTCGACGACCTCATGCCGATGGTGGCCGGCTACGCGCCGGTCAGCTGGGGAGGTCACGGCGACCGCGGGCACGACGACGACGGCTACGGCCACTCCCACGACGCACACCACGGCCGGTCCGGCGGGTGCGACGACGACAGGCCGGGCCCCGCCCCGGCGCACGGCGGCGACGACGACCGGCCGAGCCCCGCCCCGGCCCGCGACCACGACCACGACGAGGCCGCCTGCGACACCGACGAGGACCACGGCGGCTGGCAGGGCGGCGGCGGGCACGCCCCGGCGCCGGCCCCGGCCGCCGGCAGCGAGACGGTCGTCATCACGCACCTGCAGAACATCTCGGTCACCTACACCGACGTGGACGTCGAGATCGACGCCTCGCACAGCATCTGGGTCAGCGGCGACGCGCAGGCGATCTTCGGTGACGACAACGTGGTGGTCGGTGGCGACGGCGTGGCGGCCGGCGACGACGCCGAGGACGTCGAGGTCGACAACAGCGAGACCACCGTCGACGTCTCCGACTCCGGCAACAGCTACGACGTCTCCGGTGACGGCAACTCCGTCGGCCACGGCAACACGACCGACAACTCCGACGAGTCGGTGCACGTGGACGACTCGGTGAACGGGTCGTTCAACGGCAACGACGTCACCGTCGGGGACGACAGCCCGATCGTCGAGGACTCGGCCGGGGTCGAGACCGGGGACGGCAGCGTCGTCGGCGGTGACCAGGTCGGCAGCGAGAACTCCGGCGGCACGAACACCACCGCCAACGACGGTGGCCAGGTCGGGGACGACGTCTCGGTGGACCTCGACAACGTCGGCAACGACTACTCCGAGACCGACAACTCGGTGGACCTGGACGACGTCGGCAACGACTACTCGGAGACCGACAACTCGGTGGACCTGGAGAACGTCGGCAACGACCACTCCGAGGAGACCTCGGTCGACCTGGACGACGTGGGCAACGACTACTCCGAGGACAACTCGGTCGACCTGGACGACGTCGGCAACGACTACTCCGAGGACAACGACGTCTTCTCCGAGGACAACGACGGGAACGGGTCGTTCAACGGCTCGCTGAACGACACCGTCGAGGACAACGACGACGTCGTGGTCGTCGCCGAGGTCGACGCCGGCGGTCACTGACCCGGACGCGCCCGGCCCCGGCGTCCAGCGCGCCGGGGCCGGGCTGCCTTCCGTCCGCAGTCGGGCCCGCAGTGGTATCACCGGGGCTCCGGAGGAGGTGGCAGTGGTCACACCAGAGCAGCTCGTCGACCGGGTGCTGGCGCTCGCCGAGGAGTGCGGGCGGCCCGACCTGCAGCGGCGGCTCACCCAGGCGCGGGGGAGGCACGCCTCGCCGGGCGTGCGCGTCCTGGTCCTGGGGGAGCCCAAGCAGGGCAAGAGCTCGCTGGTGAACGCGCTGACCGGGGTGCCGGTCTGTCCCGTCGCCGACGACGTCGCCACCGTCGTCCCCACGGTCGTGCGCAACGGGGCCGCCCCGCGGGCCACGCTGGTGCGGGCGGTGGGGCCGGCTCCCGCCCCGGGCGCCGAGGTCGTCACCGAGCGGGTGCCCGTCCCGGTCGAGACCGTCGCCGCGCGGGTCACCGGGCCCGGTGCCGAGCGGATCCTCCAGGCCGAGGTCGAGCTGCCCCGGCGACTGCTCGCCGGCGGTCTCGAGCTGGTCGACACCGCCGGCGTCGGCGGCCTCGGGGTGGTGGCGCACGCGCTGACCACCCTCGACCTGCTGCCCACCGCCGACGCCGTCCTGTTCGTCTCCGACGCCAGCCAGGAGTTCACCGCGCCGGAGATGGCCCTGCTCGAGCAGGCCTCCGCGCTGTGCCCGACGGTCGTCTGCGTCCTGACCAAGACCGACGCCTGCCCCGACTGGCGGCGGATCGCCGAGATCGACCGCGGGCACCTCGCCGCCCGGGGGTGCGACGCGCCGCTGTTCGCCGTCTCCTCGTCGCTGGCCCAGCTCGCGGTGCAGCACCGGGACCGCGAGCTGCACGAGGAGTCCGGCATCGCCGCCCTGGTCGGCCACCTGCAGGACGAGGTGGCCGGTCGGGCCGCGACGCTGGCCCGCCGCTCCCTCGTGCACGACCTCACCGCGGTGACCGGCCACCTGTCCCTGGCCCTGCGGAGCGAGCTGCGCAGCCTGGAGGACCCGGCGTCGCGGGAGGCGCTGCTGGCCGAGCTGGAGGAGGCCCGCACCGCGGTCGACGAGCAGCGGCGCCGCTCGTCGCGTTGGCAGCAGGTGCTCAACGACGGCGTCACCGACCTCATGGCGGACATCGACCACGACCTGCGGGACCGCTCCCGGGTCGTCGTCCGCGAGGCGGAGGAGGTCATCGCCGCCCGCGACCCGGGTCCGGCCTGGCCGGAGATCACCGCGTGGCTCGACGAGCGGATCGCCGCGGCGGTGGCCGACAGCTACGTCTGGGCCGAGCAGCGCTCCCGGTGGCTCGCCGAGCAGGTGGTGGACCAGGTGACCCGTGACGGCGGCGGTGCCGTCCCGGCCCTGGAGGTCGGCGCCGCGGGCGACGCGCTGGACGCCCTCGTCGCCGTCCCGGGCATCGACGACGGCTCCATGACCCTGCGCGAGCGGACGCTGATCGGGCTGCGCGGCTCCTACACCGGGGTGCTCATGACCGGCCTGGTCACCAGCCTGGCCGGGCTCGCCATCATCAACCCGATCTCCCTGGCCGCCGGCGTCGTGCTGGGCCGCAAGGCGTACAACGACGACGCCAGGCAGCGGCGGCAGCGGCGCGAGACCGAGGCGCGGACCGTGGTGCGGCGGCACCTCGACGAGGTGGTCTTCCAGGTCGGCAAGCACCTCAAGGACCGGCTGCGCACCGTGCAGCGGACGCTGCGGGACCTGGTCACCGACACCACCGACGAGACCGCCCGGACCCTCGCCGACGCGGTCAGGGCCGCCCAGCGGTCGGCCAAGGAGGCCACCGCGGACCACGACACCCGCGTCCGCCTCCTGCGCGCCCGCCTCGACCGGCTGGACCGGCTGGCCGGCGAGGTCGCCCGGCTGGACCGCACCCCGGTGCCCACCCCGTGACGGGGCCCGCCGCCCTCGACGACGTCCGGGCGCTCCTGGACGACGCGCTGACCCGCTGGGGCGGCGTGCCCGACGCCGCCGGCCGCCTGGCCGCCGCCCGCCGGCGCCTCGACGAGCCCCTGCGGGTGGCGATCGTCGGCCGGGTCAAGGCCGGCAAGTCGACCCTGCTCAACGCCCTCGTGGGTGCCCGGGTGGCCCCGACCGACGCCGGCGAGTGCACCCGGGTGGTCACCGAGTACCGGCACGGCGCCACGCCCCGCGTCGTGCTGCGCGGCCGGGACGGCGCGGCCCGCGACCTGCCGGTGCGCCGGGACGGTGGGGGGCTGCAGCTGGACCTGGCCGGTACCGCGCCCGAGGACGTCGCGACGCTCGTCGTCGACTGGCCGTCGCCGGACCTGCTGGCCGCCACGCTCGTCGACACCCCCGGCACCGGGTCGCTGTCGACGGGCACCAGCGACCGCACGCACGCCTTCCTCGGCACCGACGCGGGCCTCGCGGGCGCCGACGCGATCGTCCACCTGACCCGCCGGCCGCAGCCCGACGACCTGGCCGTCCTCAGCGCCTTCCAGGCCGCCACGGGCGCCACCGGGACCCTGACGACGACGATCACCGTGCTGTCCCGGGCCGACGAGCTCGGGGCGGGGCGCATCGACGCGCTGCACGCGGCCGAGGCGGCGGCCCGCCGGATGTCCGCGGACCCGGCGCTGCGGGCGGTCAGCTCGGCGGTCGTGCCGGTCGCCGGCCGGCTCGCGCTGGCCGGGCGGACCCTGCGGCACGGTGACCTGGTCGCCCTGCGGTCGCTGGCCGCCGCCGACCCGGCCGCGGTCACCGGCATGCTGCTCACCGCCGACCGGTTCTCGCGGCCGGAGACGCCCGTGCCGCTGTCGGCGGAGGTCCGGGCCGGCCTGCTCGACCGGCTGGGGCTGTTCGGGGTCCGCCTGTCGGTCGCCCTGGTCCGCGCCGGGATCGGCGACGCCGACGCGCTGGCCGCCGAGCTGCTGCGCCGCAGCGGCCTGGTCGAGCTGCAGCGGCTGCTGCACGTGCACTTCACCGCCCGCGGTGGGCCGGTGCGGGCCGCCGCCGCGCTGCGGCTGGTCGAGTCGCTGCTCGAGGAGCACCCGGTGGACGGGGCGGAGGCCGTGCGCGCGGAGGTCGAGCGGATCCGCCTGGCCGGGGACGACCTCGCGGAGCTGGCGTTGCTGGCCCGCACCCGCGCACCCGGCGGTCCCCTGCCGGCCGCGCTGGCCGCCGAGGGCGAGCGGCTGCTCGGCGCCACGGACACCACACCGGCCGCGCGGCTCGGGCTGCCCGCGGACACGCCCCCGGCGGCGCTGCGCACCGAGGCCCTGCAGGCGCTGCGGCGCTGGCGGGAGGCGGCGGCCGACCCGCTGGCCGACCGGGCGGCCGCGGACGCCGCCGACGTCGTCGTCCGGTCCGTCGAGGGGGTGCTGGCCGCCCTCGACGCGGCGCCCGGCTCAGCGGGCGCGGGACCAGGCCCGGGCGGAGCGGGTGAACAGCGGGACCGGGACCAGCAGGAACAGCCCGGCCGCCGCGATCAGCGCGACCCGGTCGAGGTCGGCGTCCCCCGCCGCGGTGCTCTGCGCCACGTCGAGGACCAGCAGGGTCGGTAGCAGGGCCGCCAGCAGCAGCCAGCGGGCCCACGCCCGGCGCCGCAGCGCGAGCGCCGTCCCGGCCGCCATGACGGCGGTGACCAGCCCGGTGGCGCCGACCACCGTCGCGATCGTCGCTGCGACGGCGTCGGCGACCTCCCCGGCCGACGCGGCCGGGTCACCGGCGGCCGCGGTCCCGGTCAGCCGCGCGTCGAGCGCCGCGCGGTCGAGGAGCATCGCCAGCACGCCGGCGACGGCGGCCAGCGCCGCGGCCCAGCACAGCAGGCCGGAGACCCGGACGGCGCGCGGGCGCGGCGGCACGGTCGGGGTCAGCGGGAGCGCGACCGAGCTCGTGAGCGGAGGGCGTGGGGGGAGCGGACGTCCCTGCGGGACCCCGGCGTGCCTGCGGGGGAGCGGTCGTTCCCCCGGAGCCGCCTCCGTCGTCCCCGCCGTCCGTGCCCCGTCCACGAGCTGCCCCTCCCCGTCGCGTGGGGGGAGGGTGTCACCGCACAGCGGTACCGCCGGGTCCCGCAACGGCCGGGCGGGACGGGACCCACCGTGTCTGTACCCGCAGCGATCCCACTGCAGCCCTCCGTGAACGGGGACGGGCCCCGCGATGCCGTCGGCCCGCCCGCGGGGCTCAGCGCCCGGTGAACCGCGGCGGGCGCTTGGCCAGGAACGCCTCGACCGCCTCGGCGTGGTCGGCAGTGCCGCCGAGCTCGGTCTGCAGCCGCGCCTCCAGCGCCAGCGTCTCCTCCAGCGAGTCGGTGGGCGCGCTCGCCAGCACCGTCTTGACCGCCCGGTAGGCCGCCGTCGGCCCCGTGGCCAGCCGCTCGGCCAGCGCCCTGGCCTCGTCCGCCACGCGGTCGGCCTCGACGACCCGGTGCACCAGACCCCACTGCAGCGCCGTCTCGGCGGGGAAGGCGTCGGGGAGCAGCAGCAGCTCGGTGGCGCGGGCGACGCCCACGCTGTGCACCAGCCGCGCGGCCAGGGCCGAGTCGCTGGACAGCCCGATGCCGGTGAACGCGGTCGTGAACTTCGCGCCCGCGGCGGCCACCCGCAGGTCGCCGGCCATCGCGAGCCCCAGCCCCGCGCCGGCGCAGGCGCCGTTGATCCCGACGACGACCGGCACCCGCAGCCCGGCCAGCGCCAGGACCAGCGGGTTGTACTCGTCCTCGACGACCGACAGCGAGCTCCCGGCGTCCCCGCGCAGCGACTCGACGTGCTCGGCGAGGTCCTGGCCCACGCAGAACGCCCGGCCGGTGCCGGTGACCAGCACCGCCCGCACCGACCCGTCGCCGGCGATCCCCTGCACCACCTCGAGCAGCTCCCGCCGCATCGCCCGGGAGATCCCCGGCCGCTGCAGCGTGACGGTCGCGACGCCGCCGGCGTCCTCGCGGGTCACGGTCGTGGTGGCGGTGGTCTCCGACATGCCGGTCACCCTGCCACGCCCGCCCCCGGCCGAGGGGGCCTCCCGCGGACGGGGGCCGGAACGATCGTGCGCGACGAGTAAGGTGTGCCTGCCCTCAGTCCGGTGACGGGGGACACCCCAACCCCGACAGATGGGTCAGCCATGGGCCAGGCGTTCGTCGCCAGCTACCTCATCGGCCTCCGCGAGGGCCTCGAGGCCACCCTGGTGGTCAGCATCCTCGTCGCGTACCTGGTCAAGAGCGGCCGCCGCCGCCAGCTGCTGCCGCTGTGGGCGGGCGTGGCCGCGGCCGTCGCCCTGTCGGTCCTGTTCGGCGCGCTGCTCACCTACACGCGGACGACGCTGCTGGCCGACTACCGCTCGCGCGAGCTGTTCGAGGCGATCACCTCGGTGCTGGCGGTCGCGCTGGTCACCTGGATGGTCTTCTGGATGCGCCGGACCGCCCGGAAGCTCAAGGGGGAGCTCACCGGGCAGCTCGAGCACGCGCTGGGCACGGGCACGCTCGCCGTCGCCGGCGTCGCCTTCCTGTCCGTCGTCCGCGAGGGCCTGGAGACGACGCTGCTGTTCTACGCGGCCGCCCAGGGCGCGACGACGTCGGCGACCCCGCTGGTGGCCATCTCCGCGGGCGTGCTCACCGCCGTCGTCGTCGGGATCGGCCTGTACGCGGGCGCCATCCGGATCGACCTGTCGCGGTTCTTCACCGTCAGCGGGGTGCTGCTGGTCCTCGTCGCGGCCGGGATCCTCAAGTACGGGGTCCACGACTTCCAGGAGGCCGGGGTGCTCCCGGGCCTGGATGTGCTCGCCTTCGACATCTCGGGCGTCCTGGACCCGAACAGCTGGTACGGCGCGGCGATCGCCGGGATCTTCAACGTCACCGCGGCCCCCACGGTGCTCGAGACGGTCGCGTACGTCGCCTACCTGGTGCCGGTGCTCGTCGCCTTCCTCTGGCCGGCCCGCACGCTGGCCGCCCCGAAGCCCTCCGGCGCCGACCCGGCCCGGACCCCCACCCAGCCGTCGGAGACCACCCAGCATGTCCGTGCGTGACCGCCGCCTCCCCCTGCTCACCGCCGGCCTGCTGGCCGCGCTGACCACCGCCGCCTGCTCGTCGGCCGACGGCGGCTCCGGCGCCGCGTCCGCCGGCGGGGAGGCGGCCGACACCGTCGCCGTCGCCGCCACCGACGACGCCTGCGACGTCGCCAGCAGCGAGCTGCCGGCCGGGACGCACAGCTTCGCGGTGACCAACTCCGGCGACCAGGTGACCGAGTTCTACGTCTACGCCGAGGGCGACCGGGTCATGGGCGAGGTGGAGAACATCGCGCCGGGCCTGACCCGCGAGCTGCTCGTCGAGCTGCCCGCCGGCAGCTACGAGACCGCCTGCAAGCCGGGCATGGTCGGCGACGGCATCCGCGGCGACCTCACCGTCACCGGCGAGGCCCGGTCGCTGTCGGAGGACGAGACCCTCGCCCAGGCGAGCGCGGACTACCAGCGCTACGTGCAGAGCCAGACCGGCGCGCTGCTCGAGCAGACCACCGCCTTCGTGGACGCGGTGGAGGCGGGCGACGTCGAGGGCGCCAAGGCGCTGTACCCGGTCGCGCGCACCTACTGGGAGCGGATCGAGCCGGTGGCCGAGGTCTTCGGCGACCTCGACCCGCTCATCGACGGCCGCGAGGGCGACCAGGCCGAGGGCGAGGACTTCACCGGCTTCCACCGCATCGAGCAGGCGCTGTGGGTCGGCGGCACGACCGAGGGCATGACCCCCTACGCCGACCAGCTGCTCGCGAACGTGCAGGAGGTCGTCGAGCTCGCCGACGACACGACGCTGGAGCCGCTGCAGCTGGCCAACGGCGCCAAGGCCCTCCTCGACGAGATCGCCACCGGCAAGATCACCGGCGAGGAGGACCGCTACTCGCACACCGACCTGTGGGACTTCGCCGCCAACCTCGAGGGCTCCGAGGCCGCCGTCCAGGCGCTGCGCCCCTACCTCGAGGAGGCCGACCCCGACCTGGTCGCGGAGATCGACGAGCGGTTCGCCGCCACCGAGGCCGAGCTCGGGCAGTACCGCACCGAGGGCGGCTGGACGCTGCACGACCAGCTCACTGAGGAGCAGCTCCGCGGCCTGTCCGACAGCATCACCGCGCTGTCGGAGTCGGTCAGCCAGGTCGCGGCGGTCGTCGCGGACCAGTGACCCGCGGCACACCGGCGCCGGGGACGCGCCGGTGTGCGCGGGACGTTGCGCCCTGCGAGACCGTCCCCGTCCCGAGGAAGCCATGACGGAGCCCACCGCCGACCAGCCGGCCGCGCCGCAGCGGCCGGGTCTGTCCCGCCGCCGCCTGCTGGGCACCCTCGGCGTCGGCACCGCCGGTGTCCTCGCCGCGGGCGCGGCCGGCGGCGTCGTCGGCCGGGCGACCGCCGAGGGCCCGGCGGGCGGAGCCCAGGCGGCCGGACCGGCCCCGACCGACGCGGTGCCCTTCCACGGCGAGCACCAGGCGGGGATCGTCACGCCCGCCCAGGACCGGCTGCACTTCGTCGCCCTCGACGTCACCACCGACAGCCGCGACGACCTCGTCGCGCTGCTGCGGGACTGGACCGAGGCCGCGCGGCGCATGACCGCGGGCCGGGACGCCGGACCGGTCGGCGCCGTCGACGGCGAGCGGTACGCCCCGCCGGACGACACCGGCGAGGCGATCGGCCTGCCGCCGTCCGGGCTGACGATCACCGTCGGCTTCGGGCCCACGCTGTTCACCACCGCCGACGGCCGCGACCGCTTCGGCCTCGCCGCCCGCCGGCCCGCGCCGCTGGTCGAGCTGCCGTCGTTCCCCGGCGACCAGGTCGACCCCGCGATCAGCGGCGGTGACCTGTGCCTCCAGGCCTGCGCCAACGACCCGCAGGTCGCCGTCCACGCCGTCCGCAACCTGGTGCGCATCGGCGCCGGGGTGGTCAGCGTGCGCTGGTCGCAGCTGGGCTTCGGCCGGACGTCGTCGACCAGCACCGGCCAGGCCACCCCGCGCAACCTGTTCGGGTTCAAGGACGGCACCGCCAACCTCAAGGCCGAGAACGGCAGCGCGCTGGACCGGTTCGTGTGGGTCGGCGACGACGACGGCGAGGGGGGCCGGGCGGACTGGCTGCGCGGCGGCTCCTACCTGGTCACGCGGCGGATCCGGATGCTGGTCGAGCCGTGGGACAGCTCCTCGCTGGACGAGCAGCAGCGCACCATCGGCCGCACCAAGGGGAGCGGGGCACCGCTCGGCCAGCGCGCGGAGTTCGACCCGGTCGACTTCACGGAGCAGGTCGACGGCGAGTTCGCGATCCCCGAGACCAGCCACGTCTTCCTCGCCCACCCGACCAACTCCGGGACGGCGATCCTGCGGCGCGGCTACAGCTTCGTCGACGGCTCCGACGGCCTGGGCCGGCTCGACGCCGGGCTGTTCTTCATCGCCTTCCAGCGGAACCCGGAGACCGGCTTCGTGCAGGTGCAGCGCAACCTGCGGACGGACGCGATGAACGAGTACGTCCGGCACACGTCGTCGGCGGTGTTCGCCTGCCCGCCCGGCGTCCGCGGCGACGCCGACTGGTGGGGCCGCGCCCTCTTCGAGTCCGCCTGAGCCGGCCGGCCACCGGCGTGTCACCGGGGCGTCGTCGGCGCGTCGCCGTGTCGATGCCGAGCCGTGACGCACGGGACTCCCCGGACGGGTGGGACTGCTGGGAGGATGTGTGGTCTCGGAAGGACCGGGCACCTCCGCGGACGAGGACCGGTACGCCGGGACGGACGGCGTCGGCAGCAGGGCCGGCAGGGATGGGAGAGGTCCCGTGGTGGAACCGGGTCGCCGGATGCTCGGTGACCGCTACGAACTCTCCCGGCTCATCGCCGCCGGTGGCATGGGCCAGGTCTGGCGCGGCACCGACGTGCTGCTGCACCGCCCGGTCGCGGTCAAGGTCCTGCGCAGCGAGTACACCGGCGACCCGACGTTCCTCGCCCGCTTCCGCGCCGAGGCCCAGCACGCCGCGGCGCTGAACCACCCGAACATCGCGGCGGTCTACGACTACGGCGAGACCACGGCACGGGACACGGCCGGGGACACCGGCGAGACACTCGCCTACCTGGTCATGGAGCTGGTCGAGGGCCAGCCGCTGTCGGCGCTGCTGCGCCGCGAGGGCCGGCTGGACACCTCCACCACCCTGTCGGTGCTCGGCCAGACCGCCGCCGCGCTGTCCGAGGCGCACCGCGCCGGGCTGGTGCACCGCGACGTCAAGCCCGGCAACATCCTCGTCCGCGCCGACGGCAGCGTGAAGATCACCGACTTCGGCATCGCCTGGTCGGCCGGCAGCGTCCCGCTCACCCAGACCGGCCAGGTCATCGGCACGCCGCAGTACCTCTCGCCGGAGCAGGCCGAGGGGCACCTGGCCACCCCGGCCAGCGACGTCTACGCCCTCGGCCTGGTCGGCTACGAGTGCCTCACCGGGCACCCCGCCTTCGACGGCGACAACGCGGTCACCATCGCGCTCAAGCAGCTGCGCTCGGACCCCGAGCCGCTGCCGGACACGCTGCCCCGCGACGTCCGCACCCTCATCCGCCGCGCGCTGGCCAAGGACCCGGCCGCCCGCATGCCCGACGGCGCCGCGTTCGTCGCCGCGGTCGAGGACGCCCGCGCCGGGCGGCTGCCGGACCTCGAGCCACCGGCACCGGCACCGGCACCGGCACCGGCACCGGCGCCCGCGCCCGTCCCGGCCGCCGCGCCGGCCGGAGTGGCGGTTGCCGCCGTCCCGGTCGCCGTCGACGCCGGCCCGCCCACCCAGGCCGCCCCCGGCCCGTCCGGCGTGCTCCCCGGCCCGGGCGGGCCGCGGCGCAGCAGCCCCCCGCCACCGCCCCGCCACCGGGTCGCGGCGGTCCTGGTCCCGCTGCTGGCGCTGCTGCTGGGCGCCGGGCTGGCCGGCGTCGTCTTCACCGCCCTGGGCGACGACCCCGGCTCCCCGACCGTCGTCGCCGCGCAGACCCGCGACAGCGAGGACGGCGTGGTGCTCGAGGCCGGTGACTACGTCGGCCGGCCGATCGACGACGTCGCCACCCAGCTGTCCGCGCTGGGCCTGGGCGTGGAGCGGCGCGAGCAGGTGACCGGGTCCGCGGTCCCGGGCCGGGTGCTCGGCGTCTCGCCCGAGGGCGTGCGCCTCGAGCCCGGCGACGACGTCGTCGTCACCTTCGCCGTCGCGCCGGCCGGTGGCCGCGGCTCCCGGCCGGCGCCCACGGGGCAGGGTGGCGACGGCGGCGTCTCGGCCGTGACCGGCGACAGCACGCCCGGCACGGTGGTCGAGCCGGTCCCGCCCGCGACGGACCCGGCTCCGGGGACGGCGGTCCCGGAGCCGACCGAGGCCGCGACCCCGACCACGACCACCGCGCCCGGCTCGTCCGCGACCGGCTCCCCGTCGGACACGACGACCACCACGCCGGCGACGCCCACCGGCACCACCGCCACGAGCTCGAGCACCCCGACGTCGTCGTCGCCGGTGACCGGCACCGCCGGGACGACGAGCGGGACCACCTCCGCCGCGGGAGACTCCACCAGCCGCTGATCCGGAACCGAGGAGGTGCGATGCACGGCAGGCCTGCACGTCGCGTCGTCGCCGGCCGCTACGAGCTGCTGGGCCTCCTCGCCACCGGCGGCATGGGCCAGGTCTGGCGCGCCCGGGACGCCCTGCTGGACCGGCCGGTCGCGGTCAAGCTGCTGCGCAGCGAGTACGTCGAGGACGAGACCGTCCGCACCCGGTTCCGCACCGAGGCGCGCCTGGCCGGCCGGCTGCTGCACCGCAACATCGCCGCGCTGCACGACTACGGCGAGGTGGTGACCGAGGACGGCGAGGTCTGCGCCCACCTGGTGATGGAGCTCGTCGACGGCGAGCCGCTGTCGGCGCTGCTCGCCCGCGAGGGGCGGCTGCCGGCGGAGCGGGTGCTGGACCTGGTGGGGCAGACCGCCGCCGCCCTGGCCGCCGCGCACGCCGCCGGCGTGGTGCACCGCGACGTCAAGCCGGGCAACGTGCTGGTCGGCTACGACGGCGTGGTCCGGATCACCGACTTCGGCATCGCCTGGTCGGCGGGCAGCGCCCCGCTGACGCGCACCGGCCAGGTGGTCGGCACCGCCCACTACCTCTCGCCCGAGCAGGCGGCCGGCGGCAAGGCGGGGCCCACCAGCGACGTCTACGCGCTCGGGATGGTCGCCTACGAGTGCCTGGCCGGGCGGCGGGCCTTCGACGGCGAGCACCCGGTGCAGATCGCGCTGCGGCAGATCCGCGACGAGCCGGACCCGCTGCCCCGTGACGTGCCGGAGCCGGTGCGGGAGCTGGTGGCGCGGATGCTGGCCAAGGACCCCGCCGGCCGGCTCGCCGACGGCGCGGCGGTGTGCCGGGCGGTGGAGACCGTCCGCGCCGGCCGCCCGCTGCCGCCGGCGCCGCCACCGGTCACCGCGCCGCTGCCGCCCGTGGTGTCCCCGCGGGCCGTGTCCCCGCCGGCCGTGTCCCCGCCGGCCGTGGCCGCCGCTCCCGCACCGCGCCGCAGGGCCGGGCGGGTCCTCACCGGCATGGCGACCCTCGCGGTCGGCGCCGCCCTCGGGGTCGGCGTGCTGGAGGTGACCGCGCCGGGGTCCTCGCCGGTGCCGGCGGCCGAGGCGGGGTCCCCGGCGGACGCGGGCACCGACGTGCGGCGGGTGGACCTGGTCGGCCGGTCCGCCGACGAGGTGGAGGAGCAGCTGGTCGCGGCCGGGCTGAGGGTCCGCCGGGTGGTGGTGGAGACCGCCGACGCGGCCCCGGGCGTCGTCACCGGGGCGACCCCGGTCGGGCGGCTGACGCCGGGGGAGACGGTCACGCTGACGGTGGCCGCGGCGGTGTCCCGGCCCGAGTCCGGGCCGTGGTCCCCGCCACCGTCGTCGCCGCCGTCGTCGCCGCCGTCACAGCCGCCCTCGTCGCCGTGGCCCTCCACGCCGTCCTGGGCGGTGGACTCCGCCCCGGTCACGGAGGTGGCCGAGCCGGTGACGCCCGCCGCGCCGGAGCCGGACCCCGTCCCGCCGCCGGCGGCCGGGGACGAGGCGGACGCCCAGGACCCCGGCGAGGGGGACGGCGACGGCGAGGTGGACGGCGACGGCGGGGGGAACGGGAACGCCGGCGGCAACGGACGGGGCAACGGACGGGGCCGCGTCCGCTGAGCCGCCGGCGTCCGGTCAGCGACGGCGGCCGGGCACCAGCCAGGCGGCGAGGGCCACGGCCCCCAGTGCGGCGGTGAGCAGGAAGCCGCGGTCGGTGTCGGCGTGGGGGAGGACGACGAGCACCCAGAAGACCGCCAGGCCGGCGGCCCCGCCGAGCGCCAGCCGCTCCGCGGTGAGGGGGCCCAGCCGCAGCGCCGGCACCAGCCGCGACAGCGCGGCCGCGCCGCCGAGCAGCGCGCAGACGGTGGCGAACGCCGCCCACGCCGGGACCTGACCCCACAGCGGCGGGCCGTCCAGGCGCAGCGCGAGCCCGAGCTCGAGCAGCACGAGGCCGAGCCCCGCCAGGCCGGCGGCGGCCAGCGCGGCGCGGTCGCGGGACCGGCGCGGCGCCCGGGGGCGCGCCGGCTTCCCGGGCCGGGCGGCCAGGGCCTCCTGCGCCTCGGCGGCCGCCGGCGGGGGCACCGGCGGGGCGCCGAGCAGCGAGTCCAGCGGGCCCGTGGGCTGCGGCCCGGTCGGCTGGTAGCCGGCGGGCGCGTGGTGGACGGGCGCGTGGTGGACGGGCTCGTGGTGGACGGGCTCGTGGTGGGCCGGTGTGTGGTGCACCGGCTCGTGGTGGAGCGGCGCGTGGTGGGACGGCTGGTGGTGGGCGGGCTCCGGCGTCGCTGCCGGCTGGGGCGTGGTCACCGGGTACGCGGGCGCCGGCAGGACCGACGGCGGCACGGCGGGCGCGCCCGGGTGTCCGGCGAGACCCGCGGCCGTCGCACCCTCCCCGGTGGTGGGGATCTGCTGCGTGCGCGGGCCGGCCGGCGGGGGCGAGGTGGTCACGGGTGCTCTCTCCTCCTGGGACGCGGGCGACCGGTCCCGCACGGGGTGGGACCGGTCCTCCCCGCACGCTAGCGGCGGTCCGCGCCCGGCCCGGGGAGGTGCGACGGCGGGTCCGGCGGTCCGCCTCGCACCCGGCGGGGAGGACGTCGTCCTCCTAGGGTCGGGCGGGTGGGCACGCGCGCGGGCATCGTCGTCACCGGCACCGAGGTCCTGACCGGCCGGGTCGCCGACCGCAACGGGCCGTGGCTCGCCGAGCAGCTGCGGCAGGCCGGCGTCGACGTGGGCTCGGTCCTCGTCGTGGGCGACCGGCCCGACGACGTGCGCGGCGCGCTGGCCTGGTTCGCCTCCTCCGGCGTCGAGCTGGTGATCACGACGGGCGGCCTCGGGCCCACCGCCGACGACCTCACCGCCGCCGTCGTGGGCGAGGTGCAGGGCAGGCCGCTGGACGTCGACCCGGAGCTGGAGCAGCGCGTCGCCGCCGTCGTCGAGCGGCTGATGGCCCGCCGCGGCTGGCGGTCGGACCCCGAGGCGACCGCGGCCGGCGTCCGCAAGCAGGCGATGGTGCCCGCCGGCGCCACCGTGCTGGAGCCGGTGGGGACGGCGCCGGGCCTCGTCGTCCCGCCCGCCGACGGCCGCACCGGGCCGGTCGTCGTCGTCCTGCCCGGGCCGCCGTCGGAGCTGCAGGGGATGTGGCCGGCGGCGCTGGCGGCCGGGCCGGTGCAGGAGGTGCTGGCCGGGGCGAGGGAGCTCCGCCAGGAGACGATCCGGCTCTGGGGGACGCTGGAGGCGCAGCTGGCCGCCACCCTCCGGGAGCACGAGCACGAGCTCGGCGGGCTGGAGGTCACCACCTGCCTGCGCGAGGGCGAGCTGGAGATCGTCACGCGCTTCGCGCCCGAGGCGCAGCCCGCGTACGACCGGCTGGCCGCCGTGCTGACCGAGACGTTCGCCGCGACGCTGTTCTCGACCGGGCCCACCCTCGACGAGCTGGTGGCCGGTGCGCTCGCCGACCAGGGCCTGACGATCGCCACCGCCGAGTCCTGCACCGGCGGGCTGCTGGTCGCCCGGCTCATCGAGCGGGCCGGGTCCTCGGCCTACGTGCTCGGCGGGATCACCTCGTACGCGAACTCGGCGAAGGAGCAGCTGGTCGGGGTGCCGGGGGAGGTGCTCGCCGAGTACGGCGCGGTGAGCCCGCAGGTGGCGCTGGCGCTGGCCGAGGGGGCGCGGGCACGGTTCGGGGCCGACGTCGGCGTCGGGGTCACCGGCATCGCCGGGCCCGGCGGCGGGACGCCGGACAAGCCCGTGGGCACCGTGCACCTGTGCGCCGTCGGCCCGGTGGGCCAGCAGGCGCGGTCGGTGCGGCTGCGCGGCTCGCGGACGGCGGTGCGCGAGCGCTCCGTCGTCCTCGCGATGCACATGCTGCGCCAGCTGCTGCTCGGCGGCCCGCCGGCCTGACCGTGCCGCCGTCCGCGGTGCGTGCGGCGGGTCCGTCGCGGGCAGGGAGGGCGGCATGACGACCGTGACCCTGCACGCCACCGGCCCGGTGTCACCCGCGGAGGCGTGGGAGCGCTACGCCCGGCCCGCCCGGTGGCCGCAGTGGGCGCCGCAGATCACCGGCGTCGAGGTGCCGGGGCCCCGGCTCGCCGCCGGGGTGAGCGGGCGGGTGCGCGGGCCGGTGGGGGTGACGCTCCCCTTCGTCGTCGAGTCGGTGGACGAGGCGGCACGGCAGTGGGCGTGGACGGTGAGCGCCGGCCCGGTCCGGCTGCACCTGCTGCACTGGGTCGCCGACGGTCCCGACGGCGGCAGCACCACCGGCCTGCGCATCTCCGGCCCGGCGCCGGTCGTGGTCGGCTACGCCCCGCTGGCGCAGCTGGCGATCGGCCGGTTGGTCCGTCCGCTCGACCAGCGGAGTGCCGGACAACCGGTCTGACCTGCGGGAACGGTCGTACCCCGGCCGTAGCGTGCGGGGTGTGGAGGAGGTCGCGGAGTACCGGTCGCCGGTCGAGCAGGCGTTGCTCGACGCGGTGATCGAGCTGCCCGCACCCTTTCGCCGGCTGCCGGTGGCGCTGCTGTCCCGGGAGCAGAAGGCCGCCGAGCTGCAGCGGGTGGCCGCACTCAAGGCGATGACCGCCGCCTACGAGGCCGAACTCGTCCTGGGCCTGGCCGAGGCCCGCCCGGCCGACACCGACCCCGCGCCCGGCACGCCTGGCACGAGGAGTGGCTCCTGGGCGCCGGATGCCGAGCTGCCCGGGGTGGCGGAGTTCTTCACCGCCGAGCTGGCACTGGTGCTCAACGTCGGCCGCGGCACCGCCTCCCACCTCGCCCACCGGGCGTGGACGTACCGCTCCCACCTGCTCGGCACCTGGGCGGCGCTGGCCGCCGGCGCGCTGGACGAGGCCCGCGCCAAGGCGCTGGTCGACGTGCTGGAGCACACGAGCGCGGCGACCGCCCGGACGCTCGAGGCCCGGCTGCTGCCGGAGGCCACGTCCCTGACGGTGCGCACGCTCAAGGACCGCGCGCTGGCGCTGCTGCTCGACGCCGACGCCGAGGCGATCGACCAGCGGAGGGTGATCGCGCAGCGGCACGCCGACGTGCGGCTGTACGACTGCCCGTTCGACGGCATGGCCACCCTCGCCGCCGACCTGCCCGCCGACCTCGCCGCGGCCAGCTTCGCGGTCGTGGACGAGCTGGCGCGGATGCTGAAGGCCGACGGGGACCAGCGGCCGATCGGGCAGCTGCGCACGCTGGTCCTCGCGGACCTGCTGCAGCGCCCGTGGGAGACCGGCCGCCCGCCGGTGAGCGCCCACCTGCAGGTCATCGCCACCCTCGCCGCGCTGGCCGGCCGCAGCGACGAGGCGGGTGCGGTGAACGGGCTGCCGATCACCGCCGCCCACCTCCGGGAACTCCTGCAGCAACTGGACGCCCTGGGGCTGCGCACCCCGGAGGGCGGATCGGTGACGCTGGCGCTGGTCGACGACGGCACGCTGCGCGCCACCACCACCCTCGACCGGCTCCGCCGCCTCGCCCGCACCGGCTGCCCCGACCACCCGGACACTGACTGCGACTGTGCGGTGCTGGACCGCCCGGCCGCGACCGACGGCTACGAGCCGTCCGCGCCGCAGCCACCACCGCCTCAAGACCTTCGCCCGCGGCTGGCGCTTCCACATGAGCGCCGACGGGACCCTCACCGTCACCACCCCGTCCGGGATCACCCGCACCACCCCGCCACCGGGGCTGCGACCACCACCGGCCGAACCCGACCCACCGCCGGACCATCCCGGACCACCGCCACCGGCCCACCCGGACGACGACCCGCCGCCCTTCTGAGTGCCGCCGTCCCGTCGTTCCACGTGGAACCCGGCCGGCGGACCAGGGGTGTGACCGCGGTGACAGCGAGGTCGTACGGTGCGCGGCGTGGCTGCGACGCACGAGGTCCTGAACCAGGCCCCGCCGCTGGTCGGGTACGACCCGATCGCCGGGGACGCGGCGCTGCGGGAGGCCTGTCTCCGGCACGCCGACGAGGCGACGCTCGCCTCGCTGGCCGAGCTCGGCGCGCTGGCCGGCAGCGAGCAGGCCCGCGAGTGGGGCCGGCTGGCCGACGAGAACCGCCCGGTGCTGCGCACCCACGACCGGTACGGCCACCGCGTCGACGAGGTGGAGTTCCACCCGGCCTGGCACGAGCTCATGCGGACGGCGTTCGAGCACGGTCTGGCCGGCGCGCCGTGGGCCGCGGCCGACGCCGGTTACCGGCACGCCCACGTACGCCGCGCCGTCGGCTACCTCGGCTGGACGCAGGTCGAGGCCGGCCACGGCTGCCCCGTCACCATGACCTACGCGGCCGTGCCGGCGCTGCGGGCGGCGCCCGACCTCGCCGCCCGCTACGAGCCCGGCCTGACCGCGACCGGCTACCGGTTCGGCCTGACCGACCCCGTCGCCAAGCCGGGCCTGGTCGCGGGCATGGGCATGACCGAGAAGCAGGGCGGCTCCGACGTCCGGGCCAACACCACGCGTGCGGTCGCGAACGCCGACGGCAGCTACTCGCTCACCGGGCACAAGTGGTTCACGAGCGCCCCGATGAGCGACCTGTTCCTCGTGCTGGCCCAGCTCGACGAGGGCGTGTCCTGCTTCCTCGTCCCGCGGGTGCTCCCGGACGGCAGCCGCAACGTCTTCCGCCTGCAGCGCCTCAAGGACAAGCTCGGCGACCGCGCCAACGCCTCCAGCGAGGTCGAGTTCGACGGCACCACCGGCTGGCTGGTCGGCGCCCCCGGCCGCGGCGTCCCGACGATCATCGAGATGGTCAACACGACCCGGCTGGACTGCGTCATCGGGTCGGCCGCGACGGTGCGGGCGGCGCTCACCCAGGCGGTCCACCACGCCCGGCACCGCTCCGCCTTCGGCGCGCTCCTGGTCGACCAGCCGCTCATGCAGAACGTGCTGGCCGACCTCGCCGTCGAGAGCGAGGCAGCCACCGCGCTGGCGATCCGGCTGGCCGCCGCGGTCGACGCCGGCGAGAAGGCGTTCCTGCGGCTGGCCGGTGCCGCCGCCAAGTTCCTCGTCTGCAAGCGGACGCCGGGCGTCGTCGGCGAGGCGCTCGAGGTGCTCGGCGGCAACGGCTACGTCGAGGAGTCGGGCATGCCCCGGCTCTACCGGCAGGCGCCGCTCAACAGCATCTGGGAGGGCTCCGGCAACGTCATCGCGCTCGACGTGCTGCGGGCCCTGGGCCGCAGCAGCGAGTCGCTGGCCGCCGTCACCGACGAGATCGAGCTCGCCCGCGGCGCCGACGCCCGCTTCGACGACGCCGTGAAGCGGCTGGCCGCCGAGCTCGGCGACCCGGACGCGCTGCCGCTGCGCGCCCGCCGGATCGCCGGCCTGCTCGCCCAGTGCCTGCAGGGCTCGCTGCTGCTGCGGTACGCCCCGCCCGAGGTCGCCGACGCGTTCTGCGCCACCCGCCTCGGCGGGGACTGGGGGTCGGTGCTGGGCACGCTGCCGTCCGCCGTGCCCGCCGCGCGCATCGTGGAGCGGTCGACCGTTGCCCCTGCCTGAGAGCCCGCGGCTCCACTACCCTCGGGTACGCGTCGCGCACGGACCGACTTCCCATCCTGTCCCGGTCCGGTACCGGTGACCCGCTCGACGGGGTCCGGCGTGCGGCAGGGGGAGAGAGAACGCGTGCACCCATCCGACCGTGCGGGCGCGGCGGCACCGCCGAACCTGCTGGCCAGCGTCCCCGACGCGGTCTGCCACATCGACCGGGAGTGGCGCTTCACCTGGCTCAACGCCGCCCTGGAGGACCTGCTCGGGCGGCCGGCCGACACCCTGCTGGGCCAGAAGGTCCTCGACTGCATCCCGGACCTGCGCGACACCGAGTTCGTGGCGGAGCTCAGGGGCGCCCTCGACGACGGCCACCCCCGCGTGTTCGAGTACCTGCACAGGCCGCGGGACCGCTGGTTCGAGGTCCGCGCCTCCGCCGACAGCACCGGCCTGGTCGTGTTCATCCGCGACGTCGACTCGCGGCACCGCGCGCACGCCGCCCAGGCGCACGCCCTCCGGCAGACCACCGCCGTCCTCGACGCGTACCCCACCCCGACCGTGCTGGTCGACCGCGGCGGCCGGGTCCGCAGCGTCAACCGCAGCTGGGCCGACACCGCGGACGTCGTGCGCGCAGGGGGCTGGGAGCCCGCCGAGGTGGGCGACGACTACCTCGCGCGGATAGGTCAGGGCCTGACCCCGGACGACCTGGCCCGCATCGCCGGCGGGCTCGCCGAGCTGCGGGCGGCGCCGCCCGGAGGACCGACGCGCACCTTCTCCTGCGAGTACTCCATCGAGTCCTCCAGCGGTCGCACATGGTGGCGCATGCAGGCGGCGCGGGTGGAGGAGGACGGCCAGCTCGTCGCCACCCACATCGACATCACCGAGCGGGTCCGCGACCAGGAGCGGCTGGCCTGGCAGGCCCACCACGACGACCTCACCGGCCTGGCCAACCGCGCCCGGCTGCTCGAGCTCGTGGGCGAGGCGCTGGCCGACGAGCGCTCCCGCACCGCCCTGCTGTTCCTCGACATCGACGGCTTCAAGACCATCAACGACTCGCTCGGCTCCGAGGTCGGCGACGAGCTGCTGCGCCAGGTGGGCGCCCGGCTGGCCGCCCAGATCCGTCCCGGCGACGCCGTCGGCCGCCTGGGTGGGGACCAGTTCGTCGTCCTGGCCCGCTCCTGCGACACCCCGGAGGCGGCGTCGCTGGCCTTCCGGCTGCAGCGCTCCTTCGCCCGCCCGTTCATCGCGCTGGGGGTCTCGGTGCCGGTGTCGGCCAGCATCGGGGTCGCCGTCGCCCAGCCCGGGCTGCGGCACGCCCACCAGCTGCTCAGCGACGCCGACGCCGCGAGCTACGCCGCGAAGGCGGCCGGCCGCGACCGCGTCCACCTGTTCTCCCCGGGGCTGCGCGACGCCGCCCGCTGGCGCATGGACGTCGCCACCCGGCTGCGCGACGGCGCGCTCGACCAGTTCGTCGTCCACTACCAACCGGTGGTGCGCCTGGACACCGGCGAGGTCGAGGGCGTCGAGGCGCTGCTGCGCTGGCAGCACCCCGAGCGCGGCCTGCTCTCGCCCGACGCCTTCCTCTCCGTGGCCGAGGAGACCGGGCAGCTGATCCCGATCACCCGGTGGCTGCTGCACGAGACCACCCGCCAGGCCGCCGAGTGGGCCGCGCAGGGCCTGTCGCTGCGGATGGCGGTCAACATCAGCGCCCGCCACTTCTCCGCCGAGACGCTGGTCCGCGACGTCCGGACGGCGCTGCACGAGTCGGGTCTGGCGCCCGAGCAGCTGATGCTCGAGCTGACCGAGACCAGCGTCGCCGAGGACCCCACCCGCGCCGAGGACCAGCTCGCCGTCCTGCGCGGCTTCGGCGTGCGGGTGGCCATCGACGACTTCGGGACCGGCTGGTCCTCGCTGGCCCAGCTCATGGCGCTGCCCATCGGGACGCTCAAGATCGACCGGTCGCTGATCACCGCCGCCGAGCGGCTGGCCTCCGGCGGCACCGGCGCGGTCCTCGGGGCGATCGTCGAGCTCGCGCACACCCTGGGCATCCGGTCGGTGGCCGAGGGCGTGGAGACCGCCGAGCACCTGCGGATGGTCCGCGAGGCCGGCTGCGACTCCGCCCAGGGCTACCTGCTCGCCCACCCCATGAGCGCCGAGGACGTCGAGCGCTGGGCGGACCGGGTGCGGGCCGGCGGCGGCGACTCCTGCGCGCTGGCCCTCGCCGGCCGGCTGCGCTGAGGGGGCTGCCCTGAGCGGACAGGGGGGAGGGGACCGGCGGTGACCGGTCCCGTCCGCCGGCGCGCCGTCCGCCGGGCGACCGCCCCGGCCGGCCCGCCGCCGGTCGTCGCACCGCCCGCCGTCCCGCCCGTCGTCGTCCCGCCGGTGCCGGACACCCCGGACACCCCGGACACCCCGGACGGCACCGGCACGGACGCGGCGGCGACCGGGCAGACTGCCCCCGTGACCGCGACCAGCGAAGAGACGCCCCTCGCCGAGCCCCGGGCCGACGGCGGCCGGGGGCGGCCCGCGCTGGACCTGCTCATCTGGGACGCGCCGAACATCGACATGACCCTGTCGACGGTCATCGGCGCCCGCCCCACCGCCGCCTCCCGGCCGCGCTTCGACGCGATCGCCGCCTGGTTCGTCGACGGCGCCGGCGACCCCGCCGCGCCGGACGCGCCCGAGGTCGAGGCCTGCGTCTTCGCCAACATCCCGCCGGTCGTCGGCTCGCTGCAGCGCTGGGTGGAGGCGCTGCGCGGCTTCGGCTACGCCGTCTTCGCCCGGCCCAAGAGCCAGCCCGACGACGACATCGACCAGGCGATGCTCGACCACATCGAGGTCCGCGCGCACAGCCACCGGCTGCGGCGGCTGGTCGTGTTCTCCGGCGACGGGCGCAACTTCGCCGAGCCGCTCGAGGAGCTCGCGCGGACCGGCACCCAGGTCGTCGTCGTGGCGTTCAGCGAGGTCGCGGGCTACGCCATCGGTTCGGACCTGCTGGAGTTCATCGACATCGAGGACGTCCCCGGCGCCTTCGCCGCGCCGCTGGACCGCGTCCGGCTCGACGCCCTGCCGCCGGACGGCGCGTGGCTGCGGCCCACCCGCAGCCTTCGGGACTTCGTCTCGAACTGGACCGCCCGCCGCAGCAGCTGAGCCACCCTCGTGTCCCCCGGCCCCGTCCGGGGAAGGGAGGGGCCATGGCGGTCTGCGAGGTCTGCGGCAACGACTACGACATGAGCTTCGAGGTGGTGGCCCAGGGGGCCCGGCACACCTTCGACAGCTTCGAGTGCGCCATCCACCGCATGGCGCCCATCTGCGAGCACTGCGGCGTCAAGGTGGTGGGCCACGGCGTCGTCGTGGAGGGGCAGTTCTACTGCTGCGCGCACTGCGCCCGCGCCGAGCACGACGGCGCGGCGGTGGCCGACTCGGCCTGAACCCCCGGGCTCAGTCCCGCGGGATCTCCGGCGCGCGCGGCTCGGGCACCTGGCTGCCGAACCCCTCGACCGGCTCCAGCCCGGAGGGCAGCCGCGCCCACACGTGCTTGCGGCCGGGGCGCCTCTCCCAGCCGTAATCGACCGACAGCTGCGCCACCAGGTGCAGGCCCATCCCGCCCAGGGACGGATCGCGGTCGACGGCGGGCACCGGCGGGCGCTCGGGCGCCTCGTCGCTGAGGTCGAGCAGCCAGCCGGCGGGGCTGGCCACCACCAGCGCGCGGACGTCGCCGCCGCCGTGCCGCAGGGCGTTGGAGGCCAGCTCCTCGAACACCAGCAGCAGCCCGTCGCGGGCGTCCTCGGTCGACGACGTGCTCACCGACGGGTGGGCGATCCGGGCCCGCAGGTCCGCGCGCACCCGGGAGACGACGTGCATGGCCTCCAGCTGCCAGTGCCAGACGTCGCCGGCCACGGAGGGCACCGGAGTGCACGGCCACGCCTCCTGGCCCATGTCCCACCCCTCGCGTCTGCTCCGCCGACCGGCGTCCATCCTGACCGAAAGCGCCCTGGCCCGCAGCGGCGGGCCCGTACGGTCCCCGCCCACGGTGATCGGCCGGGTCCCCGGCAGCGGCCGTTGCGGGCAGGATGGGCACCGTGGAGGACCTCTGGCGCGCGTTGAGCCGACTGCGGCTCGCCGACCGGGCCCTGGACGACGCGCTCGACGAGGTCACCAGGATCGCCGCCGAGAACGTCCCCGGCGCCGAGTCGACGTCGATCACGCTGATCCGCGGGGACGTGGCCACCACCGCCGCCCACCACGGCGACATGGCGCTGGCTGCCGACGAGCTGCAGTACGAACGGGGCTACGGCCCGTGCATGGACGCCGGGCGCGCCGGGGTCGTCCTGCGGATCGACGACACCCGCACCGAGACGCGCTGGCCGGAGTACGTGGCCCGGGTGGTGGAGGTCGGGGTCCGCAGCTCGCTGTCGATGCCGCTGCCCTACCAGGCCACCACGATCGGGGCGCTGAACATCTACTCGACGCGGCCCGCCGCGTTCGCCTCCGACGGGTCCGTCGAGGCGGCCCGCCAGGTCGCGGAGGCGGTCGCCGTCGCCGTCGCCAACGCCGACGCGCACGCCCAGCTCGGCGAGCACGCCCGCAACATGGAGCTGGCGATGCAGTCCCGCGCGGTCATCGAGCAGGCCAAGGGCGTGCTCATGGCGCAGCGGCACGTCGACGCCGACGCCGCCTTCGAGCTGCTGCGCGAGGCGTCCCAGCGCTACAACCGCAAGCTGCGCGACATCGCCACCGGGATCGTGGCCTCCACGCAGGACCGGCGCTGAGGCGGACCGGCCCGCCGGCGCGGCTCAGCCCACCCGCGTCGCCAGGTCGGCCAGCCGGCTGACCAGGAACTCCACGGCGGCCGGGCTGTCCACGGTCTCGGCGACGTCGACCGCGGTGGGGGAGTCCGACACCGTCCTGCGGTCGACCAGCGTCTGCCCGCGGGCCGGCCCCAGGGTGGTGTCGACGACGACGTCGCGGCGGACGGTGCCCAGCGTGCCCGGCACGATCGCCTCGGTGAGCGCCAGCGCGTCGTGCACCACCACGCCGGTCGTGCCGTAGGAGGTGCGGGCGTGGTCCAGGTACTGCTGCAGGATCGCCGCCGCCGTCTTCCCGACCGGCCCGGCCGAAGCGAACCGGGCGACGCCGTCCTCGTCGAGGACCGTGGGCAGCGTGACGTCGAGGCCGACGAGCACGGTGGGCACCGTCGAGCCGAGCACCCGCGCCGCGGCCTCCGGGTCGGACCACACGTTGAACTCCGCGGCGGCGGTGACGTTGCCGCCGCGGGCGGCCGAGCCGCCCATGAGCACCAGCCGGTCGATCCGCTCCGCCGCCTCGGGGTAGGTGGCCAGCAGCAGCGCGACGTTGGTCCACGGCCCGATCGCGGCCACCGTCACCGGCTCCTCCGACGCCAGGAGCAGCTCGGCGAGCGCGACGACGGCCGGGCGGGGGTCGACGGCGGCCGGGGAGGGCGGGAGGTCGACGCCGCCGAGGCCCGTGGCGCCGTGGACGTGCCCGGCGCGCTCGGGCTGGGGGAACACCAGCGAGTCGGTGGCGCCCGCGGCCACGGGGACGTCGGAGCGGCCGGCCAGGTGCAGCACCCGCAGCGCGTTCTCGGTGGTCTGCGCGAGGGACACGTTGCCGTGCGTGGTGGTGACCAGGCGGAGGTCGACCTCGGGGCTGGCCAGCGCCAGCAGGATCGCCAGCGCGTCGTCGATGCC
The DNA here is from genome assembly GCF_042654585.1 of Geodermatophilus arenarius. Taxonomy (NCBI): domain Bacteria; kingdom Bacillati; phylum Actinomycetota; class Actinomycetes; order Geodermatophilales; family Geodermatophilaceae; genus Geodermatophilus; species Geodermatophilus arenarius. Next base: position 160,288 of record NZ_JBHSGR010000010.1, read on the forward strand.
GGGGTCGGTGTCGATCACCAGGGGCCGCGGTGCGGGAGGAGCCACCCGGCCATCCTCGCAACCGGCCCGGGTGCGCCTGCGCCGCGGTCAGCTCCCGGCCCGGCGCCGCGGCAGCGCGGTCACCAGGTACAGCACCACCCCGACGGCGAGCAGGACGCCGGCGAACGCCCAGGTCCGGGCCTCCTGGCGCCACAGCAGCACCAGGCACGAGGCGATGCCGAGCACCGGCACCACCAGCGGCACCCGGAAGTGCGGGGCGTCGACCCGGTCGCGGCGCAGCACGAGCACCGCGGCGTTGGTGCTGACGAAGACGAACAGCAGCAGGAGCACCACCGTGTTGGCCAGCGTGGCCAGGTCCCCGGCCAGGCTCAGGCCCATGGCCACCAGCGTGGTGACGGCGATGGCCACCCACGGCGTCCGGCGGCGCGGCAGCACCCGGCCGAGGACCGCCGGCAGCAGGCGCTGCTCGGCCAGCCCGTAGGCCATCCGGCTGGCCATGATCATCGTGAGCAGGGCGCCGTTGGCGACGGCGACCAGGGCGACGACGCTGAACAGCTCGTCGGGGATGCCGGCGTCGGCGGCGCGGACCACCTCGAGCAGCGGCCCGGTGGAGCCGGCGAGCTCCGCGGGCGGGAGGACGACCGCGGCGGCCAGCCCGACCAGCACGTAGACGACGCCCGCGGTGAGCAGCGCCCCGAACAGCGCCCGCGGGTAGACCCGCCGCACGTCGCGGACCTCCTCGGCGACGTTGGCCGACGTCTCGAACCCGACGAACGAGTAGTAGGCGAGCAGCGCCGCCGACAGCACCGCCGTCGCCGCCGACACCCCGGGCGGGAACTCCACGACCCGGCCCGGGTCGCCGTCGCCGCGCCCGAGGACCACCGCCCCGAGGACGACGACGAGGACCAGGCCCGAGGTCTCCACCAGCGTCATGACCAGGTTGGCGCGCAGGGACTCCCGGATGCCGCGGGCGTTGAGCAGCGCCACCACCAGCAGGAACACCAGGGCGGCCGGGGCGGCGGGCACGTCGAGGAAGACGGTCAGGTAGTCACCGGCGAAGGCCAGCGCCAGGCCCGCGGCGCTGGTGACGCCGGCGGCGAGCATGCAGAAGCCGACGAGGAAGGCGACCACCGGGGAGCGGAACGCCCGCTCCGCGAACACCGCCGAGCCGCCGGCCCGCGGGTACTTCGTGACCAGCTCGGCGTAGGACCCCGCGGTGAGCAGTGCCAGCAGCAGGGCGACCAGCAGCGGCACCCAGATCGCGCCGCCGACCTCCGCGGACACCTCGCCGACCAGCGCGTAGACACCGGCGCCCAGGACGTCCCCGAGGATGAACAGGTAGAGCAGCGGCCCGGTGACGGCGCGGCGCAGCCTCGTGTCCGGCTCGTCCGTGCTGCCCGGCGTCCGGTCGGGTGCCGCCGTCGCGGCCCGCTCGCTCACCGGTCGAGTCTCGGCAGGGCCGCACCCCACCGGCAACCGGACCACACCGTCCGGGGACGCGGGGGACGGGCCGGGGACACGCCCCGACACGCCGGGCGCGCCGGGGCGTGTCCCGGCGTGACCGGAGGCCCCGCAGGGGCTCTCCACGCTCGCGGGCCGTCGACGGGTCGACAAGTGATCGTCGGCAGCGCCGGGTGACCAACGCGCTGGTCAGGGCGTCACAACGGTTGCGTCACGGGGTCTCCAGGACGTGTCCCGACGAGCCGTCCGCGAGGCCCGCCGTCCCTACGGTTCTCCCTGTCCGCAGCACCTTCCCCGGCTGCGGACCAAGACCCCTCAGGAGGACGGCATGGCGATCGACCGGGCACCCGCCCCGTCGTCGGCGACCCTGCCGGACGACCTGTCCCTGGCCGGCCTGTTCGGCCTGCTCGACCGGGCGCACGAGCTGCCGCGGCGGTCCCGGCCGCGCCGCGCGGTGACGACCCGCTCGCCGGGCGCCCCCCGCGCGCTGCGCCCGCTGCCGGTGGCCCGCCCGGTGCCCGTGCCCCGGCCTCGCCCCGTCCCGCCGGCCGCGGCCGCCGCGGCCGAGGCGGCCCCGGCCCTGGTGACCCCGGCCCTGGTGACCCCGGCCCCGGTGACCCCGGCCCCCGCGGCCGGCCCCCGCTGGCGCGCGCGGCTGCGGGCCTCGGTCCGGCGGCTGGCCATGTGGGGTGCCGGCCCGGACGGCGCCCACGCCGCCTGGCCGACCGCGCCCGTCGTCGTCCCGCCGGCCGGTCCCGGCCTGGTCCGGCGGCTGGCGCTCTGGGGCGCCGGCCCCGACGGCGCGCACCTGGCCTGGGGCCGGCCCCGCCCGGCCGTCCCGGCCGTCCCGCGGCCTCGCGTCCCGGACGGCCCCGTGGTGCTCACCGAGCTGCCGAGCACCCCCACGATCCGGCCCGCGGCGTCTTCCCCCGCCGCGGCGTCGCTCCCGGCCGGCGCCGGCCGGCCGGTCCCGCCCCGTCCCGCCGCCCCCCGCTCCGCGGGTCCGGCGCTGGCCCCGGCCGGCTGGCCGGCGCGGCCCATCGGC
>NZ_JBHSGR010000011.1:0-18252 GCF_042654585.1 Geodermatophilus arenarius
GGCCTGGCGGCGGTGCCGCTGCTGCTCGCCGCGGCCGGCGAGCTCGCCGTCGCCACCGCCCCGGCGCCGGCCCGTCCGGCCGGGTGCGCGGGCTGCGCCTGCTCGGCCGGCGGCTGCGGCGTCCCGCAGGCCGGCTGACGCGGCCGCTCCGGTCGCGAGTTCCCACCCGCTGCCGTTCCGTCGCGGCGGTGCCGTGGGTAGGGGACCGGGCGTGAGTGGACACGTCTTCGTCGTCGGCGCCGACCTGACCCGCCTGTCCTGCGACGACGTCCTGGTGCCCACCGGCCGGACGCTGCGCGTCGCCGCCAGCTGGCGGGCGCTGCTGCCCGACGACCTGGTCACCGACGAGGACGCCGACGGCGTGTGCGTCGACCTGGCGTGGCACGGCGACGAGCGGGTGCTCGAGGTCCCCGGCAGCGGGCCGCGGCGGGCCTGGCTGCTCGACACCGTCGACGACCGCGGCCGCGGGCTGGGCTGGCTGCTCGACGGCGCCCGCGAGGCGCTGGCCGCCGTCGCCCGCCGCGAGGTGACCGAGCCGGTGCACGGCCGGGCGCGGCGGCTGGTCGGGCTGCCGGCGCTGGGCACCGGCTGGGGCGGGGCGGCCGGGCGGCGCGGCGACCTGCTGCAGCAGCTGCTGCCGGTGCTGCGCGAGGCCGCCGACGAGCACGGCTTCGACGTCGCGCTGGTGCTGCGCGGGCCCAGCGACCTCGCCGCCGCCCAGCGGGTGCGCCGCGGCGACGACGGTGGCTGGGACCTGCCCGAGCCGCTGAGGGCGCTGGCCGAGCAGCTGGGGGAGCGCGCCCGCCGCGGCCAGCTGGCGCTGTTCATCGGCGCCGGGGTCAGCGCCGCCGCCGGCCTGCCGACGTGGGAGGAGCTGCTCGGGGAGCTGGCCGCCCGCTCCGGCCTCGACGACGACCTGCGCGAGGGGCTGTCCCGGCTGCCTCCGCAGGACGCCGCGGCGCTGCTGGCCCGGGAGCTCGGCCGTGACGAGCTCGAGCGGTTCGTGCAGGAGCGCTTCGGTCCCGGGCCGTACGCGCTGGCGCACGCGCTGATCGCCGACCTGCCGGTGCAGGAGTTCGTGACCACCAACTACGACCCGCTGGTCGAGCTCGCCGCCGCCGACATGGGCCGGGAGCTGTCGGTGCTGCCCTACGACGAGCCCCGGCCCGGCCGGCCGTGGCTGCTCAAGCTGCACGGCGACGCCGCGCACCCGGCCGGCGTCGTGCTGACCCGCGAGGAGTACCTGCAGCTCGGCGACTCCCGCGCCGCGCTCTCCGGCGTCCTGCACTCGCTGCTGCTCACCCGGCACGTGCTGTTCGTGGGCACCTCGATGCTCGACGACGACCTGATCCGCATCGCCCACCAGGTGCGCAGCGCGGTGCAGGTGCCCGGGCGCGAGCCGCGCCGCCGCTCCGGCACGGTGCTCGCGCTGCGCGAGGACGCCGCCCGCAGCCGGCTGTGGGAGCAGGACGTCGAGACCGTGGCGATGGGCGGGGCGGACGCCCCGCCGGCCGAGGCCGCGCGCCGGCTGGAGGTGCTGCTGGACCTGCTCGGCTGCCTGTCCACGCCGCCCACCGGGTACCTGCTCGACCCGGCCTACCGCGGGATGCTCTCGGACGAGGAGCGGGTGCTGGCCGAGGCGCTGCAGGGGGTCGCCGAGGCGCTGCCGGAGGGGGCGTCGACGCCGTCGGCGGCGGGGGAGGTGGCCGCGCTGCTGCGCCGGCTGGGCGCCGGGCGCTCCGGCGGCCGGCGCGACGGGTCCGGCGACGACCGGCCTGTCGACGACCGCCCCGTCGACGAGGCCACCGACGCCCGCGACGACCGGCTGCAGCAGCAGCGCCCGGGCTGAGGTCGGCCCCACCCGGCCGAGGTTGACCCGCCCTCGTACGGGGAACCGCGGGACCCATGCGTCTGGAGAACTCCCTCGCCCTGCTCACCAAGGGCTACGCCTGGCTGCCCGACCTGCGCCGCGCCCGCGGCCGGCACGCCGTCGGGACGCGGCTGGGCGGCCTGCCCGCGGTCGGCATCGAGGGTCCCGAGGCGGCGCGGTTCCTCTACGACGAGGACCACGTGCACCGCGCGCACGCCATCCCCGAGCCGGTGCAGGGCACGCTGTTCGGCAAGGGCGCGGTGCACACCCTGGACGGCGAGGCGCACCGGGTCCGCAAGGCGATGTTCGTCCGGGTGCTCATGGAGCCCGCCGCGATCGACGCGCTCGCCGAGCGGGCCGGCGCCGCCTGGGACGACGCCGCCCGCGAGTGGTCCGGCCGCCCGGAGTTCGTGCTGTTCGACGAGTCGGCGCGGGTGATCGCCGGCGCGGTGACCCGCTGGGCCGGGATCACGGTCGCCGACGACGAGGTGCCCGCGCTGGCCCGCGACCTGCTGGCGATGGTCGACGGCTTCGCCACCGGCGGGCCGCGGCACTGGCGCGCGCGGCGGGCCCGCGGCCGGCGGGAGGAGTGGCTCGCCGGGATCGTCCAGCGGGTCCGGTCCGGCGAGCTGGTCGTGCCGGCGGGGTCGGTGCTGCAGGTCGTGGCCGCGCACCGGGACGCCGACGGCGGGCTGCTCGACCCGCGGGTGGCCGCCGTCGAGCTGCTCAACGTCATCCGCCCGACCACCGCCGTCGCCTGGTTCCTGGCCTTCTCCGGGCACGCGCTCGCCACCTGGCCCGACTACCGCGGCAAGCTGGCCGCGGCCGACGCCTCCTTCGCCGAGGCGTGGGCCCACGAGGTGCGGCGCTTCTACCCCTTCGCGCCGTTCATCGGCGGCCGGGCGCCGCAGCGGCTGGAGTTCGCCGGGCAGACGATCCCGAAGAACGCGATGGTGTTGCTGGACCTGTACGGGCAGAACCACGACCCGGACCTGTGGGAGGAGCCCTACGCCTTCCGCCCCGAGCGGTTCCTCGACCGGGGGATCGGCGAGTTCGACCTCGTGCCGCAGGGCGGCGGCGACCCGCGGACGAACCACCGCTGCCCCGGCGAGCAGATCACGGTCGCGCTGCTCGCCGCGCTGGCGCCCCGGCTGGCCCGGCTGCAGGCGGACTTCGCCCCCGGCCAGGACCTGACCATCTCGCTGCACCGCATCCCCGCCCTGCCGGCCAGCCGCGTGGTCATGCAGCCGCGCTGACCGGGTCCCCCCGCGCACGCTCGTGCTCTGCCCCGCCCGTGGGGGCAGAGCTCGAAGAGAGGGCCGACGGGTGTCCCTCCACGCGCTCGTGCTCTGCCCCGTATGTGGGGGCAGAGCACGAGCGTCCGCGGAGGAGGGGTCACCGGGGGTCGAGCCACCAGAGCACGGCCTCGCCGTCGCAGCGGGCGGTCACCGCGATGCGGCCGTCGTCCCCGGCGTGCAGGTACCCGGCCAGCTCGTCGCACAGGCCGAGCGGCGTCCCGACCGCACCCGTGACCAGGTCGACGACGACCACCGACGCCGCGGCCGACTCCTGCTGCAGCGTCAGCCACAGCGCCGTCCCGTCGAACTCGGCGTCGGTGACCGGCGTGCCGCGGAAGGCGCCGTCGGCGGTGAGCACCGTGGGCTCGGTCGCGCCCACGCCGACGGTCACCACGTGCTCGCGGTCGGCGCCGTCGGCGTCGGCGCCGCGGACCACCGCGTACACGGTGCCGTCGTCGACCACGACCAGGTCCTGGACCCCGGTGCGGACGAAGCCGGGCGTGAGGTCGACCGGCGCGCTCCGCGGCAGGAGGTCAGGCGTCAGGGGCAGCAGCAGGCTGCGGGCCGGCGCTCCCGTGTCGGGCCCCGGGGTCGTCGCGGCCAGGACCACGCGGGAGCCGTCGGGGGACACCGCCACCGCCCCGACCTCCGCGGAGGTGGGCTCGACCCCGTCGACGGCGAGGTCGACGTCCGCCGAGGCCCGGACCGCGCCGGTGGCCGGGTCCACGGCGAGCAGCAGCGGGGGACCGGCGCTGCGGGACACGGCCACGTACAGGACGCCGTCGGGGCCCAGGGCCGCGGCCGAGCCGGTGAGCAGCGCGTCCCCGGGGACGGCGACCGGGAGGGTGGCGGTGACCGTCCCGGTCGCCGGGTCGACGACCTGCAGCGCGTAGCCGACCGGTCCCGCGCCCGGCCACACCGGCCCGGCCACCACGGCCGCACCCCCGGAGCCGAACGCGGTGTCCGGGCGGGAGCCGGGCGCCAGCTCCGCCGTCGCCTGCACCGTCGTGCCGTCCGGGCCGACGACGGCCAGCGCGGCGCCCGGCGCGGTGCCGTCCGCGGTGTCGTCACCGGCCAGCACGACGAGCGTGGTGCCGTCCGGGCCGGCGGAGACCCCGCGGGCGTCGGTGCGGTCGCCGGCCGGGACGGTGCCGGGCGCGGACACGGTGGTGCGCGCGACCTCGGCCGCCGGCGCGGCGGACCAGGGCTCGGCCGCCGGGCCCGGGGAGCACGCGGCCGTCGCGAGCAGCGCGGCGGGGAGCAGGGCGGACACGGTCAGCAGGCGGGAGCGGGACACGCCGTCCACCCTCCGGACCGCGCTTGCACCGCACTGCGCCCCCGGTTGGACCCCGCTAGGCCGCCTCGGCCGCCAGCCGGCCGAGCACCGCGGGCAGCGGGCCGGGGGAGAGCACGGTCAGCCGCTGCGTGGCGCGGGTGAGCGCGACGTAGAGGTCGTTGAGCCCGCGCACGCCCTCGTCGAGCACGCCCTGCGGGTCGGCGACCACCACCGAGTCGAACTCCAGGCCCTTGGCCTCGCCCGGGGTGAGCACCACCGGCCCCAGCGAGGAGTCCGCGCCCGGCCCCGACTGCACGTCCGGCCGCAGCTCCGCGAGCGCCGCGACGACGCCGGCGACCCGGCTCGGCGGCACGAGCACCGCCGTCGTCCCCTCCCGGCCGGTGAGGTCCGCGGCCACCGCGGCGACCCGCCCGGCCAGCGCGGACTCCCCGGTGACCTCCGCGACCGGCGGCGTGCCGCCGGTGCGCACCGACCGCGGCGGCCGCAGCCCGGTGCCGGTCGCGGCCAGCACGTCGGCGGCCACCGCCATCACCTCGGCCGGCGTGCGGTAGTTGACGGTCAGCTCCTCCAGCCGGAACGCGTCGCCGACGTGCGGGCGCAGGACGGCGTCCCACCGCTGCGCGCCGCCGAGGCTGCCGGTCTGCGCGACGTCGCCGACGACGGTCATCGACCGGGTCGGGCAGCGGCGCACCAGCAGCCGCCACGCCATCGGCGAGAGCTCCTGCGCCTCGTCGACGACGACGTGCCCGAAGGTCCACGTGCGGTCGGCGGCCGCCCGCTCGGCGGTGGTGCGCAGGTCCAGCTCGCGCTGCCGGTCGGCGAGGTCCTCGGCCGAGAGCAGGTCGCCGGCGCTGAGCACCTCGGCCTCCAGGTGCTCGTCCTCCAGGTCCACCGACCGGGAGCCGTGCAGCACGTCGAGGGTCTCCTGGGCCCGCTGCAGCGCGCGGCGGCGGTCCCGGTCGGCGCGGGCGCGCTGCGCGCTGTCGTCGAAGCCGAGCAGCTCCTCGGCCTCCTCCAGCAGCGGGACGTCGGCCGGGGTCCACACGCTGCCGCGCGGGCGGTGCAGCAGCGCGCGGTCGGCGTCGGACCAGCCGGGGGTGGCCGCGGCGATCCGCGCCGGGTCGGCGAACAGGTCGGTGAGCAGCCGCTCGGGGGTCAGCACCGGCCACAGCTCCGCCAGCAGCGACCGCACGCCCGGGTCCTCGCTCACCTCGCGGCGCAGCGCGGCGACGTCCTCCCGGTCGAGCAGACCCGCGCCGCCGTCCACGTCCCGGCCGAGCCGGTCGGCGTAGCGCTTGGTCAGCGTGTCGACGACGCGGCGGACGAACACCGGCCGGGCCAGGTTGTGCAGCGGGTCCGCGCGGCGCGCCGCGTTCTGCGCGCGGGTGACGTCGATCGGCCGCAGCCGCAACGGGAACCCGTCGACCTCGACCTCCCGCGGCGCGGCGGGCACCACCTGCCGGTCGGCGATGGCGGCGCGCAGCACGTCGACCATCTCCAGCCGGCCCTTGACCGCCGCGCTCTCCGGCGACTCCTCGCCCCGGGCGTCCAGGCCCGGGCGCAGCTGCCCGAGCCCGGCCAGCAGCACGCCGGTCTCGCCGAGGGAGGGCAGCACGTCGGCGATGTAGCGCAGGAAGGTCGGCGTCGGGCCGACGACGAGCAGGCCGCGGCGGGCCAGCCGCTCGCGGTGCGTGTAGAGCAGGTAGGCCGCCCGGTGCAGCGCGACGGCGGTCTTGCCGGTGCCCGGCCCGCCCTGGACGACGAGCACGCCCGCGGCGTCGCTGCGGATCACCCGGTCCTGCTCGGCCTGGATGGTGCGGACGATGTCGGTCATCCGCCCGGTGCGCGAGGCGTCGAGCGCGGCCAGCAGCGCGGTCTCGCCGGTCAGGCCGGAGCCCATGACGCCGTCGGTGAGCACCTCGTCGTCGAGGCGGACGACGGTGCGCCCGCGGGTGCGGATGTGCCGGCGGCGCACGATGCCCAGCGGCTGCACCGGCGTCGCGACGTAGAACGGCCGGGCCGCGGGGGCCCGCCAGTCGACCAGCGCCGGGTCCTGCGCGGGGTCGTCCCCGGGCAGGCCGATCCGGCCGACGTAGAGGGCGCCGCCGTCGTCGGCGCGGTCGATGCGGCCGACGACCAACCCGGCCTCGGCGGCGTCGAGCGCGACCACCCGCTCGCCGTGGAAGCGGACGGTGGCGTCGCGCTCCTGCAGCGCCTGCGGGTCGACGGCCGGCCAGGTGATCGCCTGCCGCCAGCGGGTGCTGGCCAGCTCGCGGGCCGCGTCCAGCCGGCGGTACAGGTCGGTGACGTACTCCTGCTCGAGGGCCACCTCGGTGTCGAGGCCTGCGGTGTCGAGGCCTGCGGTGTCGAGGTCTGCGGCGTCGAGGTCGGGGTCGGGGGCGACGTCGGACGGGCTCGCCGGCAATGCACTTCCCTCTGCTAGAATGGTCGGCAATCTCTCTTCGGTGCCATTCCGGCGCCATTTCTGACGCGCGCGGCAATCGACCATCCTGCGCCTGTCCACCCCCCGCTGTCACCTCTGCGCCGCGTGTCGGCGGGAGGGATCCACCACGGGCCCGGCCGGCCGGGGCCCCGTGGCCCCGGCCGGCCGGACTCCGGATGCGGTGCGGTCAGAACAGGCCGGCCAGCTCGCGCAGCGCGGTGGTGACCGTGTCGCCGGTCCACTCGTGCGCGGTGTCCCCGGCGGCGGTGTCCCCGGCGGCGGTGTCCTGGGCGGCGGTGTCCTGGGCGGCGGTGTCCCCTGCAGAGGTGTCCTGGGCGGCGGTGTCCTGGGCGGCGGTGAACGTGCCGCCGTCCGCCGGCTCGATCCCGCTGTCGTCGGAGTCGGAGGTCAGGCCGTAGCCGTACTCGACCGACACCTCCCAGTAGGTCCAGCCGTCGGCCTCGGCGAAGACGTAGGTCACCGACGCGTAGGCGTAGGAGGTCGGGGCCATCGGCTCGGACCAGTCGGCGTACCCGTCGTCGTCGACGTCGTAGGCGGCGGCGTCCAGGTAGCCGTCGAGGTCGGAGTCGGCGCCCCACACGTCGGGCAGGCCGTTGCCGGTGGTGTCGACGCCGACCTCCTCGACGTAGCCGTCCTCGTCGCCGTCGAAGGCGAAGGTGTCGGCCCAGCCGTCGAGGTCGGTGTCGACGGCGACCTGCTCGACGTAGCCGTTCTCGTCCCAGTCGACCGCCCAGGTGTCCTCGTAGAGGTCGCCGCTGTCGTCGAAGGCGTACAGGTCGACGTAGCCGTTCGCGTCGGTGTCGTAGGCGTTGTAGGCGACCGAGCCGGCCGACGCGGTGCCGGCGGTGGCGAGCACGGCGGCGAACGCGGTCGCGGGGACGGCGGTGCGCAGCAGGGTCCGGGTCAGGGCGGTGCGGGTCAGGGCGGTGCGGGTCATGGCAGTGCCTCCTCGGTGGTCGAGCCGCTGTCCGGCTCGCTGCGAGGACGCTCCCGCGCACCTCCTGTACGGGACTGGGCGCCGACTGGAGGCCCGGCTTGCACCCGCGTCCCAGTGGGCTGCCAGTGGCTCGTGGCGGGATGGGTGGGGAGCCGGGGGAGACCGTGCCGTCCCGCAACCCGCAGGACACCTCCCCGACATCCCGGCTGCCTACCGTCGGAGGCTCCCGGACGACAGGGGAGAACACCATGTCCACGACCACGACCGAGCGCCCCACCGAGCGGGCGTCCTGGACCTGCCCGAACTGCCACGGCGAGACCACCACGGCCAAGAAGCGCTGCCGGGACTGCGGCACGTCGCGCTTCTGACCCCTGCGGGAGCGGGCTCGTCGTCGCGCCCGCTCCCTCGGCCCGCCCTCAGTGCGAGGGCGGGGCACCCCGCAGCCGGACCACCGCCGCGCGGTAGCGCGCCCGCCCGGCCAGCCGCCAGACCAGCCGGGTCCCCCGGCCCAGCCCCGCCATCAGCCGCGCCTGCTCCGCCGGTGCGGCGTCCTCGAGGGCCAGCCCCAGCACCGTCAGCCGCTCGCGCGCCGACAGGGCCGGCCGCGCGGCGTGCACGATCGCCGTCCACTCCCGCGCCGGCAGGTGCGCCTCCAGCAGCGGCAGCAGCTCCCGCTCCTCGGCCGCGGTCTGCGCGTCCACGACGGCCGCGAGGTCCAGGCAGGCCAGCGCGAAGGCGTCGCGGGCCGGCGGCGTGCCGGCGACCGCCCACTGCCGGGCGGCGGTGGACAGGTCGCGCAGGCGGTTGTCGACGGCGGCGCAGCGGGTGGTCCACGCGGCGACCCGCGCCCGCCCGGACCGCGCGGCGCCGGCCGGCAGCGCGCGCTCCAGGGCCGGCCACAGCAGCTCGCGCTCCACGGCGTGGTGGCCCAGCAGCACCCGCCCGACGAGGTCGGCGTGCCGGGTCAGGGCCGCGGTGCGCGCGGCGTCGCCGGGCGGCGCCCAGGTCGCGAGCTCGGCCAGGGTCCGCAGCTCCCGGCGGACCAGCCGGTGCAGGACGCGCTGGGAGTCGCCGGCCCGGGTGGTGGCGGGCGCCTCCGCGGCGGGTGCGGGGGGACGCAGGGAGGTCGGGACGGCGGTCACGGGGCACCTCCGGTGCAGCTCACGGGGGGAGGGACCGGACCGGTCTCGTCCGGGACGGGGGCAGGGTAGGAGCCCGCCGGGCGGGGGGACAGGGGTCCGTGCGCGGCCGGGCGGGGACAGGGACGCCTGCGTCCGTTACCGTCCCCGGGGTGACGGTGGTCACCCGGAACTGCGTGCGCGTGAGCGGGCCGGAAGGGGCCCGGCCGATGGTGCTCGCGCACGGGTACGGCTGCGACCAGACGATGTGGCGGGCCCTGGTGCCCGAGTTCGCCGTCGACCACCGGGTGGTCACCTTCGACCACGTCGGCGCCGGCGGGTCCGACGTCTCCGCCTACGACCCCGTCCGCCACGGCTCCCTGCGCGGCTACGCCGAGGACCTCCTCGACGTCGTCCGGGAGCTGGACCTGACCGACGTCGTCCTCGTCGGCCACTCGGTGAGCGCGATGATCGGCGTGCTGGCGGTGCGGGCCGACCCCGGCCGGTTCGGGGCGCTGGTGATGATCGGCCCGAGTCCCCGCTACGTCGACGACGAGGACTACACCGGCGGCTTCAGCCGGGCCGACGTCGTCGCGCTGCTGGATTCGCTCGACAGCAACCCGGCGCAGTGGGCGGCGGGGCTGGCCGCGGTGGTCGCCGGGCCGGACCACCCCGACGTGGCCGCGGAGCTGGCCGCGAGCTTCTGCCGCACCGACCCCCGCATCGCCCGCGACTTCGCCCGCGTCACGTTCCTCTCCGACAACCGCGCCGACCTCCCCGCGCTCCGGGTCCCGACCCTGGTGCTGCAGTGCTCCGACGACGCCATCGCCCCCGAGCCCGTCGGCCGGTTCGTGCACGCGCAGGTGCCCGGCAGCGTCTTCACGCGGCTGGCCGCCACCGGGCACTGCCCGCACCTGTCCGCGCCCGAGGAGACGACCGCGGCGATCCGCGCTTTCCTCGGGGGCCCGGCCGGCCCGTGACCGACCCCGCACCGCCCCCCGACCGGCTCGAGCAGCAGCCGGAGGGTCTCGCGCGGCTGCTGGAGGAGGACCCCGCCGACCTCTACGAGAACGCCCCCTGCGGCTACCTGTCGATGGTCCCGGACGGGCGGGTCGTCAAGGTCAACCGCACCTTCTGCACCTGGACCGGCCGGGAGCCCGGCGACGTCCGCGGCCGACGGCTGCCGGACCTGCTCAACGCCGGCGGCCGGGTGTTCTACGAGACCCACCTCGCGCCGCTGCTGCGGCTGCAGGGGGCGGTCCGCGAGGTGGCGCTCGACGTCGTCCGCGCGGACGGGTCGGTGCTGCCGTGCCTGCTCAACGCGGTCGAGGTCCGCGACGAGGACGGGCAGCCGCTGCTGGTGCGCGCCACGGTGTTCGAGGCGACGTCGCGGCGCCGCTACGAGCGGGCGCTGCTCACCGCGCAGCGGGCCGCGGCCGAGTCGGAGGCGCGGGCGCGGACGCTGCACCAGGTCGTCTCCGAGCTGGCCGCGGCGGCGTCGGCCGAGCAGGTCGCCGAGGTCGTCGTCCGCCGGGCGCGGGCGGCGGTGGAGGCCGGCGGCGCCGCGCTGTGGCTGGCCGTCCCCGGGCCGGAGGGTGCGCCGCTGCCGGTCGCCCTGGCCGCCAGCGACCACGTGGCGCCGCACCTGCTCGGCGAGCTGGCCGCCGCCGCGCGGGACGGCGCGGAGCTGGTCCGCACCGGCGGGGTGCGGTCGGTGCCGGTCGGGCCGGCGCTGCGCGACCGGTGGCCGGGGCTGGCGGAGGCGATGGTCGAGGCCGGGCAGGAGGCGGTCGTCGTCGTGCCGGTGTCGGCCGCCGACGACCGGCACCTCGGCGCGCTGGTGCTGGTCCTCGGTGTGACCGACGACAGCGAGCTGATCAGCCTGACCGAGCCCGGCGCGCGCGGCTCCCTGGCGCCGGCGGACGCCGACCTGCTGGCCACCCTCGGCCGGCAGGCCGGGCAGGCGCTCGAGCGGGTCCGGCTGCACGAGGAGACCGTGCGGCAGGCGGCCCGGTCGACGTTCCTGCTCGAGGCCGCCCGGCTCATGGCCGCCGGGCACGGGGTCACCGAGACGATCGCGGAGCTCGCCGAGCTGACGGTCCGCCGGCTGGCCGACGTGTGCGTCGTCGACGTGCTGACCGAGCACGGGCTGGTGGAGCCGGTGGTCGCGCACGCCGACCCGGCCCGCCGCCCCCTGGTCGAGGAGTTGCGCGACGTCCACCTGCCCCGCCGCGACGGCTCCCACCCGAGCGTGCGGGCGATGACCCAGCACCGCACGGTCTGGCTGCGCGGCGGGGCCGACGCCGAGCTCGCCCGGGCCACCACGAGCCCGCGGCACCGGGAGGTCACCCGGGCGCTGGAGCTGGCCGACCTCGTCTGCGTGCCGCTGGTCGCGGAGAACCGGCCGCTCGGGGTGATCTCGCTCGGCGCCGACGTGCGCCGCGGCCCGTTCACCGAGGCCGACGTCGAGACCGCCGAGCAGCTCGCGCTGCAGATGTCGCAGGGCATGGACGTGGCCCAGCGGCACGAGCTGGAGGAGCGGACCTCGCACACGCTGCAGGCCAGCCTGCTGCCGCCCGCGCCGCCGGAGGTGCCGGGGTACGCCGTCGCCGTCCGCTACCTGCCGGCCAGCCGCGGCGCCGACGTCGGCGGCGACTTCCACGACGTCGTGCCGCTGCCCGGCGGCGAGGTGGCGCTGGCGGTCGGCGACGTCGTCGGTCACGACGTGACGGCCGCGGCGACGATGGGCCAGCTGCGCAGCGTGCACCGCGCGCTGCTGGTGGACCGGCCGGGGCCGGCGGCGCTGGTCGACCGGCTGCACGGCAGCTGGCCGCTGCTGGGCCTGCCGCGGATGGCCACCGCGCTGTTCGCCCGGCTGCACCCGCCCACCGGCGGGCTGCGGATCGCCTCGGCCGGCCACCTGCCGCCGCTGCTGGTCGAGGACGGGCGGGCCGGGCTGCTCGACGTCCGCCCGGGCCGGTTGCTCGGCGCCCCGCCGGGTCCCGCTCCGGAGTGGCGGGGCCGGCTGCGGCCCGGCGCCACGCTCGTCCTGTTCACCGACGGCCTGGTGGAGAGCCGCACCGCCGACATCGACGCGGGGCTGGACCGGCTGCGCGCCGTCGCCGCCGCGGCCCCCGGTGACACGGACCCGGACGCCCTGTGCGACCGGCTGCTCGACGCGCTGGCCGGGCCCCGCCGCGCCGACGACGTCGCCCTGCTCGTGCTCACCCGGCTGCCGGTGGAGGGTCTGGCGGGCGGGGGTGAGGAGGCGGACCATCGCAGCCACCGCCCCACCGGCGGGGCCTTGCGCGAGGAGGCGGCCGTGGAGCAGACGCGCAGTGAGCTGACCGACGTGCTCGAGGGCGCGACCGGGGACGTCTCGGTCTCCGGTGACGCGATGCGCTGGACGCCGGGGCCGGCGGAGCCGCCCGAGCCGCCCCCCGGCTTCCCGGGGGTCGACGTCGCGGCGGGGCTCGGCTCCGTGCTGGGGCTGGACCCCGTCGCGGTGCGCCGGCTGGTCTCCGGCGCCGTCGACCGGCTGACGACGGTCGCCGGCGACGTGGCCGGCGGGCTGCGCCAGCTCGCCCGCGACGCGTTCCCCGGCGGCGACGACCGCGGCTGACCGCGGCCCCGCCCGGCGGCCGGAGGGGGTCCGACACACCCCGGCGCGGGTGTTCCACCCCTGCGCGCGGTAGAACCGACGGGAACAACTGCCACGCCGACGTGGGGACGTGTCCGTCATGAGCAGCAACCAGTTGACCCTGGCGCCCGCGCCGCCGTCCGAGGCGGCCGAGCGGGTCCGCCTGGAGGTCCGGGAGTTCCTCGCGCAGGAGCTCGCCGCGGGGACCTTCACCACGCACGTCGACACCTGGCTGTCCGGCGTGGACCCGGAGTTCTCGCGCAAGCTCGGCGCCCGCGGCTGGCTGGGCATGACCTGGCCCAGGGAGTACGGCGGCCACGAGCGCACCGCGCAGGAGCGGTACGCCGTCACCGAGGAGCTGCTCGCCGCCGGCGCGCCGGTGGCCGCGCACTGGATCGCCGACCGGCAGTCCGGGCCGAACCTGCTGCGCTACGGCACCGAGGCGCAGCGCAAGGAGATCCTGCCGCGCATCGCCGCGGGGGAGTGCTACTTCGTCATCGGCATGAGCGAGCCCGACAGCGGCTCCGACCTCGCCTCGATCCGCACCCGCGCGACCCGCAACGCCGACGGGGACTGGGTGGTCAACGGCGCGAAGATCTGGACGTCGAACGCGCACCACTCCCACTACGGGATCGTGCTGGTGCGCACCGGCCCGCCCGGCGAGGGCCCGCGCGGCAAGCACCAGGGGCTGACGCAGCTGCTGGTCGACCTGTCGCTGCCCGGCATCACGGTCAACCCGATCCGCATCCTCGACGGCGGCCACCACTTCAACGAGGTGGTGTTCCAGGACGTCGTCGTCCCCGGCGACATGCTGCTGGGCACCGAGGGCGCCGGCTGGCACCAGGTGACCGCGGAGCTGGCCTTCGAGCGGTCCGGCCCCGAGCGGTTCCTCTCCACCTGGCCGCTGCTGGCCGAGTTCGGCCGCCGCGCCGCCGCCTCCGGTGACCCCGCGCAGCTGGCGGTGCTGGGCCGGCTGTCCTCGCGGGCGCTGGCGCTGCGCCAGCTGTCGCTGCGGATCGCCGCCGCGCTCGACCGCGGGGAGCTGCCCGACATCCCGGCCGCGCTGGTCAAGGACATGGGGACGACGTTCGAGCAGGACGTCGTCGACGAGGTGCGCCGGGTGGTCGACGTCCCGGCGTCGCTGGACAGTCCCGACCCGCTGGGCCGGGCGCTGGCCGAGGCACAGCTGCACGCGCCGGGCTACACGCTGCGCGGCGGCACCAACGAGATCCTCAAGGGGATCGTGGCGCGCGGGCTGGGCCTGCGATGACCACAGCGAGTGAGCATCGCAGGGAGCGCCGGCGACCGAGGAGCGGAGCGAGCGCGGCGTCGAGCCGAGGGGTGGAGCGATGAGCGATCAGGACCTGGTGGTCGAGACCGTCCGGGACATCCTCTCCGGGCACGAGCCGTTCGTCCTGACCGCCGAGCGGCCGTGGGACGAGGGCCTGTGGAGCACGCTGGCCGAGGCCGGGCTCACCGGCGTCGGGCTGCCCGAGGACGCCGGCGGCTCCGGCGGCGAGCTCGCCGACGCCGTGGCGGTCGTGCGCACGCTGGCGGCCGGTGCCGGCGCGGTGCCGGTGGCCGAGCAGCTGCTGGTGGCCGGGCCCGCGCTGGTGGCCGCCGACCTCGACCTGCCCTCGCCCGAGGAGCCACTGACGGTCGCCGTCGACGGGACGGTCACCGCCGAGCCCTCCGACGACGGCGACGGCCCCGGCCGGTTCACCCTCTCCGGCACCGCCACCGACGTCGCGTGGGCCGGCGTGGCCCGGCACGTCGCGGTGCTGGCCACCGCCCCGGCCGGGATCGAGGGCGCGGTGCTGGCCGTCGTCGACGCGGCGGGGCTGACGGCGTCGCGGGCGGTGAACCTGGCGGGGGAGCCGCGCGGGTCGCTGGTGCTCGACGGCGTCGGCGCGCGCGGTGCGCTGCTGACCCCGGCGCAGGCGGCGGAGGTCCGGGCCCGCTACGCGCTGGCCCGCGCGGTGCAGATCTCGGCCGCGCTGGAGCAGGTGCTGGCGTGGACGGTGCAGTACGCCGGCGAGCGGCAGCAGTTCGGCCGGCCGCTGGGCAAGTTCCAGGCGATCCAGATGGAGCTGGCGCAGATGGCCGGGGAGGTCACGTCGACCGCCGCGCTGGTCGACGCGGTCGTCCAGGCGCTGGGCCGCGGGGAGGCGACGGTCGGGCTGGCCGCGGCCGCCGCGAAGGTGCGCGCGGGGGAGGCCGTCGAGCGGGTGGCCAAGCTCGCCCACCAGGTGCACGGCGCGATCGGCTTCACCCAGGAGCACCGGCTGCACCACCTCACCCGGCGCTGCTGGTCCTGGCGCGACGAGGCCGGCAGCGAGCTGACCTGGTCGCGTTTCCTCGGCGCGGGCCTGGTCGCCGCCGGCCCGCAGGACGTCTGGCCGGCCTTCACCGCCGTCGTGTGAGGCTCCGGGCCGGCGCCCGACCGAGGCGCCGGCCCGGGTGGCCCTCCTGCAGGGGTCCGCCGCGAGCGGTGGGGGGCAGGAGGGTCCTCACACGGTCTCGGGCACCCGCAGGTGGGCGAGGACGAGGTCGAACTCCTCGGCGTCGGTGATCTCGAGCTTCATCGCCCGGGCGAAGTCGTCCCGGGAGGCGCGGGCGTGGGCGCGGCCGGCGTCCATGTCGTCGCGGTCCTCGAAGGTCACCGCGGACGCGGCCCGGCCGCTCTCCCGGTCGACCATGAGGCTCACGCTGCAGAAGCCGGGGTAGTCCTCCATCCGCGGCACCATGACGCTGCGGTAGGCGTCCAGCACCCGGTCAAGCCCAGCGGGGTCGGCACGCCACCAGGTCACCCGCGTGCACGCGCCCGACGGCGCCTCCGAGCGGCGGTGCATGACCGCGACCTCCCACTCCTGGACCGTGACGTCCCCGCCGAAGACCTCCGCGGCCTGGTCACGGAGCGCGCGCACCCGGTCGGCGCTGGCCCGCATCGACTCGACGTCGCGCCAGGACGAGGTGACGACGGCCCGGCCGCTGGCGCGGTCGGTGAGCATCGACAGGCCCACGAAGCCGCGCATGTCGGCCAGCGCGGGCATGACCTCGTCGCAGACGAACGCGATCCCGTCGTCG
Source organism: Geodermatophilus arenarius (assembly GCF_042654585.1). Classification (NCBI taxonomy): domain Bacteria; kingdom Bacillati; phylum Actinomycetota; class Actinomycetes; order Geodermatophilales; family Geodermatophilaceae; genus Geodermatophilus; species Geodermatophilus arenarius. Next base: position 15,712 of record NZ_JBHSGR010000011.1, read on the forward strand.
AGCCTCTCGGGTGTGCCCGCGACGGAGGTCGAGCGTGCGTACATGGCCGCTCCTCTCTGGGGCGGCGCTGCCCGGGCGGCACCGCCGCGGGCGTCAGCCTGCTCCGGCGGCGGCCCGCCGGGAAGGGGGGCACCCCGGCGCGGGACGTCCCGGACCGTCGGTGAGCCCGCGGATACTGGGCGCATGCAGACCGCGCTCGTCCTCGTCCACGACGCCGACGCCTCCCGCGGGCACCGGCTGGTCGGCACCCTGCGGCCGGCGCTGGAGGCGCAGGGGCTGACGGTCGTCGTCGGGACCACGGTCGGCGACTCGCCGCTGCTCACCGACCTGCCCGACCCCGCCGCGCTGCGCACGCTGGTGGTCATGGGCTCGGGCGCGGCCGCCTACGACGACACGGTGCCGTGGCTGGCCGCGGAGCTCGCCTACCTGTGGCGCGCCGTCGACGCCGGGACGCCGGTGCTCGGCGTCTGCTTCGGCGGGCAGGCGCTGTCGCGGGTGCTCGGCGGCGTGGTCGCCCAGGCGCCGGCGGGCGAGCACGGGTTCCTCGACGTCGAGACCGCCGACTCCGCGCTCGTGCCGGCCGGCCCGTGGTTCGAGTACCACGGCGACCGGTTCACCGTGCCGCCCGGCGCGGTGGAGGTGGCGCGGACCGACCGGGCGGTGCAGGCGTTCACCGCCGGCCCGCACCTCGGCGTGCAGTTCCACCCGGAGATCGACCCCGGCGCGTTCTCGGCCTGGGAGGAGACCTGGGAGCTCACCGGCCCGCCGCCGCCGGAGGCCGCCGCGCTGGTGCCCGGGCTGCGCCGCGAGATCGGCGAGCGGGAGCCGGAGGCTGCCGCGGCCTGCGCCCGGCTCGTCGAGGCGTTCCTGGACCGGGCCGACCGCGTCCGCCCGGCGGAGGACGAGACGGCGGCCTGAGCCCGGGCGCGTTCGGCAGGATGGGCGCCCGTGAGCGCTGACCGCCACGGGCACACCCACCGCCTCGACCTCGCCGACGCCACCGTGCGGGAGTGGGACGCGACCGTCGTCGCGGCCGACCCCGAGCAGGGCATCGTCCTCGACCGCTCGGCCTTCTACCCGGGCGGCGGCGGGCAGCCGCCGGACGAGGGCGTGCTGCTGTGGGGCGGCGTGCGCACCCGGATCGCCGGCACGCGCAAGGGCGACGAGCTGTACCTCATCCCGGTCGAGGGCGACCCGGTGCCGCCGCCGGGCACCGCCGTCCGCGGGGCGCTCGACGACGAGCGCCGGACCGCGCTCATGCGCACCCACTCGGGGCTGCACGTGCTCACCGGCGTGGTGCTGCGCGACTTCGGCGCCAAGGTCACCGGCGGCAACATGGAGCCGCTGACCGCCCGGATGGACTTCGACCTCGCCGAGGTGCCGGCCGACTTCAAGGACCGCGTGGCCGAGGCGGTGAACGCCGAGATCACCGCCGACCGGCCGATCCGGGTCCGCACGCTCCCGCGCGACGAGGCGTACGCGATCCCGGACCTCATCCGGACGGCGACCGACCTGCTGCCGCCCGACATCGAGCAGGTGCGGATCGTCGACATCGTCGGCCTCGACCTGCAGGCCGACGGCGGCACGCACGTCGCCTCGACGGCGATGGTCGGCCGCGTCGAGGTGGTCAAGATGGAGAACAAGGGCCGCGGGTTCCGCCGGTTGCGCATCCGCGTCGTCTGATCCGGCGAGGTCCCGATACGCCCCGTTGCCGTGATCGACGAGCATTCCGGATGGAGTCGTTCTACCCTTCGTCCGTGCGGGAGGGGACTTCCACACGGGGGTCGGTGAGCAGCGCCGCAGTCGCTGGCTGGCCCCGTCGGGTCCTCCTCCTGTTCGGCCTGGTGGCCGGCATCTACGCGCTCCTGGTGGTCGTCTCCTCCACGGCCCGTGCCGAGGAGCCGCCTGCTCCGGACGGGTCCCTCCTCGGCGGCGTGGTCGAGGAGGTCACCGCGACGGTCGACGAGGTCGCCGTCGAGTCGGTGGTCGAGCCGGTCGCCGACGTTCCCGCGGAGACGCCCGAGCCCGCTCCGGAGCCCGAGCCCGCTCCGGAGCCCGAGCCTGCTCCGGAACCCGAGCCTGCTCCGGAACCCGAGCCTGCTCCGGAGCTCGTCGCCGACGTTCCCGCAGAGACGCCCGAGCCGGTCAGCGCCGCGCCACTTCCGGTCGTCGAGGACGTCGTCGCTCCGGTTGTCCAGCCGGTGACCGAGCCGGTGGCTCCGGTGGTCGAGACGGTGACCGAGCCGGTGGCTCCGGTCGTGGAGACCGTGACGGAGCCGGTGGCTCCGGTCGTGGAGACCGTGACGGAGCCGGTGGCTCCCGTGGCCGAGACGGTGACCGAGCCGGTGACCGAGCCCGTGGCCGAGCCGGTGGCCGAGCCGGTGACCGAGCCGGTGGCCGAGCCCGTGGCTCCCGTGGTCGAGGCTGTGGTCGAGCCTGTCGTGGAGACCGTGACGGAGCCGGTGGCTCCGGTGGTCGAGACGGTGACGGAGCCGGTGGCTCCGGTCGTGGAGACGGTGACGGAGCCGGTGGCTCCGGTGG
>NZ_JBHSGR010000011.1:18346-149054 GCF_042654585.1 Geodermatophilus arenarius
GGTGACGGAGCCGGTGGCTCCGGTGGCCGAGACCGTGACGGAGCCGGTGGCTCCGGTGGTCGAGACGGTCACCGGACCGGTGGCTCCTGTCGTCGAGGTGGTCCCGCCGGTGGTCGAGCCGGTCGTGCCGGTGGTCGACGACGTCGTCCCGCCGGTGGTCGAGCCGGTCGCCAGTCCTGTGGCTCCGGTGGTCGACGCGGTGGTCGAGCCGGTGGCACCAGTGGTCGAGCCGATCACACAGCCGGTTGGCCCGATCGTGGAGCCAGCCGCGCCGATCGTGGAGACGGTGACCGACCCGCTCGTCCCCGTTGTCGAGGACGTCGTCACCCCGGTCCTGGGACCGGTCGCTCCCGTCGTCGAGGACGTCGCCGCACCGGTGGTCGGCACCGTGATCGACCCGGTCGCGCCCGTCCTCGAGACGGTCCTCGATCCGGTCGCTCCTGTCGTCGACACGGTCACCGCGCCCGTCGTTCCGGTGGCCGAGGTCGTCACCGGGGCGGTCGGTCCGGTCGTTGACGCGGTGATCGAGTCGGTGATGCAGCCGCTCGTGCCGGTGGTCGAAGCTGTCGCGCCTGCGGTCCAAGCCGTCGCGCCCGTGGTGGAGACCGTCGTTGCGCCCGTGGTGGAGACCGCTGTCGAATCCGTGGCGGTGGCGGAGGCTGTTGCGCCGGCGACGGAGGTCGCTGCCCCAGTGGCGGAGGCCGTCACGCCGGTGACGGAGCCGGCCGCCGAGGCGGTGGCCACGGCGGCCGCCAGCACCGCCACCGCGCAGGTCACGACCTCGTCCTCAGCTCCGGTCGCCGGGACCGCCCCCGCGGTCGGGACCGCGACCACCCAGACCGCGCGGGCCACCGGGCTCGCCGTCGCCCCGGCGACCGTGGCCGTCCTACTGACCGCCCCGCGGGCCGAGTGCGACGCGGCCGACGAGGCCACCGCGGCCCCGACGGCCAGGACCACGCAGCGGCAGCACTCCGCCGCTCCCCGGCCCGCCGCCCCGCCGCGCGGGAACGACCTCCCCACCGAGCCCACGGCGCCGGTGGCGCCCGAGCCGAGGCCGATCGCGCCCCCGGCGCCCACCATGTCGGCCTCCACCTGGCTGACCACCCTGGCCGCGATCTGCCCGTCGGGCGTGCCGGCCACCGCTCTCTGCACCGTCCCGGCACCGGCGTCGGCCCCCGCCGTCGCCGCCGCCGTCCTGCGCGACCCGTCCTTCTCTCCCGACTGACCTCCCTGCCAGGCGCGCACCAGCCGCCGGCCGAGGTCGGGGACCCTCCCGCACCGCACCGCCGACTGGGCGCTGCCTTCCCGGGCGTGACCCCGACCTGGCCCACCGCTGGGCCGGGGCCACCGGGCGGGGAGGTATCGGGGCTGGGGGTTCCGCGCACCGAGCGGTCGCGGCACCCCTGACCTCCCCGCCCGACACTCCGGACGACGGGGGCGGTGGCGACGCCCGCGCCCCGCCCCCGTCGACCGATCCGACCGTGACATCCGCGGGACGCCGAACAGCCATGTGCACGACATGTCCGTGTGCTAGTCATGACGTCATGACGACTCCGTGTGTGCTGCGCCCGCTGCCGGACCGCGCCACGGTCGTCGACGTGTACGGGTCCCGCTTCCTGCTCGAGTGGCTCGACCGGGACACCCTCGCCACCGCCGCGGCGACGGCCCGGTGTGCGGCCGAGGTGGAGCGGGTCGAGGTCCGCGCGGCGAGCTGAGGCGCGGAGATCACTGGCGCTCGGTCGACCTGTCCGGCACGGTGCCGCTCGTGCTCCCGTGGATCGTGATCGCCCTGGTCCTGCTCGTCTTCACCGCGATGTTCACGGCCGCCGTACGCGCCGCTCGGCGGGGTGGCGGCCGGCGCTCCGGCGGTGACGGCGGAGGCTGGTACGGCGACGGCGGCAGCTGGAGCGGTGACTCCGGCGGCGGACACCACGGCCACCACGACGGCGGCGGCTGGGGCGGCGACTCCGGCGGCGGCGGGGGAGACGGCGGCGGCGGAGGCGGCGGCGGGGACTGACCGGATGAGCTCCTGCGGCGAGAGCTGGCGCCGCGGGCCGCGCCGGTCCACAGTTCACGCATGACAGCCCTGGCCGTGCTCGCCGTCGTGGTGGCAGCCGTCTTCCTCATGGCCTACGCGATGCAGCGCTCCCGAGCAGGAGCCGAGAGCCGTGGCACCGTCGGGGGGCGCACCGGTCGGGCGCACGGCCCCGGCGTCGTCACCGCCGGTGGGTTCATCGCCGGCACGGACGCGGGCGGCGGCTTCGACGGCGGCTGCGCCGGCGACGGCGGCGGCGGGGGCTGCTGACCCCGACCTCCGGGCCCGCGCCGGCCCGTCCGTGACCGGCCGCTAGGGCCGGGGCGGGCGCTCGTCGTCGGGCCGGTGCCCGATGCCGCCGGGACCGTGCGACGCCGGCACCTCCTCGCCGGCGGCCACGGGCCCGGGCGGGGTCCCGTCGCCGAAGGGGGCGCCGCCGAGCTCCTCGCGCCCGTGCGGGGTCAGCCAGTTCGACGTGTCCGGCCCCATCGGGATGACCTGCGTCGGGTTGATGTCCGCGTGGACGACGTAGTAGTGCTCCTTGATCTGCGGGAAGTCGGTGGTGTCGCCGAACCCCGGCGTCTGGAACAGGTCGCGCGCGTAGCCCCACAGCGCCGGCATCTCGGTCAGCTTCTGCCGGTTGCACTTGAAGTGGCCGTGGTAGACGGCGTCGAAGCGGGCCAGCGTGGTGAACAGCCGGACGTCGGCCTCGGTGATGGTGTCGCCCATGAGGTAGCGCCGCGTCGTCAGCCGCTCCTCGAGCCAGTCCAGCGCCGTCCACAGCCGCTCGTAGGCCTTGTCGTAGGCGCGCTGCGAGCCCGCGAACCCGCAGCGGTACACGCCGTTGTTGACCTCGGTGTAGACGCGCTGCATCACCTCGTCCATCTCGTCCCGCAGGTGCTCGGGGTAGAGGTCGGGGGCGCCGTCGCGGTGGTGGGCCGTCCACTGCGTGGAGAAGTCGAGCGTCATCTGCATGAAGTCGTTGGTGACGACGGCCTTGGTCGGGACGTCGACCATCGCCGGCACCGTGATCCCGCGCGGGTACTCCGGGTCGCGGGCGAAGAACGCCTCCTGCAGCCGCTCGTAGCCGAGCACCGGGTCGCGCCCGCCCGGGTCGAGGTCGAAGGTCCAGCTGCGCTCGTCGTGCGTGGGCCCGCAGATGCCCATCGAGAACGCCGGCTCCAGCCCCAGCAACCGGCGCACGATCGCGGCGCGGTTGGCCCAGGGGCAGGCGCGGGCGATGACCAGCCGGTAGCGGCCCGGCTCGGCCGGCCAGGGGCTCGAGCCGTCGGCGGTGATCCGGTCGGTGATGTAGTTGGTGTCCCGCGTGTACTCCTGGCCGCTGCTGACGTAGCCGGATCCCTGGTCGTCGCTCACACGATCAACTCTCGCCGACCGCGCCTCCCACCGCCCGGCGGACCGGGGTGACCCGCAACTCCTGTGCCGCCTGGGGCCGCGCCTCCTGCGGACCGGCACTCCGGTCCCACCCGTCCCACCCGGTGACGACGCGGTCGTCCCCTGCCCGGTTCCGTCCCGTCCCCGTGATGGCATCCGGAACGGAACGGTCCACGGACGACGACAGGTGGGACATGGGACTGAGCTTCTCGGTCAAGCTGGCGCCGGGTGTCCGGGTGCGCGCCTCCAGCCGGGGCGTGCGGACCAGCATCGGGCCGAGAGCGGCGCGCGTGCACGTGGGAGGGGGGCGCACGTCCTTCTCCACCGGCGCCGGGCCGTTCACCTACTCCACGTCGGCGGGAGGCGGCAGCCGCAGACGCTCGACGGCCGGCCGTCCCTCACCGGCCGCGTACCAGCGGCAGCTCGCGGCCGCGGCGAGGGCGGCCGAGGAGGCGGCGAAGGAGGAGGAGGCCCGGCGACTGGCGGCGATGTTCGCGGAGTTGCTGAGCGTGCACCGCGCCGAGTTCGACCGGACGCGGCACCCGGTCGCGCCGCCGGCCCCCGAGCCCGACGTCGACGCCGTCCGCGCACGGCACCGCGAGGCGGCGACCGCCGGCCTCGGCCTGTTCCAGCGGGCCGCGAAGGAGGCGGCACGCCGGCAGGCGGACGTCGCTGCGGAGGCCGAGATCGCGGCCCTGTGGCAGGAGGCGCAGCGGCAGCAGGCCGACCTGCAGGCCCGTCTCGACGAGTGGTGGTGGGCGCTGTCCACCAACGACCCGGACACGGTGATCGCCGCACTCGCCGAGGCGTTCGAGGACAACGAGGCCGCCGCGGCACCTCTCGGTGTCGACGGCGACGAGGTGGCCCTGGTCGTCCTCGCGCCGCCGGAGACCGTCGTCCCCGAGCGCATGCCGGCCACCACCCAGGCGGGCAACCTCAGCCTGCGCAAGCTGCCCAAGGGCGAGCGGGCGCGGCTCTACACCGAGGCCGTGATGGGGCACGTGCTGGTGACGCTCAAGGAGGCGCTCGCGGTCGCGCCCGCGATCCGCTCGGCCCGGGTGGTCGCGCTGCGCGCCGCGGGCACCGACGCCTACGGCCGCCCCCGGCTCGACTGCCTGCTCGCCGGCCACTGGACCCGCGCCGCCCTCACCGGCGTGCAGTGGTCCACGGCGGACGCCTCCACGATCGCCCGGGACACCGCCGCGGAGCTGCTGGTCGACGTCAAGGCCAAGGAGCTGCGGCCGCTCGACCTCACCGGCCAGCCGGGCCTGCAGGCGCTGCTCGACGTCGTCGACGTCGACGAGCTGACCGCCTGACCGACCTCTGCCTCGCTGACCCGTGCTCTGCACACACCTGCAGGCAGGGCACGACTGCGCGCGGGACTACAGCCGGGACGTCGTCGCGTCGTCCTCCTCGCCGCCGAAGTACTGCTCCAGGACGGCGCGGAACACCGGCTGCCCGGGGTCGGCGTGCGCGAACAGCGTCATCGACGAGCGCAGCTTCACCGCGTCGACCGGCCCGAGCACCGCGGCGGCGTCGGAGCCGGGCAGCTCGGTGAGCGCCTGCGCGGACTCGACCAGCCGCGGGCCGAGCACCGGGTGGGCGAGGTAGGCGCGGGCCTCGTCGAGGCCGGAGATCGCGAACCGCTGCGCCGTCGCGCTGCGGCCGAGGCCGGCGACCTGCGGGAAGACGAACCACATCCAGTGGCTGGTCTTGTGCCCGGTGCGCAGCTCGGTGAGCGCCTGCGCGTACGTGTCGGTCTGCGCCTCCACGAAGCGGGCCAGCCGGTACGGGTCGTCGGCGGAGGAGGTCATCGGTCGTCTCCCGGGGTGGTGTCGGCGGTTGTCGGCGGTGACGTCGTCGGCGCTCGTCGTGCGGACGGCGAGGGTGAGCCCGGCGACGCGCAGCACCGGTCCGTGCGCGGTCTCGTGCACCCACGGGCCACGGTGTTCAGGCAGGTGCCGGGGCGCACGGCGGCGCGCATGCGCACCGTGCCCTCGAGCCCGCGGCGGGCCAGCTCCGACCACGGCAGCCGCCCGGCGACGACGGTGGTCAGCGCGTCGGTGACGCGGACCCGGCCGGTGGGCGTGCTGAACGTCGTCCGCAGGACGTTCGTGTCGCCGGCGTAGCCGCGGCTGACGGTGAGCTCGCCGTCGGGGCACAGCTCCAGGCAGCCGCCGTTGTCGGTGTCCAGCAGCGCGCCGAACACCGGCGGGCCGTCCATCTCCGGCAGCGGCAGCCAGTCGATCCGGCCGTCGCGGGCGACCAGGGCGAGGGTGCGGCCGTCGCCGATGGCGGCGTAGGTGCGCAGGTCGGCGTAGCCGAGGTCGTCGCGCTCGGTGACCGCCGAGTCCTCGCCGGCGCCCCAGCGCAGGCTGTCCACGCGGACGGCGCCGGGGCGCGGGACCTCGGTGCGGTCCGGGTCGACGCCGGAGTCCTCGGGCGCGGGCGGGATGCCGGGCATCGGGCGGGCGGTGGATCGCGCGGTGCCGGTCACGGGTCGCCGGTGCCCGGCCCGGGTCCGGGCGACACCCGGGTGGCCGCGCTCACAGGAGGACGATCGGCGCACGTGAGCTCGACCGTCTTCGACAGCACCGGCATCGAGACCGGCCCCGACGGCATCCGCCGCTACACCGGCCTGGCGCCCACCCTGCCCGCGCTGCTGTCCGCCACCGCCGCCCGGGTCCCCGGCCGCACCGCCGTCGTCGAGCCGGGCGGGCCGTCGGTGACGTACGCCGAGCTGGAGGAGCGCGCCCGGGTCGTGGCCGGCGGGCTGCGCGCCGCAGGCGTCGGGGTCGGCGACCGGGTGGCGCTGCGCATCGGCAACGGCCTGGACTGGGTGCTCGCGTTCTGGGGGACGCAGCTGGCCGGCGGCGTCGTCGTGCCGCTGAACACCCGGCTGTCGGAGCCCGAGGCGCGGTTCGTCCTCGACGACTGCGGTGCCGCCTACGTGGTGGAGCCGGGTGCTCCGCTGCCGGCCGGGGAGCCCGTCGAGCCGCACGACGCCGCGCCCACCGACGTCGCCGCGCTGTTCTACACGTCCGGCACGACCGGCCGGCCCAAGGGCGCGATGACGACGCACGAGAACTTCGCGACCGCCGCGGAGAACATGCGCCGCGTGCTCGGGCTGTCGCGCGAGGGCGGCGAGACGTCGCTGATCTCGGTGCCGCTGTTCCACGTCACCGGGTGCAACTCGCAGCTGCTCGGGCAGACGGCGATCGGCAACACCGTCGTCGTGATGCCGCGGTTCAGCCCGGCCGCGGTGCTGGAGGCGATCCCGGCGTTCGGTGTCAGCCTGCTGACCAGCGTGCCGACGATCTTCGAGCTGCTGCTGCGGCACCCCTCGTTCGCCTCGACCGACGTCAGCGGCGTGCGGGTGCTCAGCTACGGCGGGGCGCCGATCGCGCCGGAGCTGGTGCACCGGCTGATGGCGGCGTTCCCGAACGCGCGAGTCGGCAACGGCTTCGGGCTGACCGAGACCGCGGCGCTGGCGACCTACCTGCCGCACGAGTTCGCGCTCGAGCACGCCGACTCGGTCGGCTTCGCGGTGCCGGTGGACGACGTCCGGGTGGACCGGCCCGACCCGGACACCGGCGTGGGCGAGCTGCTGGTGCGCGGGCCGAACGTCGTCGCCGGCTACTGGGGCGACCCCGCGCGGACGGCGGAGACGTTCAGGAACGGGTGGCTGCGCACCGGCGACATGGCGCGGGTGACCGACGGGATGGTGCGGATCGTCGACCGCGCGAAGGACATGATCAACCGCGGCGGCGAGAACGTGTACTCGGTCGAGGTGGAGAACGCGCTGGCCGAGCACCCGGACGTCGTCGAGGTGGCCGTGGTGGGCGTGCCCGACCCGGTGATGGGGGAGAAGGTCGGCGCGGTGGTCCAGCCCCGTGCCGGCGTCTCGGCCGAGGACCTGGTCGCCTCCCTGGCGCCGTTCGCGCGCGAACGGCTGGCGGACTTCAAGGTGCCGCAGTTCGTGAAGGTCCTCGACGCGCCGCTGCCGCGCAACGCCGGCGGGAAGGTCCTCAAGCACCCGCTGCGCGCGACGACCGACTGGACGCCCGTCCCGCGGTAGGCGCGTCAGGGACCCCAGTCGGTGAGCCGGGCGAAGACGACGACGTTGTCGAGGTAGTCGCCCGACTCCTCGTCGAACGCGCCGCCGCAGGTGATCAACCGCAGTCCGGCATGGTCGGTGTCGCCGTAGACCTCGTCGGTCGGGAACTCGTCCTTCGGGTGCTCCTCGACGCGGTCGACGGTGAAGACGGCGGAGGTCCCGTCGGCCCGGTCGACGACGACCTCGTCGCCGGGCAGGAGCTCGTCGATGCCGGAGAACGCGCCCGGTTCGCCGGCCCAGTCGACATGAGCAGCGAGGATCGCCGGGCCGAGCTCGCCCGGCGTCGGCGACCCGTCGTACCAGCCGGCCGGGTAGGCGCCCGGCGGGACCTCCATGGTCCCGTCGCGTTCCAGTCCCAGGTCCATGAGCCGGGAGGTCATGTCGAGGGCGGGGATGGAGACGCGGGTCGGCTCGGACGGCGGCAGCACCAGCCTGCGCGCGTCGGCCGGGATCGGACGCACGGGGAGGTCGAGGTGGAGCACCCGCCCGCCGGGCGACGAGGACGCGGCCTCCGACACGGTGACCGGCGCCGCGGAGACGCGGTGCGTGCCGCCGTCGCCCTGCTGGGCCGAGAGCCCCGTCGTCAGTGCGCCGACCACCAACAGCGCAGCGGCCGCTCCCGCCCAGGCCTCGGAGGCCTCGGCGGGAGCGGCCGCTGCGCGGTGCGGCACTGACGGAGTCAGGCCCGGGTGCGGGCGGTGCGGCGCGCGGCGACGGCGGCCCCACCGGCGGCGACGAATGCGACGCCACCGAGGACGAACGGCAGGCTGCTGCCCTCGTCGGACGAGCTGCCGTCACCGGCGGCCACGGCGCCGGCCGGGCGGGTGGCGACCTGACCGCCGCTGGTCGCGGGAGCCGGGGTGACGGCGGCCGGCGCACCCGCGCCGGTGGCGGCGTAGGCGTAGCTCTCGCAGGCGATGCCGTCGTTGTCGTCGTCGAGACGCTCGGGGTCACCGGGGACGGCGTCGAAGGCGGCCTGAGCCTCGGCCTGGGACGCGAAGTCGGGGCAGTCGCGGTCCGGGGCCGCGGACGCGGTGCCGGAGAGGACGACGGAGAAGCCGGCCGCCAGGACGGCGGCAGCAACGGTGCTGCGGATGCGCATGATCACTCCTAGTGAGGTGACGGTCACGTAGGAGGCTAGGAAGACGGCCCGGCTCCGTCCGGGAGCGACAGCGGGCTCGGGTTGACGAAACCGCGACCGGACGGTTGTCAGGACGTCGGCTGGAGCCCGTCGCGGCGCCTCGGCCGGTCTCCGCCGCCTCGCTGGGCGACCGCGCACCTTCCCCGGGCAGACGTCGTACCGCCGGTCAGGCAGCGCCGGCCTGCGCCTCGCGGGAGGCCGCGGCCGCCTCGGTGAGCGTCCGGGCGATGGCCCGCACCGCGGCGCCGGTGACCGGGACGCGGCGCCGCTCCACCCGCTCGGGTGCGCTCCGTCGTTCGGCCGGAACGAGGCGCGGGGCGGGGACGGCGGCGGGACCGCTTCCCCGGGGCGGGAGGACGTCGCGGCACCAGCGCTCGCAGTCGGCCAGCAGGTTCCCGGTGGTGAGGGGAGCGGCCATGACCGTCTGGAGCCGGGTGCGGGGGTGCATGCGGTCCTCTCGTTCCGGGGGCATGGTCGCGCCCGTTCCCTACTCGTATCGGCAGGCCGGCCCTCATGCGGAACGGCGCGCCGGTGCTGCAGTCGATCATCGTCCGCGTGCCGCTCACGCCGGCGTGTCAGCGCGTGTCGCGTGCACGCAGCCGATGATCAACTGGCTGGGAAGAGGCGCGGCCGTCTCACCTGGCCGAGCGGTCCGCGTCCTGTCCGGCGGTGATCTCGTCGGCCGCGACCCCGAGATCGGGGAGCGCGTCCAGAGTCGGGGCGTCGGCGCGGAGGCCGGGTGCCGTCACGGCGGTCGCCCGCCGCTGCTGCGTCGGCGGCAACCGGAGGCCGGCGCAGTTCGTCTGCGTGTGCTCGCGGTGGTGCCGCATCCAGGTGATGACGTCGAGGGTGCGCAGGTCGGTCACGCCCGACGGGATGCCCGACGCCTCCCGGGCCGCGCTGAGGCGCTCGCCCAGCACCCCGCCGTCCTCCGCGAAGAGGCCGAGCAACCAGTTCCACACACCGGCCGGCCGCCCGAACGCGCACCGGACCACGCGGTCGTACACGGGGATGAGCCTCGGTCGCTTGCGGGCCAGCAGCTTGCCCGTGATCACCCAGCCCATGCCGTGTGGTTCCTCCAGCAGGTCCCAGACGACGCGGGCGTGGGACGCGGTCGCGAACAGCTCGACGGCCCGCGGATCGCTGATCGCGACGTCGGTGGGCATGTGCGACAGGTGGTCCGAGACGGACAGGCCGAGGTCGCCCTCCAGCAGCGCGAGCGCGACGTCGCCGGGGACGTCGACCTCCAACATCGTCACCGCCACCAGGTCCTCGTAGGTGATCCGGTCGGCGGTGTCGGGCCGGTCGCCACCGCCGGCGAGGAACTCGAACCGGCTGCCGGAGTAGGTCGGCATCCGGCGCGGCGGGCGACCCGGCTCGTAGTAGGCGACGAGGTCGTCCACCGCGCGGGGGTCGTCAACGAGGCGCAGCAGGTCATCGAGCGTGAGCACGCACGGCACCCTGCCCGACGCGTCCGACGGTCACGCCGGGAGCAGTGCCTCCAGGCCCTGCTCGGAGTCGGCGGCGATCGCGCGGCCGACGGCGACCGCGTGGGTCATCCGCAGCGAGCCGGACAGCCACAGCAGGACGTCGTGCAGCCGCACCCGGCCGAGCGGCCGGCCGAGCAGCCGCGCCGTCGCCGCCTCCAGTGCGGCGAACGCGCCGGCGTTGGCGGTGAGCTCGCGGTGGACGATCGCCGCGGCTCCGCTGTCGCCCTCGCGCAGGTGGCCCCACAGCTGACGGCGGGTGTGCCCGTCGGTCAGTGGTATCAGCGCGGGGGAGCGGTGGTGCAGCGCGGCGACGACGTGCCGCGCCCCCGGCCCCTCCGCCACCGACCGGAGCGACGCCCCGACCGTGCCCGGTTCCATCAGCACCGAGAACTCGTCGGCGGGCAGCTCCCACAGCGGTCGCCCGTTCGCCCGCGCGAGCGCCGCGGCGTAGTCCGGCCAGACGTCGTCGAGCCGGCCGCGCACCTCCCGCCACCCCGCCGGGTCGAGCCGGCCGTGCAGGCCCTCGGCGAGCAGGACGTCGCGGTCGGTGGGGCCGTCGCCGGTCGCGGGCGGCTGCCCGTCGAAGCGGTCGAAGGCGTAGGCGAGCACCTGCACCCACCGGCCCTGCGGCACGCTGGGGGAGCGGAAGAACAGCGGACGACGGCCGCGCGCGTACCCGAGGACGGCGGCCAGTGCGGTGGCCAGCGGGATCGGGTCGGGCCCCGCGCTCGGGAGCACGAGAGCAGCCGCGTCCGGTCCGACCGACACGGGCCCATTCAACTCCGTCCGCGGCTCGGCGCGGCCGAAGCGGGAGGACGCGCGCCGGGGAGTCGGTCGTACCCGCCGCACCGCTCATTCCCGGGGACGGCGGCGGTCTGCCCTGGCATGACGATCGACCTGGGACCCGCAGCGGCCGCCACGGCGGGGGTCGTGGCCGGGATCCGCGACGACCAGCTCACCGCCCCCACCCCGTGCGACGGGACGACCGTGGCCGGGCTGCTCGGCCACCTCGCCGGGCTCGCCTACGCCTTCCGCATGGCCGCGGAGAAGACGCCCGTCGACGGCACCGCCTCCACTGACCCCGCGCACCTGCCCGCCGACTGGCGCACCTTCGTCCCCGCGCAGCTCGACGCGCTGGCCGCGGCCTGGCGGGATCCCGCGGCGCACGAGGGCATGACGGCGGCCGGCGGGGTGGACATGCCGGGGGAGGTGGCGGCCGTCGTCGCGCTCGACGAGGTCGTCGTCCACGGCTGGGACCTCGCCGCCGCCACCGGTCAGCGCTACGAGGTCGCCGACGCGGACGCCGACACCTGCCGCGCGTTCGCCGAGTCCTTCGGCGACGACCGCCCGCCGGACCTGTACGGCCCGGTCGTGCCGGTGCCCGCCGACGCCCCGGCGCTCGACCGGCTGCTCGGCGTCACCGGCCGCGACCCTGGCTGGAAGCCGCCGGCCTAGCCGAACCGCCAGAGCACCGGCTCGCCGCGGCAGTCGCTGACGACCGAGGCGCGGCCGGACCCGTCGACGTCGGACCCGTCGACCGCGCCGCCGTCGCACAGCTCCACCTCGGCGACCACCTCGCCCGCCGCCAGGTCGACGCTGCGCTGCAGCACCCGCGGCACCTCGCCGTCGGCCACGGTGTCGACGAGCGTGGCCCTGTCCCCGTCGACCGTCACCAGCGCCGGCAGGTCACCGGGCACGGTGGCCAGCACCTCGGAGCCGCGGGTGATGGAGACGTCGCCGGACCCGCCGACGGTCGCGTACACGTCGCCGTCGACGACGGTCAGCGGGCCGGCGGCACCCGGGCCGGTCGGCACCTCGCCGATGATCTGCAGCGCGGCGTCGACGATGACGACGGAGGCGCTGCGCCCGGTGTCCGTGGCGACGACGACCATGCCGTCCCCCGAGACGTGCAGGTCGCGCGGCGTGCCGGGCAGCGCGACCTCGTCGCGGACGACGCCGCTCTCGGGGTCGACGGCGACCAGCCGGTGCGCGCCGTCGATGCCGCTGAGCGCGAGGAGCAGCACGCCGTCGATGACGACCGCGTCGAGCGCCGAGACGTCGGCGGCACCGAGCGTGCCGACCGGCTCCGGCGCGTCGGCGCGCCGCAGGTCCGCCTCGACGAGGGCCACGCGCCCGGCGGCGAACCCGACGACCACCACGCCCTCGCCGTCCGCGGCGATGCGGGTGAGGCCGGGCCGCTCGGAGTCGAGGCCGCGGAGCGGGACGACGGTGACGGTGCCGTCGGCGGCGACGTCGGCGAGGGTGAGCGGACCGCCGGGCGGCGCCAGCAGCGCGACCGACCGGCCGTCGGCGGTGGCGGCCACGTCGAGCACCTCGGCGTCCGCGCCCGCGACGTCGGCCAGCGACACCGTCGTCGGCCCCGGGATCGCCGTACCCGCGATCGCCCCGCCACAGCCGGTCAGCACGAGAGCGGCGAGCACGAGCCCGGGGCTGGGGCGCATGCCGGCAGAGTGTGACCGGGCCCCACAGGCGCGACAAGCAGTCGCGACGCGGCCGGACGCGCGAGCCCTTCGCGCGCGAAAGGCCGCGGCGGCTGTCCGACGAGCTGGTCAGTCGTAGGGGTTCGTGAGGACGGCGGCGGCCTCGACGACGTCGAACGTCACCGGCGGCCCGTCGGTCGTGGTGGTGCCGGGGACGTCGGCCGGCGCGCTGCCGTCGACGGTGAACGTGGCGCCCCAGGTGACGGTGAGCGACGCGGTGTACGTGCCCGAGCGGTAGAGGTGCTCGGTGGCCTGCTCGGGATAGGCGCCGCCGGGGACGGTCGTGGTCAGCGTGGGCGCGGCGGGGTCGCCGGTGCGCCAGGTGTAGCGCTGCGCCTCAGCGACGATGACGACGGCGTAGCCGCGGACGTCGACGGTGAAGGTCTGGGTGATCGGGGCGTCGGTCCAGAAGACGACCGGCAGCCCGGCCAGGCCCCGTCCCGGCGGCGCGTGCGAGGTGGTCAGCTGCGGCAGCGGCAGCCGCTGGAAGTAGGCGAACACCTCCTCCGGCGACGGCGGCGGGTTGAGCGCCGTGATGTCGATGCACGCTGTGCGGACGGTGGTCCACCGCCCGAGCAGATCGCCGGGCTGCGCGCCGGGTGGCACTTCCACCACTGCGCTTCCGTCCGAGCGGACCACCGGGCGCTGTTGCACGGCGAGCCATCGCACCACTTGGCCCAGTTCGGCGGGGCAGGCCTGGAAATCAACGCCTGTACACGACCCTGCTTCTTCGTCGGACAGGACGCACGGCTGGACCAGGCGCCAGACGTAGTCGATGGCCGCAGGCCCGCCGCCGCTCACTAGCTCACCGACCCCGCCCCCGGCGTACTCGACCATCGCTGATCCGCCATCGAGCCCAGTCGACCCGCACGAGTCGAACGAGCATGCCAGCGCATTCGTCTTGGGTGTTGTTGTGACCAGCAGAAGCGCGATGCCGACCAGAACGACGCCCCAGCGCAGTCGTCTCATCCGAGTTGAAAGCCTGTGACGGTCCAGGACCGCGTCGACTCCGACCACTCAAGCCCGAGACCCGAGAAAAGCCTTGGTGCCAGATCAGGCTGAGCCTCAAGGACAACGCCGGAGCTGTCCACGAGCGAAACAGGCTCCCGCCGGGCACTGAAGCTGAACTCAGCACTTGTCCCGTCGAGCATCACGGGAGGCACGTCGACTAGCGAGACCTCGCCACCCACATATCTATTTCCCGCGGCAGCCGCCTCGTCATAGTTGTTGGCGATGCGCCGGCACTCATCGCACTCGGGACCGAGGTCGCGCAGTGGTTGCCCGGCCGGGATGGCGCGCTGCCGGTTCAGCAGGTCGATCCAGTAGCGGAGGAAGGCCTCGGCGCCGGCGGCGTCCTGGGTGCGGGCCTCGGGCGGCACCGGGAAGTCGGCCGGACCCACCACGGGCAGCGCCTCGGTGGTGCTCGCCGGCGCCGACGTCGTCGGCAGGCTCGTGCTCGGCGCCTCGTCGTCAGGAACTGAGCAGGCGGGCAGCAGCAGCGCCGCGCCGAGGACCACCGCGATGAGGCTCGTCCGTCCGGTGCCGGGGTTCTGCACGATCGCGGACGATAACCAGAACAGCACCGCTCCGGATCGCACCCTGGGGACAACCCACCCGAACGGCTACCCGAGCACGAACGCGGTGGTCGACGAGTTGTCCCCTCCGACGCACGCGCCGATGACGGTCAGCCGCTCGCCGGTGAGCGCCACCCGGCCGAAGGTGCCCTGCCCCTCGCACAGCCGGCCGGCCGCGAGCTGCTCGCCGCTGGACAGGTCGAGCGTGACCAGGCCGGACTCCACCTCGAACCCGGCCACCGCCAGGTAGGCGACCCGCCCGTCGGGGGAGAGGGCCAGGTCGGCCGGGGCGCGGTCGGTGCCGGGGATGGGGTGCGCGGCGGTCACCTCGCCGTCCTCGACGACCGTCACGCGGAACGGGTCGTCGCCGTGGACGGTGAGCGTGACGACCGCGTCGCCGTCGTCGGTCAGGCGCAGCGCGGACGGGATGCTGGCCGGGCGGTCGGAGGCCAGCTCGACGAGCTCCGCCTGTCCCAGGTCCTCGGCCCAGGTGCTCAGGACGGCGACGTCGGCCAGGTCGAGCGCGCGGGCGTCGCTCATGAGCGCGACCGGCCCGTCGGGTCCGGCGGCGAGGGTCTTGACCGTGAGGCCGGGGTCGAGGTCGGTGGTTGCCTGCACCTCGCCGGTTGCCGGGTCGAGCGCGGCCAGCCGACCTCCGCCGGTGACGTACAGACGGCGGCCGTCGGGGGAGAGGGCGGCGGTGTCCCCGTCGACGCCCAGCTCGACGGTGCCGCCGCCCACGGTGGTCAGCCGGCCCGGGCCGAGGACGAGGACGGCGCCGTCGGGTCCCACGAACAGCTGCTCGCCGGGGCCGTCCAGCCGTTGGACCGCGCCGACGCCGTCCTCACCGACAGGCGCCAGGTAGGTGACCGACGGGTCGGCGCTGTCAGCGAGGAGGACGAGGGCGCCGTCCGGACCGGCCGCCAGGTCGAGGACATCCACGCCGGCGGGCGCGACGGCGTCGAGGTCGGCGGTGGCGAGGAGCTCGGTGAACGTCGTCGGCGCGGGGCTGGGGTCGCCCTCGACGCCGGTGCAGCCCGCAGCCATCAGCGCGACAAAGGCGACGGCAGTGACGCGGCGGGCGGGCATGCGAAGGCTCCGGAGGTGGGAAGCCGAGTGTGGGACCGGCCCGCGCAGGGCGGCAACACGGCGTCGTGGTCTGATGCCTGCGGATGGTCCCCCGGGCCCGCGGGCCCCGATCCGGAGGTGCACTCGTGGCTGACGCCGAGGTCCTGCTCGAGGTCGACGGCGGCGTGGCGGTGGTGACGCTCAACGCGCCCGACCGCCGCAACGCGCTGACGCCGCAGATGGCCGGCGAGCTGATCGACGTGTTCGACGAGGTCGATGCCAAGCCGGAGGTCGGGGCGCTCGTCGTCCGGGCGGTGGGCAAGTCGTTCTGCGCGGGCGGCGACGTCGCGACCCTGACGAACGCCGGCAAGGACCCGGCCGCGCCCGACGCCTACGAGGGCATGGGCCGCATCTACGACTCCTTCTACCGGCTGGGCCAGGTGAAGGTGCCGACGATCGCGGCCGTCCGCGGGTCCGCCGTCGGTGCCGGGATGAACATGCTGCTGGCGGCCGACCTGCGGATCGTCGCGGACGACGCCCGGCTCCTCGCCGGCTTCCTCAAGCGCGGCCTGCACCCCGGCGGCGGGCACTTCGTCATCCTGTCCCGGCTGATCGGCCGCGAGGCCGCTGCGGCGATGGCGCTGTTCGGCGAGGAGATCAACGGCACCAAGGCCGTGGAGCTGGGCCTGGCGTGGGAGTCGGTCGACGACGCCGCCGTCGAGGACCGCGCCCTCGAGCTCGCCCGCCGCGTCGCCGCCGACCCGGAGCTCGCCCGCGTGGCCGTGGGCAACTTCCGCAGGGAGGTCGTCAACGGCGCGGTGAGCTGGGAGGTCGCCACCCAGTTCGAGCGCCCGGCGCAGATGTGGTCGATGCGCCGGTCCGCCAAGGACTGAGACCGCTCACACCGCCTCGGGGACGTGCAGGTGGGCGAGGACGAGGTCCATCTCGGCGACGTCCACGATCTTGGCGCCCAGGGCCTGCGCGAACTGCTCGCGCAGGGACCGGGCGTGCCGGCGCACCAGCCCCGCGGCGTCGCGGTCCTCGAAGCTGGTGACGCTGACCGTCCGGCCGAGGCGCCGGTCGACCAGCATGCTGACGCTGCAGAAGCCGGGCAGCTCCTGCAGCTTGGGCAGCAGGTTGTGCCGGTAGGCGTCGAGCAGGTCGTCGAGGTGGTTCGGCGCGATGCGGGCCCAGGTGACCTGCGCGCCGGCGCCGTCCCCGGCCGGACGGTCCCGGTGGAGGACCGCGATGTCCCACTCCCGGACGTCGGCGTGCCCGCCGCCGAGGGTGTGCAGCAGGCGGTGCTGGACGGTGCGGTCCTCGGCCGCGGTGGCGCGCATGGCCTGCTCGTCCCTCCAGGCGGTCGCGACGATGCAGCGGCCGCTGGCGCGGTCGGCGAGCATGGAGAGGCCGACGCAGCCGTCGGTGTTCTGGACCGTCGGCAGGACGTCGTCGCGCACGTAGGCGATGGCGGCGTCGATGCCGGCCGTGTTGCCGCGGATGCTCGTGGACCGTGCGTGCATGCGCCGCTCTCCTGACCTGGTGGGGACGCCCCTGCGGCGTCACGGCTCAGCCTGTCGACGCTCGGTGCGCGAGGCAATGGCCCAGCCGTCGGGCAGCCTCCCCGGGCCGGTCCACGTCAGTGGACGGCGCGCTCCTGCCCGGCCCAGTAGGGCCGGCGCAACTCGCGCTTGAGCACCTTGCCGACGGGGGAGAGCGGCAGCGCGTCGACGACGTCCATCGACCGCGGCGTCTTGTACCCGGCGAGCCGGGCGGCGCAGAAGGCCCGCAGCTCCTCGAGGGTGACGGTGGCGCCGGCCGCCGGGACGACGACGGCGTGCACCCGCTCGCCCCAGGTCTCGTCGGGGACGCCGATGACCGCGCAGGTGGCCACCGCCGGGTGCTGGGCGAGGACGCTCTCCACCTCGACCGAGTACACGTTCTCCCCGCCGGAGATGATCATGTCCTTGATGCGGTCGGTGAGGTACAGGTAGCCCTCGTCGTCCATCCAGCCGGCGTCGCCGGTGTGCATCCAGCCGCCGCGCAGCGCCTCGGCGGTCTCCTCCGGCCGGTCCCAGTAGCCGAGCATCACGTGGCCGCCGCGGACCACGATCTCCCCGACCTCGCGGCGGGGCAGCTCGACGTCGTCCGGGCCGACGACGCGCACCTCGGCGTGCGGCGCGGCGCGCCCGACGGAGCGCCGGTGCGCGGGGTCCTGGTGGTCGTCGGGGGTGAGCACGGTGGCCGCCGGGGCGAGCTCGGTCATGCCGTAGGCCTGCATGAACCGGGCGTTGGGCAGCGCCTTCATCGTCCGGCCGAGCAGGGCGTCGGACATGGGGGAGGCGCCGTACATCACCCGGCGGACGCTGGTCAGGTCGAACTCGTCGACCCGCGGGTGGTCGACCACGAGCTGGATCATCGTGGGGACCAGCAGCACGTCGGTGACGCCGTGCTCCTGGACGGCGGTCAGCACGGCGACCGGGTCGAACACCGGGATCATCACCTGCGTCCCGCCGACCACGACGGCGCCGACCCAGTTGGAGAAGGCGGCGAGGTGGAACATCGGCGCGGAGTGCAGGCCCACCCGGCCGGGCGGGAAGTGGTCGGTGGCCAGCCCGCCCATGGACGACGTCAGCAGGTTGTCGTGGCTGAGCATGACGCCCTTCGACCGGCCGGTGGTGCCGCCGGTGTAGAAGACGCCGGCGAGGGCGTCACCCCCGCGGCGGACGTCCTCGATCGGCTCGTGCGCTCCCACGAGCTCCTCGAATGCGAGCATGCCGTCGGGGGTCGGGCCGTCGCCGGCGTGCACGAGGTGCTCCAGGCGCGGGTGGGCCGCCCGGATCGGCTCGGTGTACGCGGCGAAGACGTCGTCGACGACGAGGACCCGGGCGTCGACCTCGGCGAGGGAGTCGGCGATCTCGGGGACGCTCCACCGGATGTTGACCGGGACGACGACGCCCCCGGCCCACAGCGTCGCGCCGAGGAACTCGTGGTAGCGGTCGGAGTTCAGGGACAGGACGGCCGCGCGCTCGCCGTCCCGGATCCCGAGCTGCTGGAGAGCGGCGGCCAGGCGGGCGATCCGGTCGACGGACTCGGCGTGGGTCCGGGTGCGGCCGGCGCAGACGGTGGCGATCTCGTCCGCGCGCTGCTGGACGTGGCGGTGCAGACCCTGGGTGACGTACACGGTGCCGACCTCCCGATCCGGGTGGGACCCGGAGCGTCGCGACGACGGGTTGTGCGGCGACAGAGGCGGACGGCCCTGGGGCCGCAGGAGGGCGCGGTCCCGCCGAGCTCGAGGCCACCATCGGGGAGGGCCGGCTCGGCGCCTCGACGTCGAGGTGTCCCGGTGCCGCAGCGTGTTCCGTCGGTGACGCTCGGCCGCTAGCGTCGCCGCGCGTGACCGCCGCCGTCCCGACGCCCCGCCTGCCCGACTTCGCGCCGGCCGGCGTCCCGCTGCCCGATCCGCGGGCGGCCGTCGCCGAGGCGGCCCGGCTGGCCGCGATCGCCAGCTACCGGCTGGGCGGGCACGCCGGGGTGTCCGACCTCGACGCCGTCGTCGCGTACATGGCGGAGACGGTGGAGGCGCCGATCGCGGTCATCAACCTGGTCGGCCCGGACGAGCAGTGCTTCCCGGCCGAGCGGGGCGCGGGCGCGCCGTACTCACACGTGCCCGACGAGTTGTCGTTCTGCGCGTACGTGGTGGCGCTGCGGACGCCGCTGCAGGTGGCCGACGCGCTCGACCACCCGGTCTTCCGCGACAACCCGGCCGTGGCGGCCGGCGCGATCCGCTCCTACCTCGGGGTGCCGCTGATCGACGAGGACGGCTTCGTCCTCGGCTCGCTCGGCGTCTTCGACGACGAGCCGCGGGCGTTCTCGTCGGCCGAGCAGGAGCTGCTGGAGAACCAGGTGCGGCTGGTGCGCAGCGTGTTGTCGCTGCGGCGTCAGGTGGCCGCGCACCGGTGGGACGGCGAGCTGCTGGCCGCGCAGGGCCGGACGCTGGAGGCGGTGGCAGCCGGGCTGCCGCTGGAGACGGTGCTCGAGACGCTGGCCTCGTCGACGGCGGGGCTGGCCGAGGACGCGGACGCCGACAAGGCAGTGCGGCTGCAGGAGACGGTGGACCGGCTGACCGCGGTGGCGACCAAGGCCGACGGCTGGCGGCAGGCGCTGCTGCGGTCGGCCCGGCAGGACCCGCTGACCGGGCTGGCCAACCGCAGCCACCTGCTCGATACCGGCCGGGCGGCGCTGGCGGTCGGGGGAGCGGTGCTGTTCGTGGACGTCGACCGGTTCAAGGAGGTCAACGACCGCGGCGGGCACGCGGTGGGGGACCAGCTGCTCGTCCGGCTCGCCGACCGGCTGCGCCGGCACGTGGAGCGGGAGCTGCCGGGGGCCGTGGTCGGCCGGCTGGGCGGGGACGAGTTCGTGGCGGTCCTGCCCGGGGTGGATGCGCCAACGGCGGAGGCCATCGGGCACGGGCTTGCCGCCGCCCTGGTGGACGAGGTCGAGGTGGGACGGCGGACCGTGCGGGTCTCGGCCTCCATCGGGCTGGCGATGGCTGCGCCCGGGACGACGCTTGACGAGGTCCTCTCGCTGGCGGACCGGGCCATGTACGGCGCCAAGGAGCGCGGCCGCGGCGTCCTGCATCTGATGACCGCTGAAGACTCATCGGCCTGATCGCTCAGGCCCCTCACCTGTTAGTGGAAGCAGTGATCTCCCGCGCCATTCGTGCAAGAGCGTCGTCGAGTGCTAAGCCGCGCGGTGGGCGCACCCGCGCGTAGGTCGTGCGGCCGACCGGCGTAGAGATGTCAGTCGGCCGGTATAGGACTAGGCCGACACCATTGGCGTACGAGTTGCTGAGCATCTGCGCTTGAGCAACAAGCTGCTCGTGATCGTAATCGTCGGCCACACGTAGACCAAAAAGCGCGTAGAAGGCTGGTGACTGCCGCTGAATCCAGGTAGCAATATCACCGATTGGCTCGGCGCGGCCGGCGGGCGCGGCCAACTTCAAGTCGATTACGTTGAGGGCGATCTCGCGGATGCGCTTAGGTAGATCAGCCGTGCTCCTGCGACCCCTGATATGTTGCGACGTCTCATTTCGGGGATGCTGTGGCGTGCCTAGCATCTTAGTTTCTGCAATGACCAGCGGTGCCCCGTCTAGTGGGAAGCAGAGGTCGACGTCGACGTTGTCAAGCAAGACTCCGGGGCGCTTGCCCCGCTGAATAATGGGCTGCCCGGTCAGGTTCTGCAGCAACGCTGCGGTCAGTTCGTTGAAGAACTTGCCCTTCCCCTGATTATCGCCGCTTGTCCACTGGCCGCCCGGACGAGCGATCTCCGTGTCGAACGCGCCCATGGCAGCAATAAAGTGAGCTTCGATGGACGAGAAGCGGGTGATCGCCTGCTCCTCGACGGCCGCAAGCAGGTCTGCGAACGGCGCAAAAACGCGGCGTTCGCGACGGCGACGAGGTGGCATTAGGCAGGGTTCGCCCGTCGGCGGCGAGCCTCGCGGTGGAAGTTCACCGGGCTATTGTCCAGGACGCGGTTAACGATCGTAGCGAAAAACACCTCGGGCGAGAGAGTTGACGGAACGGCTTTCCGGTTCAATTCAACCGCAGGTAGTTGACGCAGTTGGCGGTCCACTTCACTTTCGGGCAGCTCTAGCGGCAACGGCTCATCCTCAGGCAGCCTTGCACTAGTGAGTCCGGCAGACACGAGCGGATCCTCGCCGTCACCATCGTCGCCAGACGGCTCGGCCACCTCGTCGGACCATTCGGGGATGATGAGGCAGACGGCGTCATAAGCGTCGTCTTCGCGCCCAAGCTTTCCGAGTAGGTCAACGATCCAAGCGGCGACGTCCTCGAACTGCGGCTTCAGGGCGGTCGAGCGCAAGCTGAAGAGGAAGCCAAGCGCCGCCTGAGGATGGCGGCTCCGCAGGTTTTTTGCGTCGCCGTAGCTTTCCTCCACACGGTTGGCGGCGTTCTTGCCGAAGGACGAGTCCATCCGCTTGGTGGAGATCAGGATCTCGGGTCCGGTGTTCCAGGCGGACATGACAACATCAACCTGCTTGACGTAATTCTTGCCGAGAATGTTGGCGCTGGCGCCAGTCTCGTTGTTGTACGTCTTGCCGGACTGCAACATGCTGTCCAGCACCCGCAACTGCTCCCGAGTCGCTTCTCGGCGGAGCGCCACGAGGGTGCTAGGCAGGATGCGTGGCGGGGTGGCCCGCGGCCAGACGAGATCAGGTTCAAATCCAGCACGGCGAAGCTCATAGGACGTCCAGACGTCGAGCCCTAGAGCTGGCACACCCGACTGCGAGGGCGCGTTGAGCAGCAGGGGGACGCCGAGCAGCTGCTGCAGGACGGCGTAGTCCGGCCAGTAGGTCAGGCGACCATCGGCATAGCGGAACCAGGGAGTGCCCGTCGTCCTCCCTTCGCTGGCAGCCGCCAGCTCCACAATGCGGTCGAACAGGGTCCAAGCTTGCGCCTTAAGGCTTTTCGCATCGCTCACGGCAGCGGCTTGGCCTCCGCCCCACGTGCCATGCGGCGAGCGCGGAGAACCTGCTGCTCCTCATGCAGTGAGGCGACGTCACTTACAGGGATCCCAAGTTCGCCGACCAACAGCACGTGATCGACGAGTGCGGCTGCCGCGTTGAGCTGTCCAAGGCGCAGCCGGCGGGCCACCTTGGGTCGGATGGCCTTTAGTCGGATGGCTGCTGCAGTAAGGACGTCAGGATGAGGCACGGGCAAGAGATCGGCCTCACGCGGCTCGAGCTTGAGCAAGCCGCCGCCGTAGGAACGGCCGACGGTCTCGGCGCCGACTAGTGTGACAGAGTTCAGCGAGCCGAGCGGCAGTAGGCTGCGTCCCACTGCACGAAACGGTGCTCGGAGATAGAGGCCGTGAACCGAGTTGAGGTTGTGCGCCTTTGCCTGATTCGTTGTCAGGCGCGGCGTATCGGCGTTCATGTAGGTCAGAAATAGGTCGGCTGGTGGCACGTACGGCACGCGCCACCAGGGGTCGCGCACCTTGCACTTATAGGCCAGGTGCACGTCTGCTTCCTTGCCTGCCTCGATGTAGGCCCAGGCTGCTGCAGACGGCTCGTCCTGCGGTCGGAACAGCAGCGTGGACTGCCCGTCAGCGCCAAGTTGAACGAGGTCTCGTGTAGTCAGCGCAAGGTTTCGCAGATGTCGTGATCCGGGAGGTGAAAGGGCGATGAGGTCGCTAGCCGATAGGCCGCGCTCGGCCGCCTGAGCCGGGCTCATTGTGAAATATTTGTTGTTACCGGTGACCATGCCGAGCGTCGTGTCGCCCCAGGTCTCCAACTCGGTGAAGTTAGCGCCGTCGATAAGGCTGGCGTAGGCCGTCAGGGCGTCGCCGGCTAAGAGCGCCGGCGTCCACTTGTCAGCGGCACGCCTTGGCCGAAAGGTACGCCAGTGCGGCTTCTGGCCCAGTGCTGCGGCGTTCTGAAGTTCAGTGACCCGCGCATGATCCGTCGGGCCCTGGTCGTAACCATCAGCCAGCAGCAGCACGACCTCGGCGGACACGCCCGGAAACACGCGCTCCTTGAAAAGCACGAGATCAATGGACCGAAAGCGCTCCAGCAGGAAGCGGCGGACATCGGCGGCGTAGTTAACGGAAAGTAGCTCCGCCGGCAGGACCAGGCCAAGGCGGCCACCTGGCTTGAGGAACAGAGCTGAGTGCACCGTGAAGGCGGCCCAGGACGACGCGAGGCCCGTCAAGCTGACGCCAGCGGCTGCCGCCGCAGCTCGTGACAGCGCCCGGGCTTCACCGCTGAAGTCCTGATAGCGGACGTATGGCGGGTTGCCGATGACCGCGTCGTACTTGCCTGTCGGCGGGATGGTGAAGAAGTCGGCCGTCTGCACCCGCGCCGTGACGCCGGCCTGATCGAGCAGCCGCTGGGCAGCCTGCGCCGATGGCTCATGCAGTTCGATGCCATCGAGGACGATCTTCCCCTCTGGACGCATCAACGCGAGGTCGGGAAAGAGCTGCAGGTCAGGCGTGCGGCCGAACCGGTGGACGGCGGCGAGGAGGAACGCGGCTTCGCCGCATGACGGCTCCAGCACATGGTCGGTAGGGGAGCGGACCGCCCAGTCGGTGATGTGCTGCGCCACCGGCTCAGGGGTGAAGAAGGCGCCGCGAGCCTTACGGATCTCGGCCGTGTCTGAGGCGGCGGATGTCACCGGAGCTGCCACGCAAGCAGTCTGACTGATGCCAGGGACAAGCCGGCGCGGGGACACGGCTGTGGGCCGTTCATGCTCGCAATACGGCTAGGTCCTTCAATGAGGTCGTCTGTCTCAACTCGCTTCCGGCAGGAGTCTGACGCTCGGTCGACGCTCAGGCCACCTTGGCGGCGTGGAAGACGTCCGCAGGCAGGGCGTAGTCCAGTTGCCAGAGGATGCGCATCGGGCGTTCCCCGGTGTGGGACACGTAGGACATCGGCCCGGCGTAGAGGTGGGGCGGCGTGCCGAGCGTGCCGTCCACCGTCTTGGACTCGCGGATGAACAGGTGCACGGACGTGCCCATCTGCCGGTGGTTGACGTAGCGCTGCCCGGTCGCTGATCGCTCGGCCGTCGCGTTCTGCGACTCCCACTGGAACAGCGTCGGCGTGATCGCGTGGTCGGCGTACATCGTGGTGGGCGAGAAGTGCGCCTCCGTCTTCTGCAGGGTCACGAAGAATACGTCCGCACGGTCGCCGGGCACCCAGCGCACGCCGGAGCCCCAGGTGCCGTTGAGGTCCTCGAGTCCGAAGGCCGCCAGCGCCTCGTCGCGGCTGTAGCGCGCGTGCACGTGCAGCGGACGGTCGCCGGCCTCGCTCAGCGGACTGGCCACCCGATGGATCCGCTTGTGCAGGACGTCGCTCAGTTCGATCAGTTCCTCGATTCGCCCCTGGTTGGCCAGCAGGCGCGCCAGCGATTCCTCAAGGCTGCTGAACGGCGTCCGCGAGCCGAACAGCGAGAAGTGCATCATCGCGGCCAGCCGCCGCAGTCGAGCGCTGCTCTGCGCTCCTGCATCGGACTGGTGTAAGGACCGGCAAAACCGCAGCCGCTCTAGGTCGTCCACGTGCAACATCCGCCCGAGCGCAGCAGCCAGCGCGGCGTCGTCCGGTCCGGGTGAGTATTCCACCCAACCGGCTGCCCGCTTGAGGTCCAGCCAACTGCGGCCGCTTCCGCGGTAGAGGTCCTCGAGCTCGACGCCCGTCTCCTCGAGGAAGTCGACCAGCGACGGGGACTCTTCGCGCTTGGCCTCGCTGACCAGCCCCTTCCACGACACGCTCAGCGACTGCTTGATGTTGTCCAAAACGATCCGCTGCGCCACGCGGTCGAGCTCGATGTGGCACCCGGCCGGCAGGGTCGGGAAGCCCTGCTCGACGTCCCGCTGCACGCCTCGCCGCGAGCTGCCGGTCAGTGCGCGGAAGCGCAGGTCGAAGCGGAACTCCCTGTGCTGGGCGCCGATGAAGTCGAGGACGGTCAGGCAGGCCTTGTCCTCGGCCAGGCGCAGGCCACGGCCCAGTTGCTGGAGGAAGACCGTCGCGCTCTCCGTGGGGCGCAGGAACAGCACGGTGTCGACGGTCGGGATGTCGAGACCCTCGTTGAAGAGGTCGACGGTGAACAGGACGTTGACCATGCGGTCGCGCAGCGCGGCCAGTGCGGCGGCCCGCTCTTCGCGAGACGACGTCGACGTCACCGCGCGGCTCGGGATGCCGGCGGCAGTGAACCGGTCGGCCATGTACTGCGCGTGCTGGACGCTGACGCAGAACCCGAGGGCTCGCATCCGGCCGGGGTCCTCGACCTTGTCCTTCACCGCCTGCAGGACGAGCCGGACGCGGTGGTCGTCGCCGGTGTAGACGTTGGTCAGCTCGGTGGTGTCGTACCCGCGGCCGCGCTTCCACCGCAGCTGGTCGAGCGCGACGTCGTCATGGATGCCGAAGTACTGGAACGGGGCGAGCAGACCCTGGTCAAGCGCCTCCCACAGCCGCAGCTCGACGGCTGTGCGTCCGTCGAACCAGGTGCGCACGTCGGCGCCGTCGGTCCGCTCGGGCGTTGCGGTCAGCCCGAGCAGGACGGTGGGCTTCAGGTGCTCGAGCAGCCGCCGGTAGGTGGCCGCCTCGGCGTGGTGGAACTCGTCGACGATGACGACGTCGAAGTGCGCGGGGTCGAGCTCGTCGAGGTCGAGCTGGTTGAGCGACTGCACGGAGCCGAATACGTGCCGCCACTCGCGGGGCCGCTGGCCGCCGACGAACAGCTCGCCGAAATCGCCCTGCCGCAGCACGTGCCGGAACGTGGACAGGCTCTGGGTCAACAGCTCCTCGCGGTGGGCGACGAACAGCAGCCGGTCGACCATGCCGCTCTCGCGGAGGCGCCGGTAGTCCAGCGCGGAGACGACCGTCTTGCCCGTGCCGGTCGCCATCACCACGAGGTTCCGCCACCGGTTGTGGACAGTCCGCTCGGCGTCGAGCGCCTCGAGGACCTCTCGCTGGTAGCCGAAGGGCCG
The DNA here is from genome assembly GCF_042654585.1 of Geodermatophilus arenarius. Lineage (NCBI taxonomy): Bacteria > Bacillati > Actinomycetota > Actinomycetes > Geodermatophilales > Geodermatophilaceae > Geodermatophilus > Geodermatophilus arenarius. The sequence goes on from NZ_JBHSGR010000011.1 coordinate 44,171, forward strand.
GACGTCGAGCGTGGTGATCTCGATGGGCAGGTCAGAGGGGCCGCCGCGCTCGGCAGCCAGTGCCTCGCGGAGCCGGTCGCCGTCGCGGTGCGGCTCGTAGGTCTCGAACGACGGGTCGAGCCAGTAGCTGTCGAAGGTCTCGGCGAACGTCGTGAGCAGGTGCGCCTGCTCGACGTTGGACAGCCGGACGTTCCACTCGAGACCGTCGGTCAGAGCGGTGCGGGAGAGGTTCGACGAGCCGACGTACGCCGTCGACAGGCCGGTGGCGCGGCGGAACAGCCAGGCCTTGGCGTGCAGCCGGGTCGTCCGGGTCTCGTAGGAGACCTTCACCTCGGCGCCCAGCTCGACTAGGCGATCGAGCGCGCGCTGGTCGGTGGCGCCCATGTACGTGGTGGTGATGACGCGCAGCCGGCCGCCGCGCTCGCGCAGCTCGCCGAGCTGCTTCTCGATGACCCGCAGGCCCTGCCACTTGATGAAGGCGCACAGCAGGTCGACGGAATCGGCAGAGGCGAGCTCGCGGGCGACCTCGAAGCCGATGCGTGGCTGACCGCGGCCGTTGACCAGCAGGGCGCTGGTGGACATCGGGACGGCCGGTCGCTCGGGAAAGGTCGCCGGCCCGGGCGTGGGGGAGGGCTGGGCGATGGCGAGCAGCGTGCGCGGTGGCTCAATAACGGAGTCCTCGGGCGCGGCCGCGTCCGGCGCCAGTGCGGTGATGGCCTTGACGATGTCGTTGGCCAGCGCGACCTGTCGGCTGACCGTAGCCCGGTCACTGCCGCCGGCGATCCGCAGGGCTCGAGACGCCAGCTCGGTGATGTGGCGGGTCAGCGTCTCGTGCGCGTCGACCGGGTCGAGCTCACCGAGCGAGACGAGGTCGGAGTCCGTGCCGGCCAGTCGACCGTTCAGTGCCTCCGTAAGCAGGTGCTCATAGACGCCAGGTGTCAACTGGTCCACTGGGGTGACGCTAGTAAAGCCTCATAGGGACTCGCCGTAGCGACAGGCCACTTGGTTGTGCTGTGCCCCGATGTGTTCCCATCGACGGCATGCCAGTCGGTGCGCCGCGCGGTGTCTCCATCCGCATCTACCTCGCCGATGGGAAACCGCAGGGACTACGCGTCGTTGATCGTGCTGGATGGACTGGGACGTGTCTGGCTTTCGCTCGGGCGGACTATGGCGAGGCACGCCTGCGGGACGAGTTGCGCCGCTCCGGTGCCTACGTCTTGATCGGACCGCAGGAGGACGGAAGGCGCCCGAGTCGGGTCTACATCGGCGAGGGCGACGAGGTCCGAACGCGGCTGGACAGCCACCACCGCGAGAAGGACTTCTGGACGCATGGGTACGTCCTGACGACCAAGGACGATTCCCTCAACAAGGCGCATGTCCGGTACTTGGAGGCACGCCTGCTCCACCTTGCAGCCGAGGCCGATGCGGCCGTCCGAGAGAACGGCACGCTGCCTCCTGTTCCGCGCCTCGGTGAATCTGAGGAGGCGGACCTGGAGTGGTATCTCGACACGACGCTCACGCTGTTGCCGCTGGTCGGGGTGACCATCTTTGACGTGGTCAAGGACCGACCGGCGGAGGTTGACCACTCGACTGGCGCCCGCGACGAGAGTCCTCTCGAGGGAGTGGAGTACTTCCTGCAAGCGGACCTGACGGAGGCCACCGCTCGCGATGACTCCCGAGGGTTCGCCGTGCTCGCTGGGGCTCTTGGTCGCTCAGAGGCCAAGGTGATGACGCCGAGCTACAAGGAGGCCCGTGATCGACTCATCGCAGAGCGCGTCCTGGTGCCCCACGGGGACAAGCAACTGCGCCTCACCAAGACCTACCTGTTCGACAGTCCCTCCCAGGCGGCAAGCGTGTTGGCGGCAGGGAGCAAGAACGGTCGCGATGCCTGGCGGGATGCCCAAGGTCGCACGTTGAAGCAAAATCAGGAGCGAGTCGCTGCTGGGCTCGGCTGAGCCCCCACGCGCATCTAACCGGCGTTATGCAGCCAGCGGCCGCCCGTGGAAGACCTGCTCGCGGTGCCAGGTGACGTGCTGGACGGCGGGCGTCGGGGTCCCCGGACGCGGCTTCAGTCGGCGGCCGTGGAGGTCGTACACGGCGCGGCCGTGCGGAGTGCGGGCGGAGAACCGCTGGGACACCACGAGCGTCAGGTCGTCGTCGAGGCCGAGGACGCCGCGATCGAACAGCTTGTGGTGCAGCGAGCAGAGCGCCAGGCCGTTGTCGAGCTCGTCGGGCCCGTCGACGGTGAACCACCGGATGTGCGCCGCCTCCAGGCCGACCGGAACACCTCCGACCTGGCCGTCGAAGCCGCAGAAGGCACACTGCCGGTCCCAGGCCTCCAGCACCTGAGCCGGCCACGAGCTGCTCCTGCGTCGGCTCGTCGCAGGCGCGACCGTGCCGCCGTGCAGGAGTTCCGGGTCGAGCCCGACGGCGACCAGCACGTCCGGTGCGACGGTGGCGGGGAAGTGCGCCTCGACGAGCCCGCGGGCGACGTCGTCCACCAGACCCGGGCGCGACCGCAGCGCCGCCTCCAGGGACGCCTCGAACCGCCCGGTCACGCCCGAGCGCAGGGGCGTCACCTTGTCCATGGGCACGTCCTGGTCCAGCGTCCACACGCCGTCGGACCGCAGCCGGGTAAACGGGAAGGCGGCGCTCTGCGCCCTGCCGGTCCTCGACGGCGGACCGAACTCCTGGATGAGATCCGCCAGCTCCTGCTCCGCGATGTCCCACGGCAGCTCGCTCGAACCGCTTGCCGCGAGCCGGCTCAGGGCCAGGAGGACCAGCAGCGGCTTGTGCGGTGAGCGGCGCCCGTCCTGCTGGTGCTGCCGAAGAGAGGCCAGTTGCTCCAGGACCTCACGGCCGTCAACCTCGGGAGTCGCCACGGCTACCCACTATCGCCGAGCGACGTGCACACACCTGGGTGAACCCGCAGCGCGACGCTCAAGGTCCCCATCCGGGTTCCCGACGTCGGTGTGATGACCGTGCTCTCCGTCCAGGTGCTCGCGACCTCCGTCGTCGACTCGACCGATGTCCTCGGCGGCCTGCTCGACGGCCTGGTGCGTCAGCTCGCCGCTGAGCCCTGGCTCGGCGTCCTGGTCGTTCTGCTGCTGGTACACGCGGCGATCCGGAGGATCCCCAGCCTGGTCCACGGACGACGGCAGCGCGACCCCCAGCGGTGCTTCCTCCGGGAGGACAAGCGGGTGATCCTCGGCCGCGCGGGTCACCGGTGCGAGCACCACTCGCTCCTCGGTGGTCGGTGCCGCGCCACCGAGGACCTGCAGGCCGACCACGTCCACCCGCACAGCCGCGGCGGTGCGACGCGCGTCGAGAACGGTCAGGCGCTGTGCCCGCGGCACAACGGGCGGAAGGCGGCGCGCGTCCCGTGGACCTGGGAGCTCCGTCGGCTCGAGCGCCGGCGGGAGGCCTACTTCCCGTCCGGTATCCCGACCGGAGTCCTGCGGCACGGGGCTGCGGATGTGAGTCCGCACGCAGTTCCTTGAGCATCCGGTGCCTCGCCTGACCCGTACGGGTGAGGCGCCGCTGCCTTTCGTCGGTCCCGCCCGGTACCAATCCCGAGGACTCCGATCCGATCGGGTTCCGTTGGTCCGACGGTGTGCTGACAGGCGGGTGCGACCCGCGACGGGGGAGAGATGTTCCGGAGACCGCTGCGCCGCGATCCCCTCGTCGTCGGCTGGGCCGTCGTCCTGCTGCTGGCCGGCTTCGTCGCGCTGAGCAACAACACCGAGTGGAGCGGCTCCGTCGAGGCCGAGCGCGTCGCGGGCTTCCTGAAGGACCTCGCAGAGGCCTTCCTCTGGTCCTTCTTCCTCCTGCTCCTCCTCGCCTGGCTGCGCGCCAAGGGCTGGTTCGGCGACCCCGCCGGCCCGGCGCCGAAGCACCCGAAGCCTGAGCAACCCCGGTCCTCGCTGCCCTGGACCGACCGCTGGATCCGCGACTGGCGCGAGGAAGCGGCCCAGGGCCGCCCGGCCGACGCCGAGCCCGAGCTCCTCGCTTGCCGGCACGGCGTCCCCGCCGGCCCGGTGCCCGACGGCCAGGTGCCCGTCCTGCGCGCGATCTCGGTCAGCCACACGATCGTCCGCCCGAGCTCGGAGGTCCTCGTCACCTGGTGCTTCGAGCACGCCCGCGACGTCCTCGTCGACGGCCACCGCGGCTCCCCGCCGTGTGGGGAGGCGCTCGTCCGCATCGACGCCAGCCGCCGGGTCGACGTCACCGGCCGCAACCGCTTCACGACGACGCCCGCGGCCACCCCGGTCGTCGCCGCCGTGGCCGTTCCACAGCTCGACCTGCCGAGCGTCGCCGCGCCGCCGCCGGTGTCCCTGCGCGCCGACGTCGCCGCCACCGTCGGCGCACCCTCGCCGGTCACCGACCGGCTCGACGCCTTCTGGGCCACCCAGGACGCCCTCCGCCCCCGGATCGAGGTGTCGCCGCGCCTCGTCGGCGTGCCCGACGCCCTCATCGACAGCCTCCGGCGTGCCGGAAGGAAGGACACCCCGTGAGCCGCCGCCGGTCCCTCCGCGCCGTCCTCGGCGAGCAGCTGCTCACCGTCGCCGGCGCCAACCGCGAGGTCCTGCAGGACGCCCCCAAGGAGCGCGGCAAGCAGGTCGCGATGGGCGCGGTGCTCGTCTGCACCGCAGCCCTCGCCGCGGTCTCGGCGAGCTACGCGCTGTACGTCGCGCTGCACCTGTGGGTGCCCGTCGCGGTCCTCGGTGGCCTCGCCTGGGGCCTGGTCATCCTCAACCTCGACCGCTGGCTGGTCGTTTCCACGCCGCGGCTGACGAGCAAGGTCGGCACGATCGCCATGGCGCTGCCGCGGGTGGCCCTCGCCGTGCTCATCGGCGCGGTCGTCTCGACGCCGCTCACGCTCGCCGTCTTCAGCGCCGAGATCGACACCGAGGTCGAGGTGATGGCGGCCGAGGCCGAGGACGAGTTCACGCAGCAGCTCGCCGAGGACACCCGCTACGCCGACCTGCCCGCGCAGCGCGAGCGGATCGCGGCGCTGCAGGCCGACATCGCCGACGGCGTCACCCAGGCCGACGTCGCCGAGGACCCCGCCGTCGCCGCCCTGCAGGCCCGCTTCGACGACGTCGACGCGCGCTACAACGCCGCGGAGGCGGCCTACAACGCCGAGCTCGACGGGTCCGGCGGCACCGGCCAGCGCGGCTACGGCCCGGCGACGACGGCCCGGCAGGGCGACCGCGACCGGCTCCGCGCCGAGCGGGACGACGTCGCCGCGGAGCTCGAGGCGCTGGAGGCCCAGACCTACGAGCAGCTGCTCGCCGAGGAGGCGCAGAACACCGTCGACCAGCAGGCGGACCTCGAGGAGCTACAGGTGCTGGTCGCCGACGCCGAGGAGCAGCGCGCCGCCGACGTCGCGGCGCACGACGCGGCCGTCGACGACAGCGACGGCATCCTCGCCCGGATGACCGCGATGGAGCGCATCCAGGACGACGAGCCGACGCTCGCGACGGCGCACGCGCTGCTGTTCGCGTTCCTCACCGCGCTCGAGTGCCTGCCGATCCTGTTCAAGACGATGCTCGCGCTCGCCCCGCCGTCCCTCTACGAGCGGCTGCTCGCGCTGGGGGAGGAGAAGGTCGAGGAGCGGGTCCGGCTGCGGATGCAGACCGAGTACGAGGAGGCCGAGGTGCTGGCGAAGTCGGCGCTCGCGGCCGCCGAGGCGCGGGCGGCCCGCACGCTGGAGGCCGAGTCCCGGGCCACCGGGCTGGTGCTGGAGGCGCAGCTCGAGGTGACCCGGCAGGGCGTCGAGCGCTGGAAGGACCAGCAGCTCACCCCGGCCGGCAGCACCGGGCTCGGCACGAGCTTCGTCAAGCAGCCGCGTCCCGGCCCGCGACCCGACCCGTGGCCGGTCGGGACCCAGAACTGACAGGAGACCTGATGACCCTGACCGAGCGGACGCTGTGGGCGCTGGCCGCGGCCGGCTACCCCGCCGTCCCCGTGCACGACTACGACGCCGTCCACCGCACCTTCGGGCCGGCGTTCGGCCCGTGGCGGCCGGTCGTCGTCGGCCGCGAGGGCGGTCCCGTCACCGTGCTCGCCGCCGGCGGGAACACGGATCCCCTCGCGGCGCTGGCCGCCGTCGCCGAGGAGTGGCGCGCGCTGTGCGACCGGCCGGCGCAGGTGCCGCTCGCCCCGTGCCCGGAGCACCCGGCCGCCGGCGACGTCGCCCGCTCCGCCCCGCAGGGGCTCCTCCTGCGGCACGGCCTGGCCCGGCTCGACGGGCACGCCGACGGGGTCGACGTCCCCTCCGACCTGCGCCTGGAGCTGCGCCCGCGCCGGTAGCCGAGGCGTCACAGCCACGCCTCGATCGCGTCCAGCTGCGCGTGGGTGAGCCCGACGTAGAGGTCCGGCGCGACCACCAGCACGTGCGGGTGGGCGGCCAGCCAGTCGCCGGTGTCCTCCGCCTGCTCTGCCAGGTCGTCGTCGATCCACACGATCCGCCGGTCCGGCTCGGCCGCGGCCACCTCCTGCGCGACGGCGAGCTTCCACCAGCCCGACTCACCCCACAGCGGCCCGAGGAAGCCGGTCGGCGCGGAGTCCGTGCGGGCGTGCACCTTCAGCCCCCGCGGCAGGCCCATCGGCTCGGCCAGCAGCCGGTCGGCGTCGGTGGTCCAGGTGGTCAGCCACTGGATCTCCACCCGGCCCGACTCGTGCAGCTCCCGCAGGCGCGCGGTGATCGTCGGGTCCCAGGACAGCACGAAGCCGTTGAACGTGCCCCGCTGCCAGCCGCCGGGCAGCGTGCGGACGGGCGCGTTGAGCACGCCGTCGACGTCGAGCAGCAGGATCGGACGGTCCCCGGTCGAGCCCATGGGCGGTTCCTACCCCCGGCGAGGGGCGCCCGGTGCCCGCCGGCCGACACGTCTGCAGCGATCCGGTGACGGCGCCGCGAGTCGGTCTGGCGCCCGGACGCATTCTCGGCTTTACTCCGCGGGCCGCCGACAGAGGAGACTCCCGTGGTCGCTGTGCGCATTCCGAGCAATGTGCCGAAGAGGCGTTCCGTCGCCACGCTCGTGGGACTCGTCGCCGTTTCCGCGACATTGGCGGCGTGCGGTCAGGGCCGTTCCGTGGAGGCGTACTGCGACGTCTTCTACGGCGAGGGTCAGGAACTGAGGGACGCCTGGACCCAGGCCGGCAACACCGATGACCCGCTGGCGGGTATGGCGGCCGTATTCTCCGCACCCCGCGATCTCGCCATCTTCTTCGGTCGACTCGCGGAGGTCGCTCCCGACGAGATCGAGCCAGACGTGGCGGCGCTGCGCGACGCGTTCCAGGAGCAGGCGGACTCCCTGGGCAGCCAGGCGGGCGAGCTCGTGGACAACCCGCTGGGGGCCCTGGCCGGCGCATTCGCTGCCGGGTTGTCGACCAGTGGCGCGGAGCAGCGGGTCAACCAGTACACCCTCGACAACTGCGGTCCTCCGCCGACGAAGTGACGGAGGACGCCGTTGCGGGTCAGGACACCCACAGGGAACGAAGGAGACGTGCCGGAGTGGTCAACCTCAGCAAGGGTCAGACGGTCTCGCTGCAGAAGCGGGGCGGAGGGTCGCTGACGCAGGTGCGCATGGGGCTGGGCTGGGACGCCGCCCCGCGACGGGGCCTGTTCGGCAAGACGAAGAGCCAGTCGATCGACCTGGACGCGTCGGCCCTCCTCTTCGACACGGGAGGCCGGCTGGTCGACCAGGTGTGGTTCCAGCAGCTGCGCAGCAGGGACGGATCGGTGCAGCACACGGGGGACAACCTGACCGGCGAGGGGGTGGGGGACGACGAGTCGATCCTGGTCGACCTCCAGCGCGTGCCCGGGAACGTCAGCCAGATCGTCTTCGTGGTCAACTCGTTCACCGGCCAGGACTTCAGCCAGATCACCAACGCGTTCTGCCGGCTCGTCGACTCCACCGCCCACGACGCCGAGCTCGCGCGCTACGACCTCTCCGGGTCGGGGACGCACAACAGCCAGGTGATGGCCAAGCTCAGCCGGAACGGCGGGTCCTGGAGCATGACCGCCATCGGTGCCGTGGCCAACGGCCGGACCTTCCAGGACCTGCTGCCGACCGTGGCGGGCCACCTCTGAGGGATCCCGTCGTACCGCCCGTCGGCTGCCGACCGGAGCAGCAGCCGAGCGGGGATCCGTGGCGCGCGGCCACGGATCCCCGCTCGGCAGCGGATGACCGGGCCGGTCCTCACCAGTAGGCCGAGTCCCAGTCCGTGGCGTCGTCGAGCACGGCCCCGGAGTCCGACGAGCACAGCTGGGACACCGCCTGGGTGACGCCCTGGACGTTGCCGGGGTCGACCGTGTCCAGGTCGTGCTCGTCGAGCAGGTCGGAGAGCGTCTCCGTCTGCTCCACGAGCCCCTGGGCGTTGAACTCCCCGCAGGTGAGGTCCCCGGTGCTGCTGCAGCCGGTCAGGCCCGCCACGGGGACGAGGACCAGCCCGAGAACGGCGATGGTGCGGTGGTGTCGAACGGTCATGGCGGTGCCCCCGTGTCGTGTCGTCGCCCGGTCCACCGCGGCGCCGAAATGCGTCCGCGGCCCGGCGCGGCGGACAGTGAAGCGCACCAGGTCACCGCCGACAAGCATTTCCGGAAGGGCCTCCGCCGGCTCGCCTGAAGTGTTGTCCGCATGCCGATCCGGGAATGCCGTCACGCAATGTCTTGCGCCGGCGAGGTGGCGCTGATAATCGCGCGAGCAAGTGCCTCCTCCGCATTCCGGCGCGCCATTGCCACTCGAGCGCAATACCGGCGAGTGCGACGTCCCCGCGGGCGGGGGTTCCCGTACCTGGTGTCAGGGGATGCTTCCGGTCCTCGGCGCCGTCCACACCCCGTTCGTCTCGTCCGGCTCTCGGTCCGTGCGCACGAGTCACAGGCGTCCCGCGATCACCCCTGCGGGGCGGGAGGTCGTGGTGCTACCGGTCACGGTGCGGCAGCATCCCGACCCGGTCCGCCACCGTTCCGGATCGACCGGCTCCGCGACGCGGGGTGCGGTGACCCGCCGCCTCAGCAGCCGCGAACACCACGGGAGAAGAACACCATGACCGTCGTCCTCGCCAAGGGTGGGAACGTCTCGCTGTCCAAGGAGGCCCCCGGCCTCCGCGCCGTCAACGTGGGTCTCGGGTGGGACGTCAACACGTTCTCCGACTTCGAGTACGACCTCGACGCCTCGGCGATCATGCTCGACGCCAGCGGCCGGGTGACCCCGGACGACTCGGGCTTCGTCTTCTACAACAACCTGCGCAGCCCCGACGGCTCCGTCCTCCACACCGGCGACAACCTGACCGGTGAGGGCGACGGGGACGACGAGATGATCCAGGTCGACCTGACGGCCGTCCCGCAGTTCGTCCAGAAGATCGTCTTCCCGGTCTCCATCCACGACGCCGACAACCGCCGGCAGAACTTCGGCGGCGTCCGCAACGCGTTCATCCGCGTCGTCGACCAGGTCACCGGCCGGGAGATCACCCGCTACGACCTCACCGAGGACGCCTCCATGGAGACCGCCATGGTCTTCGGCGAGCTCTACCGGCACAACGGCGACTGGAAGTTCCGCGCCGTCGGCCAGGGCTACGCCTCCGGTCTGCGCGGCATCGCACAGGACTTCGGCGTCAACGTCGCCTGACCCGGCCCTCGGCAGTCCGGCCCCGCGGCGACGAGCGCGGGGCCGGACCGCCGGCCTGAGCCCTTCCTCCTCAGAACAGGCAGGTCATGATCGACTACACCCGCCCGCCGAAGCAGAAGCCGGCCGGGGTCTCCCTCGGCAAGGTCACGCTGACCAAGGCGGCGCCGTCCGTCTCGCTGTCCAAGGCGCAGGGCGCCCGCGGGCGGATGCGCGTCAACCTCAACTGGGACCAGCGCCCGGGACGCGGGTTCTTCGGCAAGGCGGAGGCGGTCGACCTCGACCTCGGCTGCCTCTGGGAGACCACCGACGGCGACAAGGGCGTCGTCCAGGCGCTCGGCAACGCGTTCGGCGACCTCGACTCCCCGCCCTACGTCCTCCTCGACGGCGACGACCGCTCGGGCAGGAACGCCGGTGGCGAGAACCTCATCGTCAACCTCGACCACCTCGACGAGATCAGGCGGATCCTGGTGTTCGCGTACATCTACGACGGCGCCCCGAACTGGGCCGCGGCTCGAGGTGTCGTGACGCTGTCCGCCCAGAACGACAGTGAGATCACCGTCGACCTCGACGAGCACGCCGACAACGCGCGCTTCTGCGCCATCGCCATGCTGACCAACCAGCGGGGCGAGCTGCACGTGCAGCGCGAGATGCGCTACCTGCAGGGCAGCCAGCGCCACCTGGACCAGGCGTACGGCTGGGGCCTGCGCTGGACGGCCGGCAGCAAGTAACCCGACTCCCCACACCCACCCGCGACCGCCTCCGCCGCGGTTCCCTGAAAGGCGTCCCTTGATCCGCTACTTCGGCTTCTCCGTCTTCCTGACGGCGGCCGCCCTCGTCACCGCCGTGCTCTTCGGCGGTCCCGCCGCGCTCCTCGCCGTCGCCGTCCTCGGCGTCCTCGAGGTCTGCCTGTCCTTCGACAACGCCGTCGTCAACGCCAAGGTCCTCCGGAACATGAGCCCGCTGTGGCGGAAGCTGTTCCTCTACGTCGGCATCTTCATCGCCGTGTTCGGCATGCGGCTGCTGCTGCCGATCCTGCTCGTCTCGGTGACGGCGCAGCTGTCCGTCCCCGAGGTGTGGGACCTGGCGCTCACCGACCAGGAGGCCTACGCGGAGAACGTCGAGGCGTCCGCCGAGGCGATCTACACCTTCGGCGGGATCTTCCTGCTGATGATCTTCCTGAACTTCGCGTTCGACGAGGAGCGCGACGTCCACTGGCTCGCCTGGCTGGAGAAGCCGCTGGCCAAGGCCGGCAAGCTGCCCTACCTGTCGATCGTCATCGCGCTCGCGGTCATCTACACCGGCTCGCAGATGGCCGACGACGACAAGTACGGCACCGTCCTGCTCTCCGGCCTCGCCGGCCTGTTCACCTACCTGCTGATCGGCGGGCTCAACGAGCTCATGGAGTCCGACGACGACGAGGACGAGGAGTCGACGCCGTCGGCCACCGGCACCGCCACCAAGGCGGTCGCGGGCGCCGGTGCCGCCGCCTTCCTCTACCTCGAGGTGCTCGACGCGTCGTTCAGCTTCGACGGCGTCATCGGCGCGTTCGCCATCAGCAGCGACATCCTGATCATCGCCCTGGGCCTCGGCATCGGCGCCTTCTGGGTGCGGTCGCTGACGATCTTCATGGTCGACCGCGGCACGCTCGAGCAGTACCGCTACCTCGAGCACGGCGCGATGTGGGCGATCGGTGTGCTCGCGACGATCATGATCCTGGAGCTGCGGTTCCACATCAGCGAGTACGTCACCGGCCTCACCGGGCTCCTGTTCATCGTCGCGGCGGTCGTCGCCAGCGTCGTCGCGCAGCGGCGGGAGGACGCCCGCGAGGTCCCCACGGCGTCGTCCGACGAGGACCCGCAGCCCGAGCGGGAGACCGTCTCGGTCTGACCGCCTCCCCTGCACGACCCGGTGCCCCGGCCGCCTCGCGCGGCCGGGGCACCGGCGTCTCTGCGGTGCATTGGGAGAGCGCCGGCGTCAACGCACGGAGCCCGTGAGACGGATGTGAGAACGGTGGAATCCGTTTCCGGCCAGGTGGAGCGCGCAGACTGTTGACCTTGAGCGCCGTGCGCTGTCTTCCGAAGGTCTGGACGCCTACAGCTTCGCCCGCTCGAGACCTGGAGACGACGATGACCAGCGAAGTCCAGCTGATCAGTGACGGTGATGGCCTGGCGGTCATCGGCGATCGGGCGGCGGTCGAGCGCTTCCTCGTCTCCGAGAGGCTGGCCTACGGGTCTCGCGAGCTGCCCAGGCTCGGGAGTGTGCTCAGCCGGGCGGCCGCGCTCGCGGACGCCGGCTCGACGATCGGGGAAGCGTCGGGGCGGTGGGTGAAGCTGACCAAGCAGTCGGCGGATCGGGTCGCGAAGCACGGGCTGATGCCGACCAAGAAGCACGGCGTCAGCCACGCGATGATCGGAGAGCCCGGATCGATCGAGAAGTGGCTGCAGATCGCGCAGGGGCCCGGCTCGAAGGCGGCCAATCCGGCGCTGCTCAGCGGTGCTGCGGGGATCATGGCCCAGCTCGCCATGCAGCAGGCCATGGACGAGATCACCGACTACCTCGCCACGATCGACGAGAAGCTCGATGACGTGCTGCGCGCCCAGGAGGACGCCGTCCTCGCGGACATGATCGGGGTGGGCTTCGACATCGACGAGGCGCTGACCATCCGGGAGCACGGCGGCCGGGTCAACGAGGTGACCTGGTCGAAGGTGCAGGCCTCATCGTCGACGATCGCGCGGACCCAGGCGTATGCGTTGCGCCAGCTCGACGCGCTCGCGGAGAAGGTGGAGCGCAAGGCGAAGATCGGTGACCTCGCCAAAGCGACGAAGGACGTCGAGACGAAGGTCGGTAGCTGGCTCGCCGTCCTGGCCCGGTGCTTCCAGCTGATGGATGCCGTGGCGGTGATCGAGCTGGACCGGGTCCTGGACGTGGCTCCCGACGACCTGGACGGCCATCGCCTCGGGTTGAAGGAGGTCCGACAGAAGCGGCTGGAGGCGATCGCGCAGACCACGGAGCGCCTGCTGAGCCGCATGACCGCAGCAGCGGCCACCGCCAACTCGAAGGTGCTGTTCAACCCGGTGGCGTCCCCGGCCGTCGTGCAGTCCAGCGAGTACGTCGTCACCGCCGTCGGAGACCTCCACGGACGGCTCGGTATCGAGTCCGGACGGGAGTCGCTGGAGGCGAGGGGCTGGACGGACGCGGCCTCCGAGCTCCGCGACCGGGTCCTGGAGACCGGAGCGGACGGCGTGGACGCCTCACTGCGCCTCGGTAGCGAGACCTTCGACCGCGCCCGGTCGGTGACGGGCCGGCTCTCCAGCGGGATCGCCGCGCGCACGTTCGGTCGGCGCGCGGATGACGACGGACGTGACGGCGCCGTCGAGTAGGCGCTGGCCCAAGGGTCCTGCCGTATTCACGTTCTTGACGCTGCCGTTCCTCGTCAGCATGGCCGTCCCCGCGTCGTCCAATGAGGACCCGCAGCCCGAGCGGGAGACCGTCTCGGTCTGACCGCCTCCCCTGCACGACCCGGTGCCCCGGCCGCCCCGCGCGGCCGGGGCACCGGCGTCCTCAGCCGACGAGGACGGCGAGGTCGGCGGCGAGGCTCTCGTCCTGCTCGCAGGCGACGGTCGCGGCGACCGTGCGCCCGTCCGCGGCGAGGGCGAGCGGCGCGGGGCTCCCGTCCGCGCACAGCTCGACGTCGGCGACGGTCTCGCCAGTGGCGAGCTCGACGGTGGCCAGGCCGACGCCGGCCCCCGGCCGCCCGTGCACGAGGTACACGTGCCGCCCGCCCGGCTCGACGACGAGGTCGGTGCCCGAGCCGGGCAGGACCGCGGTGGCCTGCACGGCACCGTCCCGGACGGTCACCAGCCGCGGCTCGCCGGTGTCCCACTCGCCCGCGACGACCGACGCGACCGCCGTCCCGTCGGCGAGCACGGCCAGCGCGTAGCCGGTGCTCTGCTCCTCCTCGACCAGCTCCACCGGCTCGCCGGCGGGCAGCAGGTCGGCGTCGTACTGCGCCAGCACGACGCCGTCGACGTCACCCTCCGCGTCGCGGTCGACGGTCACGAGTGCCGCCAGGCCGCCGTCGGGACGCAGGGCGACGTCCCGCGCGACCGCCTGACCCGGCGTCTCGACCTGCAGCGGCGCGCTCGCGGTGACCTCGCCGGTGGCGACGTCGACGGTGGCCAGCCGGCTGACCGTGTCCCCGTCGACGTACCACTGCAGGCTCGCGTGCAGCGTCGTGCCGTCGGGGGAGAGCACGCCGGTGCCGGTGTCGGGAGTGCCGAGCTCGGCGTCGGCGGCGATGCGCCGGACGTCCGGTTCGTCGCCGCCCGGTTCGAGGACGGCGAGGGCAAGGTCCTGCTCGCGGCCGCGGCCGCTGGTGTCGGCGGGCACGATCGGCGCGAGGGCGACCACCGTGCCGTCGGGCGCGACGTGCACCTCGCCGAGGTCGAGGGCGGGCGGGCCCTCGGTCACCTGAGCGACGGTCAGGCCGCCGTCGCCCGCGACGAGCTCGACCAGGACGCTGCGGTGGTTGCCGGCGAGGTCGCCGGTCATGAGGACCACGAAGCCGCCGTCCGGGGTCGCGGCGACGTCGGAGAGGCGCACGTGCCCCTCGACGTCCGCGTCGACCTCCACCCGGCCGAGGACCTCGGTGAGCGGTCCGGCGGCGGCCGGCCCGGCCGGCTCGGCGACGCCGACGACGGAGGTCGAGCAGCCGGCCGCGACGACGGCGGAGGCGAGCAGCGCGGCGGCGCCGGGACGGGACGAGCGCATGGGGAAGAGCTCCTGGGGTGCGTGGGCTGTTGCCCGCACCCTCCGGCCCCGCCCTTGCGGGCCCCTTGCGCCCGGCTTCCCGCGCGGACGTCAGCCGATCGTCGTCACCGGACACCGCAGGCCCGGTGCGCGCGCCAGCCGGCGGTCGCCGGTGACCAGGCCGGCCCCGAGGATCTCCGCGAGCGCGACGTAGACCCCGTCGTAGGCGGTCACCGCGTGGCGGAGCTCCAGCGCCCGGTCGAGCAGCGGGTCGTGTCCGTGCCGGACCACCGGCAGCTCGCGCACCGCGTCGACCGCACCGCGTGCGGCGGCGTCGCTCAACCGCCCCCTCAGCGCGTGCCGACGGACGGCCGAGAGCACCTCGACGTCGAGGAGGTGCGGGGCGTGGGGCTCGTCCCCGAGCAGCGCGTCGCGGGCGGCCTGCCCACCCGAGCCGGCGTCCAGGAGCGCCGCGACGACCGTCGAGGCGTCGACCACGATCACCGGCCGTCGCGGTCGGCCCGGATGCCCTCGACCACCTCGTCCATCGGCAGCGGGATCCGCAGCGCCGCGGAGCGGGCGAGGACCTCGGCCATCGGCGACCGCTCACCGACGCGGCGCAGTTCGCGCAGCACGTAGTCGGACAGCGACATCCCCGCGGCGGCTGCGCGGCGGCGCAGCTCGGCGTGCAGGTCGTCGGGCACGTTGCGGACCTGCAGCATCTTGCCCATCCAGCGAGGCTACATGCGATCCGCATGCGCGGGATCGGTCACGGTGGACGGTCGGTCGGAGGCCTCGGTCGGTCGTCCCACTCAACCTTGAGCGGCCGACAGCGGACCACCGTCAGGTGAGCCGAGGACAGCGCCCTTTCCGCAGGTGAGTCGGCGGCGACCGTCCGCGGGATCCCGTCGTCCAGCGGGATCGCCGCGGCCAGGTCGTCCATCCAGGCACGGCCGTCAGGATCGTCCAGACCGACGGCGGACGGGGAGGCCAGGACGCGCTCGGCAAGAGCGGGCGGTCGGCCTCGCTCCACTTCGGCCGCGGACTGCGGAGGCCGCCGGCCAGCAGCAGGCGGGACGCCCACTCGACCAGCGGCCGACAGGCCGGCCAGGGTCCCCCTCCAGCCACGGGAGGCCCGGCCGGCTCGGCCACGCCGGTGACGGCGGTGGAGCAGCCGGCCGCGAGGACGCGGCGGCGAGCAGTGTGATGGTGGGACGAGCGCATGGGGGAGTGCTCCGGAGGCGCCTGGGGCTGTTGCCCGCACCCTCGGCTGCCGCGATTGCGGCGCCATTGCGTCTCGCCAACGCGGGTGACCGCCCCGCGCGCCGACGCCGTTCCGGTATCGGCAGGCGTCAGTGTGTCGGTGAACCGACCACCTGAGGAGCACCGTGCGCATCGGAACGTGGAACCTGCGGCTCTGTCCGAGCCCGTCGTCGGAGAAGGGCCAGAGGATCTCCGCCTGGCTCGATGACCAGAAGGCCGACCTCTGGTTGCTGACCGAGGTGCACCGTGACTGGGATCCGCGTGGTGGCCGTTTCCTCGCCTCGCCGCCCCGGAGCTTCGACGGCGACAAGCCGAAGCGGTGGGCCGGCATCGAGACGGGTCTGCCCGTGACCGCGTTGCCGGCCGGCGGTGAGCACCCGGGGGAGGAGGGGCTCGTCCTCGCCCGCGTCGACGTCGACGGGACGTCGGTCCTGGTCGCCTGCTCGGTCCTGCCGTGGAAGGGGGCTCATCAGTACTGGCACGGGCTCCCGACCGGTCACTTTGCTCAGTTCCACCTCGTGCTCCAGCACCACGTCGAGCGGATCCGCGGTGAGCGCCGTGCCGGTGAGCCGCTCGTCTGGGGTGGGGACTTCAACCAGCAGCTCCAGCGCCCCCTCGACGGGGCCACGGTCAAGGGGATGGCCGCGCTCCAGTCCGCGTTCGACTCACTCGGGCTGGTGGCCCTGACCGCGGGGGCCGAGCACCTCAACGGTCGGATGCGCTCGATCGACCACCTCGCTGTCAGCAAGCACTTCGACGGGAGCGCCGCACAGACGCACCGTCCGACGTGGCCCGACGGGAAAAACCTCAGCGACCACGCGGCCTACACGGCCGACGTCGTCCTGCCCCGGACATGACGGAGGCCGTCCCGCCGCGGTGGTGAGCCGCAGTGGGACGAACCGAACCCCGCGTTCGGGCCGTCACGTCCAGGGAGCTGTGCCCGCCCGGAGACGTCCGGAGATCGGCTCGACGTCGTCGAGCTGCCCCGAGGCGATGGCCATCACGAGCTCGTAGGCATCGTCGTTCGACAGGGTCAGTTGCATGCCGTTGAGGCCGTAGAAGGCGATGGTCGCGGCGAGCGAGAGCCGCTCGTGGCCGTCGACCAGCGGGTGGTTGCGGGCGATCGAGTGCAGCAGCGCAGCCGCCTTGTCGTGGATGGACGGGTAGGCGTCCTCGCCGAACGCCGTCGCCTGCGGTCTGGCAGCCGCCGCCCCCAGCAGACCGATGTCACGGACCTCGAAGGCGCCGAGTGTTCGCCCGGCGACGTGGAGCAGATCGTCGAGGTCGAGGTGGATCACCGGCCGAGCCGCTCCAGGGCTTCGGCACAGCGGGGGAGTTCCCGGTCGAGGACTCGATCGAGCAGCTCACGCTTGCTGTTCCGCTCGACGTAGTCGCGGACCGCCTGCCGCGCGACGTCCTGCATCGACCGGCCCTCGAGTTCTGCTCGACGTCGCAGAGCCTCGGTCTCCTGCTCGGTCAGGCGCAGTGTCATGGCCACACCCAGAGGTACCACCGGTGATACCAGAGCGACATGACACAGGCCGTCCTGCCGCGGCGACCGCCCGCTGCGGGACGGCCCTCCTCGGAGGGCGTCGGAGGGTGACGAACTCCATCTCGTCGGCCTCGTCGCCGGCGCGCTCGAGGACGACATCGATGACGTCCTGCTGGTCGACCCGATGGTCGTAGCGGGTCCCGGCGCCTGACGACACGCCAGGACGGAGTCGGATCGTTCCGTAGCGTGGCGGCATGGAGACGCCGGACCCGCAGCTCACGGCCCTCGTGGAGCGGTACGGCGACCACGTCGAGCGCGGGGCGACGGTGGTGGTCGTGCAGGGGCGGGAGATCCACCTCGGCGACATCGAGGCCCGCAGCGTCGTCTTCCGGCGCGACGACGGGCTCTACCAGGTCGACCGCTTCGACCGGGGGGAGCAGTGGTTCGAGATGGAGGCGGAGGCGCTCGCCGAGATCGAGCTCCTGATCGCCGAACGCTTCGGCTCCTCGGTGCACCGTCACCCCGACGCCTGGCGCTTCGACCTCGTGCAACGAGCCGACGGCCGCGTCGAGGTCCGCCAGGCCGGCCGCCTGCGGGCCACCTTCGCCGACCTGCACGGCGCCCGTGCCTTCTCCGGCTTCGCCGCCCTCACGCCGGCGGAGCTGGTCGCCACGCCGCCGCGGGTCGGCTACCGGGGGTGGGTGCCGCCGGTCGACGACGAGACGCGCGCCCTGGTCGACCGGCTGCGCCACCTCCGCCCGCTCGCCGTCGACGAGTACCGCTGCGAGGTCCCCCTCGACGACGTCCGGAACGGGCCCCGCCTCACCCGGGTCGGCGGCGTGTGGCACGTGTGGGAGGGCAACGACTACTCCGTCCCGGACCCGCCGACCCTCATGACGACGGCGGTCGACGTCCTCGAGCACCACCTCCGCCTCCGGTTCGCGGGCGAGCCGACGGCCGGTGAGCCCGTCGGGCATCTCGTGCGCGACGGCGTGGTGGTGGCCCGCGGTGCCGGCGTCACCACGGTCCTGCTCCGCGCCGTCGGGGGCGGCGTGGGACGCGTGTGACGACCGGGTCCTGACCACCGGCGGGACTGCCGATGCCTCGGGGGAGCGGCGGACGAACCACGACCCCCGGCGCTCGGGGAGTGCACGACATGGCTGGACGACGACGGCTCCAGGACCGCCTCGCGGTCCTCGGCGGCGCGCGGCCCGACCTGCTCGAGGCGGCGCCCGGCGCGCGGCCGCGGTTCGCCGCGCTCGGCGGGGTCCTGCTCAGCACCGGCGGCCTCGCCGTCGCCTCGGCGTCGTTCGCGCTGCACATGGCCCTGGGCGTCTGGTGGCCGTTCGCGCTGGTGCTCGGCCTCGGCTGGGGCGCCGTCGTGGTCAACCTCGACCGGATGCTGCTCGTCGGCATGGCGCACGACGCCTCGCTCAAGCGGAACCTCGCCCTCGCCGTCCCGCGCGTGGGGCTGGCGCTGATCCTGGGCGTCGTCGTCGCGACGCCTCTGACGCTGCAGGTGTTCCACAAGGAGATCGACGCCGAGATCACCGTCATGCAGGCCGAGGCTGCGGACGCGTACCGGCAGTCGCTGGAGGCCGACGCGCGCTTCGCCGGCCTCGACGAGCTGCAGGAGCGGGTGACGCAGGGGCAGGACGTCGTCGCCACGGGCGGGCAGAGCGACCCGGCGCTGGCCGCGGTGCAGGCCGACGTCGCGGCGAAGCAGTCCGCCTACGACGCAGCCCTCGCCACCCAGCGCGACCTCGAGGCGCGCGCCCAGTGCGAGCTCGACGGCACCTGCGGCACCGGCGACCCCGGCACCGGCGACGCCTACGTGCAGGCCCGCGCGGCCGCCGACGCGCAGGCCGGCGTCGTCGCCTCGGCCCGGGCGGCGCTCGACGACGCGCAGGACGCGGCGTCCGACGCCGAGTCGCGCAGTGCCGACCTCGCCGCCGCCTCGCTGGCCACCGACTCCGCCGAGCTGGCCCGGCTGACCGCCGAGCTCGATCGGCTGCAGGCCGCGTTCGACGCCACCAACGAGGGCTCCGGCGGCATCCTCCTGCGGCTGGAGGCGCTCGACCGGCTCAGCGACCACAACGCCACGCTCGCCGCGGCGAAGTTCATGCTGTCGCTGCTGTTCATGTGCGTCGAGATCCTGCCGGTGCTCATGAAGGTGCTGCTCAACTTCGGCCCGCCGACCGCCTACGACAAGCTCGCCTCGCTGCGCGACAGCGGCGACGTGGACATCGAGGAGATGCAGCAGCAGTCCCGGCGCACCGTGGCCGAGGCCAAGGAGGAGATGCTGGTCATGGCCGAGCAGGAGCGGCTGGACCGGCAGAAGGCCGCCATCCGCGCCCGCCACCTCGCCGCGCTCGCCCAGGCGCAGGTGGAGGCCGAGGAGGCCGCCCGCCCGGTGCCGCAGCCCGCGGCTCCGGTCGACGAGCCGGTGCAGAAGATCTGGGACACCGGGCCGATCCGCCTGGCCCGCTCGGCCGCGCGCACGATCCGCCCGCCCCGCCGCCCGGCCGGCCGGGCCACCTCCGGCGTCTGATCGGGGGCCGTGAACCATCCGAGGCGTTCTGGCCAGACTTCGGGCTAGAGTCGATCCGTGACGACCATCCCGCTCAGCGAGGCCAAGGACCGGCTGTCGGCGCTGGTCGAGGCCGCCGAGAGGACCCACGAGATCGTGACCATCACCCGTCACGGACGGGAGGCCGCCGTCCTCATGGCGAAGGAGGACCTCGACTCGCTGCACGAGACGCTGTACTGGCTCTCGCAGCCCGGCGTCCGCGAGGACGTCGAGCGGGCCCGCGCCGAGGACGAGAGTGACGAGACCACCCCTGGTGAGCAGCTGAGAGCCGAGTTCGGCCTCGACGGGTGACCGCGCCGTACGGGCTCCGTGTCTCCTCGGCGGCGCGGCGCCAGCTCGGCCGCCTGCCCGCCAAGGTGGCCATGGCTGTCGTCGAGTTCCTGACCGTCGTCCTGCCCGAGAACCCGGTGCGGCTCAGCAAGCCCCTCACCGGGGAGCTGACCGGACTGCGCAGCGCCCGGCGAGGGGACTACCGGGTCCTCATCGAGGTCAACGAGGCCCGGCGGCAGATCCTCGTGGTCCGGATCGCGCACCGCTCCGACGTCTACGGACCTCCTGCGCCGTCCGGCACGGACTGACGCCGGGGACCCGGGCCCTCGGCGTGCCGGGGTGGCGGACGCGCTGCGCCGGCCCGGATGCAGGTGGAGGACGCCGGCCGACCACTTCACACACCGCCCCACCCGCCTGACCCGCTCAGCCACCGCGCTGATCTGTCCCATCCGGCGTCCGCCGAGCCAGGTCGGCCGAAGGGGGCGGGAGGGTGTCGTCCGCGGGGGATGACGCTCCCCGCGCGGCGCGGCAGCACACTGGGACGGTGCTCGAGCTCGACCACGTGCTCTGCATGGTGGGTCCCGAGGACACCTGGGCGCCGCGGCTGACCGCGGCCGGCTGGGAGCTCGACCCCGGGACGGCGCACCCCGGTCAGGGCACCCGCAACCGGCGGCTCCTCCTCGCCGGGCACTACCTGGAGCTGGCGTGGGTCGAGGACCGCGCCGAGGCGCGGGACAACCCGCTGCGGCTGGACCGCCGGGCCGACTGGGCCACGACGGGTGCCAGCCCGTTCGGGATCGGGCTCCGCGGGCGACTCCCGCCGGAGCAGGAGCCCGCCTTCCGGCCGTACGCCGACCTCGGCTTCCCGATCTGGGTGCACCGCGACGACGAGCGCCACCCCGCACGTCCCCTGGTCTTCGTGCTCGACCTCCCGCCCCGTCGGCCCACCGGGTCCGCCTCGCCGGCGGGTGCCCTCCAGTGCGTGCACCACGCCGGTCCCGCCGCGGCGGACGTCCCCTGCTACGCGGGTCCGCGCCTCGTGCACCGGCCGGGCCGGCACCGGCTGGAGCTGGTCGTCGACGCCGGTCGTCCCGTCGAGGTGAGCGACCTGCTGGCCATCCGGGTCACCGACGTCTGACTACCGATGAGCCGCGAGGCGTTCCAGTGCGGCGGTGAACGACTCGTTCCACAGCCCGAGGTGCGGCCAGCGCTCGGCGACGTGCGCCGTCGCCTGCTCCGGCGTCATCCCGTGCTCGCGCACGAGCCAGGCGCGCAGCACCAGCCCGGTCCGTGACGCCCCGCCGTGACAGTGCACGAGCACCCGGTGGCCCTCGGCGCGCAGGGCGGCGAGGTCGTCGAGCACGTCGGCCAGGACGACGTCGACGTCGACGTTGTGGCTGTTGTCGGCGATGTAGGCCATCCGGTGCAGCGTGTGCGGGAACGGCTCGGCCAGCCGGCACAGGCTGATGACGGCGAAGTCCTCCCCGGAGTACCGCGCGCCGTCGAGGTTGCCCGCCCAGATGCCCGGCAGCACCTCGGCCGGGCCGATCCGCGGGATGACGCCCGTCTCCGCCTGGAAGAACTCCTTGCCGTCGAGCGCGGCGGCCAGCGGCAGCAGGTCGGGCAGCCGCCACACGCGGTCCCCGTGCCCGGGCACCCGGCCGTGCACCACCGACGCCCACCGCATCGGGATGCCGCCCATCCCGTACACCGCGCCGGCCAGCCCGCCGGCCACGCAGGCGACCGTGTCGGTGTCGCCGCCGAGGTCGACCACCAGCCGCAGCACGTGCGGGAAGTCCCGCCCGTGCCGCAGCGCCCACAGCGCCTGGCCGAGCGTCGGCCACACCGCGCCGTTGGACTCGGTCGCCATCGACGGCTCCCAGTCCGGCGCCAGGACGGCGGCCCAGCGGTCGCGGTGCTCGTCCGCGACGAGCGCGAGCGCCGCGGGGACGGCGGCCAGCGGGTCGCCGCCGTCGAGCGCCACCCGCACGAGCTCGTGGAAGACCGCGCAGCCCTCGCCGGCCGCCGGGTCACCGTGGGTGAGCGCAGAGAGCCGCCGGGCGGCGTCCACGGTGGCGGCGGTGCCGGACCGGGAGAACCAGATGGCCGCGGGCGTCGTCCGCATGAGCGAGCCGTTGCCGGCCGCGCGTCCGGTGCGCGCGAAGTGCTCGGCCGCCGCACGGTCCCAGGGCAGCCCGGAGTCGAACACCGCCCGGGTCTGCACGCCGATGTCCGGCGGCCCGGCCGCCGCCCAGGCCGCGAACCGGTCGAACACGTCGGCCTCGTCGAGCCCGTCCCGCTCGACCAGCGAATGCGCCACGAGCAGCGCCATCTGCGTGTCGTCGGTGAACTCGCCCGGCTCCCACCCCAGCGACCCACCGCCGCACATCTCGGTGGTGGACCCACGAGCGTCCGTGGGGAAGCGGGCGGAGAACGCCCCGGCCGGGCCGAACTCGAACGGCGCCCCGAGCGCGTCGCCCACGGCCGAGCCGACCAGCGCGCCGGCCACGCGGTGGGAGCGGTGCAGTCCTGCGGTCACGGGCTCAGTCTGCGCGACGGCGGCGCAGCGCCCGCCGCACCACCAGCGCACCGGTCGCGGCGAGCACCAGCCCGAACCCGGCCAGCAGCAGGCCCGGCGCCAGGGGCGGCGACCCGACGGTCATCCCGACCGACCGCTCCAGCGGCGTCCCGTCGGCGGCGGTCCCCGAGACGGTCAGCGTGTGGTCGTCGCCGGGCGCCAGCGTCCGCGGCACCCTGACGACGACGTCCACCGCGCCCTGGTCGTCGGACCACACCGAGGCCAGGGTCTGCGCCGTCGAGCGCACCACCACCAGCACCGGCGTGTTCGGCTCGTACCCGCCCGACCGCACCCTCAGCTCCGCACCCGGGTCGACGGTGAACGGGTCGGCGCCGTCCTGCAGGTCCACTGACCCGTCCTGCGCGAACCAGCCGTCGTAGAGCCGGGCCACGCCGTCCACCCAGGTGTGGTGGTGCTCCCGCGGCCGCGCTCCCTCGCGCGGGTCGGGCACCGAGTGCGACCAGCGGGCGAGCGCCGCCGCGATCGCGCGGTAGCCGTCCGCGGTCGGGTGCACGAGCTCCTGCTTGGCCTCGGCGGCCAGGCCCGACAACGCGTTGCTGCCCCGGTCGGGGAGGCCGACGATCCAGCGGTCCTCGGAGCAGATCGTGTGGGCCGGGCGCACCGCCTCGACGACGTCGGCCGCGTACTGCAGTCGCGAGTCGCCGACCGCTCGCACCGCCCCCTCGATGGCGCCGTTGAGCGCGCCGAGCAGCCACTGCACCGACCGCAGCTCGTCCTCGTCGAACCGCAGGCTCTTGACCCCGTAGACGGTAGCCGTCGTGCCGCTGCACCCGGTGCCCACGGCGCCCGTGGGCACCACGCCGACGTAGGGGAGCACCACCAGGGGCGCGACGCCGGTGTCGGCGAGCACCTCCTCGTAGAGGTACCGCAGGTCGGTCTGCAGGTCGGCCAGCCGCTGGGTCCACCAGCCCCGGTCGCCGAGCCGGCCGCCGCAGTGCTCCTCCGCCGCGCAGTCGACCACGATGTCCTCGAAGCCGATGTCGTTGCCGCCCATCGTCATCAGCACCAGGTCGTAGTCGTCGACGTCGACGAGCTGGGCGGCCTGCGACCGGACGTCGCGGTCGGCCTGCGGCTCCCGGTAGTCCTGGATCACGGCGGCCGAGCAGGCGAGGTTGGTGACCTCCGCGTCGGGCAGCAGCTGCTCGGCGTAGGTGTGCGGGCTGCGGTGGCAGCGGCCGGCACCGCGGTCGTAGTCGCCGGCGCCCTCGCCGGAGCTGTAGGAGTCGCCCAGGACGACGGCGTGCCGGGTGTCCTGCAGCCACGGTGCCGCGTCGGCGAGCGAGAACTCGCGCACCGAGATGCTGCCCGCCTGCTGCTGCGGCCGGACCTGCGCGCCGGACACCCGCAGCGTCCAGTCGAACTGCGTGGGCCCGCCGCCGCCGTCCAGCGAGGGGTACGCCGTCCACGACACCGTCGTCGTGCCGCCGGCGGCGACGTTGCCGAGCACCCGCAGCGGCCGCAGCACCGTCGGGCTGCCGCCGTCGGCGCCGGGGTCGAAGACCAGCGACGCCCGGACGTCGCGCGCGAGGACGGCGGAGGCGTTGGCGACGGTCGCGGTGACCGTGATCGCCGCGCTGGACGACGGCGAGTACGTGGCCGGGGCGTCGACGTCGAGGGTCAGCCGCGGCGCCTGTGTGGCGGCCAGCCGCTCGCCGAGCTCCGCGGAGTCCCGGACGTCGGTGTAGGTGCCGCCGGTGGCGTCGGCGATGCAGCGCAGTTCGTCGGCGCCGGCGTCGTCGATGCGGAAGCCGACGGTGTCGACCGTCAGGTCGAAGCCCTCGTCGACCAGCCGCTGCGCGACCGGGCACGGCGGGTCGCAGGTGCTCTCGCCGTCGCTGACCAGCACGATCGTCGCCGCGCCGAAGCCGGCGTCGCGGACGTCGTCGGCCGACGCCTGCAGCGCCTCGGCGGTGGGCGTGCCACCGTCGGCCCGCAGCGCCCGCACCACCGCGCTCATCGCGCCCGGGTCCCGCTGCGCGACGTCGACGTCGAGGTGCCCGGTGCCGCAGTCGCCGGCGCCGGCGGGGTAGGTGCGCATGCCGATCCGGCTCGACGGCGGCAGCTCCTCGAGCAGTTCGAGGATCGCGGTCTTCGCGCCCTCGATCTTCACCGTCCCCTCGTCGTCGGACTCCGCCATCGACCCCGACGTGTCCACGACCAGCATCACCGGGGCGTCGACCGGCAGGGTCGAGCGGTCGGCGGGTGCGGCGGCCGCCGGGCCGGCGCCGGCGAGGACGAGCAGCAGTGCGACGGCGGCCGCGCGCAGCGTCCTCACGAGCCGGCCAGGGTGTCGATGGCGTCGGGGGCGCCCACGACGCGCGGGTCGCCGAGGACGACCGTCCCGCTCGTGGTGGAGGTCGCCACCACCTCGACGGTCAGCTGCAGCACCCCGCCGACCGGCACGGCGAACGGGGTGGCGGCGCCGAAGCGGACGTCGGCGCGGAACAGCTCCCGCCCGTCGCCGCGGACCACCACCGAGCCGGTGAAGCCGGCGTCGCCGCGGTCGAGGACGCCGACGGTGCCCTCGACCGTGGTGCCCAGCCGGTCGAGCAGGTAGGTCGTCCGCCGCGGGGAGGAGCCGGCCGAGCAGGACAGCGCGTGCCCGTACGTGGTGCCGTTGCTGGCGGCCTCGCCGATGCCGCAGCCGCCCTCGGCGTCGAGGTCGGTGAGGAACACGCTCGACGGCGGCCCGGCCACGGTGAGCTGCAGCTCCTTGGGCAGCGGGCTGCCGGCCGGCGGGTCGAGCGCGAGCACGGTGCCCTCGGCGACGGCGGGGTCGTAGGTCCGCACGACCCGCGCGGCGACGCCGAGTTCGGTCAGCGTGGCGACGGCGGCGTCGCCGTCGGTGGCCACGAGCGCCGGCACGGTGCCTGAGACGGCGACGTAGAGGGTGACCGGTCCGGCGCCCGGGCTGCCGCCGACCGGGTCCTGCCGCACCACGCTGCCCGCGGGCAGCGCCGACGGCGTGTCCACGGTGGACAGCGCGGCGGGGTCGAGGCCGGCGTCGGCCAGCGCCTGGCGGGCGTCGACCAGCGCCAGGCCGCGGACGTCGGGCACCTCGGCGGCGGTGCCCGCGTCGTCGGTCGGCGCGTCGACCACCTGCACCGTGGTGTCGGCGAGGTCGGGCCGGTCGACCGCGGCGTGCGTAGTCCAGCCGATGCCGGCGCCGAGCACGAGCACGCCGAGCAGCAGCAGGACGACCCCGCCGACCGCGAGGCCGCGCCACCTCCGGGGGCCCGCCGGCGCGGGCGGCTCCGGCTGGGCCGGTGGCCACGGCGTCGCCGCGCCGGCGAACGGGTCCCACGATCCGGGCTGGCTCATCTCGACCCCCGTCGACCGCCGGCGGGTGCAGCCCCCGCCGTGCGCGCGGGATCGTCACAGCCGCGGCCGCCAGGCCCGCCCGGACACGCCCACCCGCCGCACCCCGTGATGGAGCTGGGACGGACGTGCCGGCGGTGTCGCGGAGGAGGCGTGTGCCCCGCCCGGGACCTCAGACGGTGGCGCCCGCGGCCCAGCGGCGGGCGGAGCGCGCCAGCAGCCACGTCCCCGCGACGACGAGCACGCCGGCCGCCAGGAGACCCAGCGAGATGGCCCGGTACTGCTCGAGGAAGGACGAGCAGGCGTGGGCGGGGTCGAACAGGTCGCCCGGATGAGGCCGTGCGCCGGCCGGGAACCACGCCGTCCCGCAGGTCGCCACGTCGCCGAGGTCGCCGCGGACGCGTCGCGGCAGGACTCCCACCCACGTCCCCAGCGCCAGCAGCAACCCACCCAGGACGTGTCCCGCCACGTGCCTCTTCCGCACCGTCCGCTCCCCTCGGTCGCCGGAAGTTACCTGCCCCGACCGGCGCTGCATGGGCGACGCGGGACCGAGCCGGCGTGTGGCCGCCGGCAGTCCGGGGAGTGCGATGAGGTCCGTGGGACGGACGTGCCGCCCGCTACGGCGCGGGGAGTCCTCGGTGGCGCCGTCACGTGAGACCGTCCCGTCTCGATGTACCGCACCGACGGCTCCCTGGTCCTGAGCCCCACCGACCTGACCCGCCACCAGGCCTGCGCACACCTCACGACGCTCGACCTCGCCGTCGCCGACGGCCGGCTCGAGCCGCTCGCCGAGGGCCCGGGCGACCACGCCGCGCTCATCGCCGACCTCGGCACCGAGCACGAGATGCGCTACCTCGACGCGCTCGAGGCCGAGGGGCGCAGCGTCGTCCGCATCCCGGCCCGCTTCGACGCCGCCGGCCGCCGCGAGGCCGAGGCGATGACCCTGCAGGCCATGCGCGCCGGCGTCGACGTCATCTCGCAGGCCGCCTTCTTCGACGGGGTCTGGGGCGGCGCGGCCGACTTCCTCCTGAAGGTGCCCACGCCGTCGGCCCTCGGGAGCTGGTCGTACGAGGTCGCCGACGCCAAGCTCGCCCGCCGCGTCAAGGTGCCCGCCCTGCTGCAGATGGCCACCTACGCCGAGCGCCTCGCCGTCCTGCAGGGCAGGCAGCCCGACCGGATCTGCGTCGTCACCGGCGACGGCGTCACCAACCCGTGGCGGCTGGTCGACGTCGCCGCCTACGCCCGCCGCGCCCGCGCCCGGCTGACCGCCTTCGTCGCCGACCCGCCGGCCACCGAGCCCGTCCCCGGCCCCTACTGCAGCCAGTGCACGTGGAAGCCCAAGTGCGACGCCGAGCTGCAGGAGGCCGACGACCTCTCCCTCGTCGCCGGCATGCGCCGCGACACCCGCGACGCCCTGCGCGCCGCCGGCGTCACCACCCTCGAGCAGCTCGCCGAGGCCCCGCCCGAGACGCTGAAGGCCGCCCGCATCGGCGCGGCCACCCGCGCCAGGCTGCAGGAGCAGGCGCGCCAGCAGCTCGACGAGCGCCGCACCGGCGTCCCCAGCCGCACCCTGCTCCCGCCGGCGAAGGACCTCGGTCTGCTGCGGCTGCCCGAGCCCAGCGACGGCGACCTCTACCTCGACTTCGAGGGCGACCCGCACTCCGCCGACGGCGCGGGCCTGGAGTACCTCGCCGGCGTCGGGCGGCGCGACGGCAGCTTCACCGCGCTGTGGGCGCACGACCCCGCCGCCGAGAAGCGGATGGTCGCCGACCTGATCGACCTGGTCCTGGACGCCTGGCGCGCCGACCCCGGCATGCACGTCTACCACTACGCCGCCTACGAGATCAGCGCCCTCAAGCGGCTCACCGGCCGGTACGGCGTCCGCGAGGCGGAGCTGGACCAGCTGCTGCGCGCCGAGCGGTTCGTCGACCTCTATCCGGTCGTCAAGCAGTCGATGCGGATCAGCAAGGGCTCGTACTCGATCAAGAAGGTCGAGGCGTTCTACGGCCGCGAGCACACCGGCGACGTCGCCGACGCCATGGGCAGCGTCATCGCCTACGAGAAGTGGCTCGCCGACCGTGACCCGCAGCGCCTCGTGGACATCGAGCTCTACAACAAGGACGACGTCGACTCGACCCGCGAGCTGCACGACTGGCTGGAGATCCAGCGCGAGGAGCTCGAGCGGGAGTTCGGCGGCCAGACGCGGCCGGTGCTGTCCGAGACGACCGGCCCGGCCGAGCGGTCGGAGGCCGAGACCGAGGAGCTCGCGCTGGTCGAGCGGCTGCAGGCGGCCGGCCACGGCCTGCTCGGCGACCTCGTGCAGTGGCACCGCCGCGAGGCGCGCCCCGGCTGGTGGGAGTTCTTCGCCCGCAAGGACCTCGACGACGCCGCCCTGGTCGAGGACGGCACGGTGCTCGGCGGGCTGTCGGCGCCGGTCGAGGTCGGCACCGAGAAGCGGTCGAAGCTCTACGCGTTCTCGTTCCCGACGCAGGACACGAAGCTGTCGGTGGGGTCGAAGGTGGTCGACGTCGACACCCGCACGCGCGTCGGGGAGATCCGCGAGCTCGACGCCGTCGAGGGTCGACTCGTCGTCAAGTCGACGAAGGAACCCACGCCGCGCGCCCTCGGCCCGGAGGGGCCGATCGACGACAAGGGCATGCGCGAGGCGATCGCCGCGACCGCCCTCGACGTGCTCGCCGGCCGCGACTGCCTCGGCCAGGCGCTGCTGGAGCGGCGGGTGCCCGCGGACTGCCGGCGGCTGCCGGGGGAGGAGGCCGGCGACGCCGTCGTCCGGCTCGGGCTACGGCTCGACGGCGAGGTGCTCGCCGTGCAGGGCCCGCCCGGCAGCGGCAAGACCCGGGCGGCATCGCGGCTGATCCGGGCGCTGCTCGACGCCGGCAAGAAGGTCGGCGTCGCGGCGACCTCGCACGCCGTCATCAGCAACGTGCTGTCCGCCGTCGGCCGGCCCGCGCTGCAGAAGTGCGAGGAGAAGCAGGCCTGCGGCGCGCCGGGCGTGGAGTGGTCGCGGGACGGCAAGGAGGTCGCCTCGCGGCTGCTCGACGGCGACGTGTCGCTGGTCGGCGGGACGGCGTGGTTCTGGACGCAGCCCGACCTCGCCGAGGCCGTCGACGTGCTCGTCGTCGACGAGGCGGGCCAGTTCGCGCTGGCCAACGCCCTCGCGGTGGCGCGGGCGGCGAGGTCGCTCGTGCTGCTCGGCGACCCGCAGCAGCTGGCCCAGCCGACCCAGGCGGTGCACCCCGGCGACTCGGGGCTGTCCGCGCTGGAGCACCTGCTCGAGGGGCACCCCACCGTGCCGGAGGGCCGCGGGATCTTCCTGGACACGACCTACCGGATGCACCCGGCGCTGACCGCGTTCGTGTCCGACCTGGCGTACGAGGGCCGGCTGGAGTCGGCGGCGCTGCGGGAGCGGATCACCGTCCGGCCCGGCGGGCTGGTGTCGGGGGCCGGGCCGGCGGTGCGGTTCGTGGAGCACACGGTGGCCGCGTCGGCGTCGTCGACGGAGGAGGCGGCCGAGGTGGCCGCCGTCTGGGAGTCGCTGCAGGGCGTCGGCTGGGTGGACCACGAGGGCGCCGAGCGGCCGATCGGCCCGGACGATGTGCTCGTCGTCGCGCCGTACAACAACCAGGTGGCGCTGATCCGCTCGCTGCTGCCCGACGGCGCGCGGGTGGGGACGGTCGACCGGTTCCAGGGCCAGGAGGCGCCGGTGGTCGTCTACTCGACGACGTCGACGTCGGCCGACGAGGCGCCGCGCGGGGTGTCGTTCCTGTACGACCTCAACCGGCTCAACGTGGCGGTGTCGCGGGCGAAGGCGCTGGCGGTGGTGGTGATGAGCCCGTTGCTGCTCGACGCCCAGGTGCGGACGCCGGAGCAGCTGCGCCAGGTCAACGCGATGTGCCGGCTGGCCGAGATGGCCGGTGTCTGACACCGCGGAGCTCGCCGCCCTGGTCGGGGTGGCGCCCGACGTGCTGGTGCGGGCGCTCGGCGACGGCTGGACGGAGGTCCCTGGGCCGCCGCACGAGCGGTGGTTCGTGAGCGGGGAGCCGGCGCAGGTGGCGGTCGGCTGGGACGGGTTCGGCTTCACGCTGGCCCGTCCCGAGCCGCGCTGGTCCGGACCCGCCGAGCTGGTGTGGGAGTTCGTGGCCGACCGCCGGTTCTCCTCGGACGAGGTGCTGTACGAGCGCGCGGAGCTGGCCGAGGCGGCGGAGGAGGTCGCCCGCAGGCGGCGGCGGACCTTCCGCTGGTGCCCGGTGTGCCGCCAGGTCAACGCCCGCGAGCACGTGCACGACAACACCGGGCTCTGCATGGCCTGCGCGGAGCGCCACCTCGGCGTCCGGTACTGAACCGACGCGAGGGTCGATCGCCCTCAGCGGTTCCTCGTGAGGTGACTGGGACGGCCGGGGGAGACGTGCCGGACCGCGCCACCGGGTCCCACGGCCCCCGGGGATCCGTCCTTACCGTCGTCCGGAGTCCGCGCCCACGCGGGCCGGAGCGGACAGGAGCACCATGGCCGAGCAGTTGCGTCCCGACATCGCCGCCGCGGCGGCGCGCATGTCGTCGACGATGGGCAGGAGGAAGGAGATCCGCGGGCTCGCCGCCCACCTGTGGCCGGGTGAGCGCGTCGAAGCCCTCGCTCCTGCCGTCCTCGGGACCAGCCAGGGTCTGCTCGCGCTCACGGACCGCCGCGTCCTCTTCGTCCGCGACGGGTGGGGTGGTTCGAGCATCGACGAGTACCCCCTGCTGCGCCTCGGCTCGATCCTGTGGGACGCCGGTGTCCTGACGGGGAAGCTGACCGTGCAGGACGGCGGCCGCAAGGTCACCTACACGTCCGTGCCGAAGGCGGACGGCGGCCCCTTCGTGGACCAGGTCCGCTCCGCGGTCAGTGCGCTGCTCGTGCCGCCGGCGCAGGTGGCTCCGGCAGACCCGTTCGTCAAGCAGGCGCCCGCCCCGGCTCCGCAGCCGGGCCCTGCCGGTGACGGCGGCTTCCCCGCGGTCGTCGAGCAGTTGCGCCAGCTGGCCGAGCTGCGGGACGCGGGCGTCATCACCATCGCGGACTTCGAGGCCAAGAAGGCCGAACTCCTGGCGCGGATCTGACGTCGTGACCGACAGCGTCATCTCCGTCGTCCGGTCGGACGGCCCGGTCACCCGGCGGGAGCGGCGGCGGCAGTCGGACTTCCGCGAGCAGGTGCTCGGCCTGCCGGCCGGCACGTGGAAGGGCCGGCCGCTCGGGAACCACCTCCGCGAGGAGCACGGCGACCGCAACTTCCTCTCACCCGAGGCAGCGCGGTACGCGCGCGCACGCGCCGAGGTCGTGCGCGACGAGGGCGGTCAGCTCGAGCGCTCGCGGCTGTTCACCAACATGCTCAGCTCGATGCCGCTGGCGTTCAGCGTCTTCGGGCACCTGCGCGCCCACCGTGAGGCAGCCGCGATCGTGATCGGCCGTCTCCTGGACCTGCCGGTGACGGGACTCGAGCGGGTGGACGTCGGCGACCGCGTCATCGACGGCATCGAGTGCGAGTGGGCGCCGGCCCCGCGCGAGCACCTGGGGGACGGGTCGGCCTTCGACGCCGTGCTGTCGGCCCGGCTGGCCGACGGCCGGAGCCTGCTCGTCGCCGTCGAGACCAAGTACGTGGACGGCTTCAGCCGGGACCCCGGTCCGGAGAAGGACGGGCGGCGCCGGGAGAAGGACGCCAACTACCGCCGGCACTGCGAGCGGTTCGGCATGGCCGACGGCGC
This sequence comes from Geodermatophilus arenarius, assembly GCF_042654585.1. NCBI lineage: Bacteria > Bacillati > Actinomycetota > Actinomycetes > Geodermatophilales > Geodermatophilaceae > Geodermatophilus > Geodermatophilus arenarius. The sequence continues at coordinate 75,841 of NZ_JBHSGR010000011.1, forward strand.
CTTCGACCGCCTCGGCGAGTACCCGACCCGGCAGCTGCTGCGGAACGTGCTGCTCACCGAGAGCGTGCGCCGCGGCGGTTCCGCGAGTGGTCCGGAGTGGGACGCGGCGGTGACCCTGGTCCTCGCCCGGGACGACGACGAGGGCGCCCGCGAGGTGGTGCGCCGGCTCGATGCCGACCGCGGTGCCCTGCCGACGCACGTGCTCTTCCGCGGACACGGCGACCTCGCGGACGCCGCGGCGGCGGTGCCGGAGCTCGAGGACTGGGCAGCGCTCTTCCGCCGCCGCTATCTGTCCTGAGTCAGGCGGCAGGAGAGAGCAGTGGCGCCGGGGTGGTGATCGCAGTGCCGTCCGGTCGGTAGGTGCGCCATCGGCCGTCCGGTTGTCGTTCCACCCGGAAGCCGTGGTGGACCTTGGTGTGGTGGCGCTCGCAGAGCAGCGCCGAGTTCTCCAGCGAGGTGTCGCCGCCGTCGATCCAGTGGGCCAGGTGGTGGACATCGCACCACCACGTCGGCGCCCCGCACCCGGCGAACACGCACCCGCCGTCGCGCAGCTCGGCCGCCTTGCGGATGTGGCGGCTCATCAGCCGCTGCGCCCGGCCCAGGTCCAGCGGTGCGCCGTCGGGGCCGAACACCACGCGGGACACCGCGCCGTCGCAGGCCAGCCAGCGGGCCCTCGCGGCGGAGATGGTGGCGCCGAAGCCCATCCGCCCGGCGTTCGGCCCGCCGGCCGGGTCGACCAGGTCCGCCACGTCGATGACGACGGCGATCTGGGGCTTGTGCCCGCGCAGCGTCGGCAGGTTGCCCGAGGCCAGCACGTTGTCCGCGAGCTGCACCAGCGCGTCCCCGAGGCGCTGGGCGCGGGTGCGCCCGTCGCCGGCGGGCCGGTCGGCCTGCACGTGCGCCTCGAGTGCGCCCTGCAGCCTCTCTCCGCCGACCGCGTCCAGGTGCCCGCGGAAGGACAGCGACCCGTCGGCGTGCCGGGACAACGTCAACGACCGCCCCTCGGTCGGATCCGGCTCGGGCCCGTCCGGGTCGAGGGCGTTGCAGTAGTGCTGGACCACCGCGATGAGGTCGGCGTGCGGGCGCTCGACCGCGACCCCGGTGAACACCGCGTCGATGACGGCCAGGTCCACCCCGGCGGCCGCGGCGGCGGTGAGGCGTTCGGGTGTCACCGCCCGCGCCGCGACGGCGACCTGCTCGGCGGACACCAGTCCGGCGTGGTGCGCCTCGGCGAGGGCGGGCAGGTGCTCCAGTGCCCGCCCGGTGCGCACCAGCCGCGCGGCGGCGGCATCGGAGAGCCGGCAGTGCCCGCGCAGCCAGGAGGCCATCGACGTCAGCCCGTCCCGCTCCGGCGCCTAGGACAGCTCCGCGGCGCGGACCGCCCGGGCCAGGCGGGCGTCGATCCGGTTGCGCTCGGCGACCAGCGTGGCGACGTCGTCGAGGACGTCCCCGCTCCCCGGCTCACCCGAACACATGATCGAAGTCCAGCCGGTCCGGCGGCCTCTCGCAGCACGAATTCCCAGGTCAGGCGCCTGACAGTGGCGGCTGACCGCCGACCACACCCGCCACCACGGCGGCCGCCGCGTGGCCGGTCCGGACGGCGTCCAGCACGGGCACGCCCGCGCGCCAGCCGGTCAGCAGCCCGGCCGCGAACGCGTCCCCGCAGCCTGTCGTGTCGCGCGGTCCGCCCGCCGGCAGCGGCTCCACCGGGACCTCCACCGTGCCCGCCGCCGTGACGACCCGGGTCGGCCGGGCGCCGGCGTGCACCAGCACCAGCGGCGGCGCCCAGGTGGGCAGGGCGCTGTCCAGGCCCAGGGCCGTGGCCTCCGCGGCGTCGCAGCAGAGCACGTCCGGACGCAGCCCGGCGAGCAGCTCCACGTAGCCATCGGCACCGTGTCGCTCGATCCGGGCGGCCGCGGCGACGTCCGCGCTCACCGGCACGCCGAGGTCGTGCGCCGTGCCGGCCGCGGCCCGCACCGCATCGGGGAAGCGCAGCAGGTCGTAGCCGTCGAGGTGGACGACGGCGGCGCCGGCGAACCACTCCGGCCGGACGTCGGCCGGCTCCAGGCCGCCCTCGCCGCGGTCGGTCAGCACCGTGCGCTCGCCGTCGGCATGCACGAGCACCGTCGACAGCGGCGCGCGCCCGCGGCGGACCACCGCGAGCTCGACGCCCCTCCGAGCGAGACCGGCCAGCAGCCCGTCGGCCAGCGGGTCGGCGCCGGCCCAGCCCGCGAACCGCGCCGGCGCACCTAGGCGGGCCACGCCGGCGGTGACGTTGGCGGGGGCGCCGCCGGCCGTCGTCGTCCGCTCGACCCGCTGCTGGCCGCCGGCCACCAGCGGCGCGGACAGCTCGAGCAGCTGGTCGGCGACGAGCTTGCCCACCGCCACCACCGGCCCGGGGCCGGCCGGCCGCGGCCAGGCGGGATCGCCGGCGGACACCACCCGAGGACGGTTCGGTGCCCCCGGCCGGGCGAGCCGGCCGGGGACACCGTTCCGCGCGTCAGGCGACGCGGCGCGCGCCCACGTACTCCGGCATCGAGTCCAGGCTCACGACGGCCACCGGCTTGCCGGCGGTCGAGGCGTGGACCATCTGGCCGTTGCCGATGTACATGCCCACGTGCGACACGGGGCTGTAGAAGAACACCAGGTCGCCCGGCTGCAGGTCGGCCTTCGCCACCGGGGTGCCGAACGTCGACTGGGCCTTCGAGGTGCGCGGGATCGAGACGCCCGCCGCCTGGTAGCTGTAGCTGGTCAGGCCCGAGCAGTCGAACGAGTTCGGGCCGGTGGCGCCGTACACGTACGGGTCACCGACCTGGGCCAGGGCGGTGTCGACGGCGGTCTGGGCCGCGCCGTTGGGAGCGGCCGCCGGTGCGGCGGCGACCGTCGCGGTACCCCCGTCGCCCGCGGCGGCCGACGCCGGGAGGGGTGAGAGGGCGATGCCGGCTCCGGCGATGGCCGCGACGGCGATGCCGCGGAACGAACGACGGGCGGTGGACGTGCGTGCAGTCGTCATCGACGACGGTTCTCCTGTTCTCCGCGACCGCCTACCGGGTTAGCTGACGGGTTCGGGCGGAGGAGTCGCCCGGCGCGACGGAGCGCGCTTCACCCCAGTGCTCACGTGGGTCCCCGGTCCGGGCGCCGGCCGGCTGCCGGCCGCCTGGTTCGGCGTGTCCGGCGGGTGTCACACGGGAGGTGACTGAGGGCCGGCCGGACCGCGACGACGGTAGGGAGGGGTGTTGCAGCGTTCAACCGGATCGCATCCGCGCCACGCCCGGCCGCGAGCCGCGGACTTGACGCGGGCCGCGGATCCGAATCGCCCGTCCCACCAGCGCAGGAGCCGTTCCCTCCGCCGCTCGACCTCCGACACGCAGGCGCCGACACGCCGGGGCGGACGAGAAAGGGCGCAGCGGTGCGTCCGCACAGCGCGTCAGCGGCCCACCACGACGGGAGCGGGGAAGCCCCGGGGATCGCGACGGTTGCGCCGCCCGTTGACGGGGCACCGGAACCAGCAGTCGAGAGGAGGGAGTCCCCCCATGGGCATGATGAGGAACCTGATCGCCTCGGGCGTCGCCGCCAAGGTCGTCCAGGAGCTCCGGAAGCCGCAGAACCAGGCCAAGATCAAGCAGTTCATCCGCGACTTCCAGGCCAAGAACGCGAAGGGCGGCAAGGGTCAGGCCGGTCGCGGCTACTGACCTGCGAGCGCGACCGCGGCCCCCGTCCCCCACCCAGGACGGGGGCCGCGGCGTGTCCGGGGGGACCGGCGAGGCGACCGGGGCACTTCGTGACCGTCCCGCTACGACGCCGTGCCGGACGTCCCGGGGAGCACCGTCCCGCCGTGGCACGCTCCCGCGGTTCCTCCCGCGACGGCGGTGCGACTGCACCCGCCGCGGGTCCCTCCAGCACGACGGGGTGTCCCCATGACCCAACCGCCGCCCGGCCAGCCCTGGCAGCCGCCGCAGGGCCCCCTGCCCGGCTTCCTGCCCCCGCCTCCGGAGAAGAAGGAGACGCCGGTCTACCTGCGTCCCTGGTTCGCCGTCCTCGCGCTGGTCCTCGTCGTCGCAACCGTCGGCGCCGCGCTCGGCGGTGGCGACGACGAGGCGGCGACCGCCGCCGCGAGCACCACGACGGTCACCGAGACCGTGACGGCGACCTCCAGCCCCCAGCCGGCCGTCCCGCCCGTCTCCAGCGCACCGCCGCCGGCCGTCGTGCCGAGCACCACCGCCGCCCCGAGCACCCCGGCCCCGACCACGCCGGCCGCGCCGGTGGTCGACTTCGCCATGCCGTCGGTGGTCGGGATGACCCTGCAGGACGCCCAGGACCTGATCCAGGCCAACGGCGTCTTCCTCAGCCTGTCCCACGACCTGCTCGGCACCCGCAACCAGGTGCTCGACGCCAACTGGAGGGTCTGCACGCAGAACGTCCCGGCCGGCCAGCGGGTCACCGGCGCGGCGGAGGGGACGATCGACCTCGGCGTCGTGAAGCTCGAGGAGAGCTGCCCCTGACCCGTCGCGGGGCGGACGCCGACCGCCCGAGCCGTGTCCGGGGCGGCGGGCCGGGTACCCCGTGCCCCGACCGGGGTGAGCCCAGCCGTCCGGTCGGAGCACGGCTGAGGAGGTCCGCGATGACCCAGGGTCCGCCGAACGGCGGCTCGGACGGCCGCACCGACGACCACGTGCTGCCCGGTGAGCACCCCGACGAGAACGGCGTCGCCGACGACGCTCCCGAGCAGGGACCCCGCGCTGCCCAGGGACCCATGGGCAGCGGGGACCGCCCCGGCTTCCCCGGCGCCGCCGAGGGCACCGGGATGGGCCAGGCGGAGGACTGACCGGCGCGCGCCCGTGCTCCGGCTCCACCGTGGGGCGGAGCACGGGCACGCTCCGCCCTAGGCCCGCGCGGCCGTCGCGGGGGGACCCAGCGGCACCGGGTCGGGGCCGGCGACGATGCGTGCGGTCACCGTGCCGATCCGCTCGACCGTCACCGCGACCTCCACGCCCGGCCGCAGCCACGGGTGCTGGTCCTCGCCGTGCAGCGACCGCAGCTCCAGCAGGCACCCGGTGCCGACCGTGCCGCTGCCGACGACGTCACCGGGCCGCAGCTCGGTGCCGCGCGAGGCGTAGGCGAGCATCTGCCCGAACGACCAGTGGATGTCGGCCCAGCTGCCGCCGCCCTGCTCGACGCCGTCCACCGCGGCCGCCATCCGCAGCGCGTAGCCGGCGCCGGAGCGGTACGGCTCGAGCTCGTCGGGCGTGACCAGGACCGGGCCGAGCGTCGTCGCGCCGTCCTTGCCCTTGGCCGGGCCGAGGCCGACCTGGGACTCCACGCCCTGCACGTCGCGGGCGCTCCAGTCGACGAACACCGTGTAGCCGGCGATCGCGGCCTCGGCCTGCTCCGGCGTGAGGTCCGACCCGCCCCGGCCGACGACCGCGGCGACCTCCACCTCGTAGTCGAACGCCGCCGAGCCGGGGGAGACGGGCACCGGCTCGCCGGTCCCGCGCACCGCCGCGGGGTTGGTGAAGTAGAAGACCGGCTGCTGGAACCAGACCGGCGAGACCTCCCGGCCGAACGCGGCGGCGGCGTTGCGCGCGTGCTGCTCGAAGGACAGGAAGTCGCGGACCGACGGTGGCCGCGGCACCGGCGCGCGCAGCACCAGCCCGTCCTCCGGCACCACCTCGGCCGGGGTGCGCTCCGCCGCCGCGGCGAGGTCGGGCAGCAGGTCGACCAGCGCGGCGTCGAACCCGTGCACCTGCCCGTCGCGCAGCAGCCCGGCCCGCTCCGCGCCGTCGGACGGCGAGACGTAGGTGACCCAGCGCATCAGCTCTCCTCCCTCACGCCCGGCAGCCGATGGGGCCGCCGTGGAACGCCACCATGTCCGGCCAGATCTCGGTCAGCGGCAGCCGCTCGCCCGGCGGCCGGCCGTCGAGCTCGGCGTAGGCGCGGTGCAGGTTCCCCACCAGCCGCTCGGACTCCTGCCACCCGGCGTAGGGGTTGTCCGCGTGCCGGCGCGCGGTCTCCAGCGGCGACCACCCGGCCGCGTGCCCCTCGCGCGCGGTTGCGTCGACGAAGGCGGCGTAGCCAGCGAGGTCGTCGAGCAGCCGGGGGACCTCGTCGCCGCGGCACACCGGGCCGTGCCCGGGCACCAGCACGTCGGGCTGCAGCGCGCGCAGCGCCTCCACCGCCCGCGGGTAGCCGGCGACGCTGCCCTCCGCGAGGAACGGCTGGCCGCCGGCGAAGGCGACGTCGCCGGCGAAGGCGACCCGCTGCGCCGGCAGCCACACGACGACGTCGCCGCGGGTGTGCGCAGGCCCCACCGCGTGCAGCTCCACCGCCCGCTCGCCGAGGTGCAGGGTCAGCGCGCCGGTGAACGTGAGGTCGGGCGGGCGCACCTCCAGGTGCCCGTAGTCCGGGCCGGTGAGCACCTGCGCGGCCAGCAACCCGGCGGCGAGCTGGTCCTCCCTCGCGTGCACGTGCCCGACGACCGGGGTGTCGGCGGGGACCAGCCAGTTGCCGAAGGTGTGGTCGCCGTGGTGGTGGGTGTTCACCAGCGCCCGCAGCCGGCCCGGCGCCACCGACCCGACGGCGGCCAGCAGCGCGCGGTTGCGGGCCTCGGTCGAGGTGGTGTCCACCATCAGCCCCGTGCCGTCGTCGCCGGTGACGACGCCGGTGTTGTTGATCATCCAGCTGCCGTCGGGCTGCACGTAGGCGAAGACGCCCGGTGCCACCTCCTGCAGCGCGGCGGCCTCGATCGACGTCGTCACGCCGTCACTCTGCTGGAGCCCAGGTGGCACCGAAAGTCGGCAGGCTCCTCGGCCGGCGTGCTCGTGCTCTGCCCCCGACCGGGGGCAGAGCACGAGCGGGCGCGGGACCTCAGTCGCCCTTGACGTTCACCACCTGGCGCAGCGTGTGCCGGACCTCGACCAGGTCGGCGGCGTCGGCCATGACGACGTCGATGCTCTTGTACGCCTCGGGGTGCTCGTCGAGGAAGGCGTCCGAGCGGCCCCAGGCGATGCCGGTCATCCGCCGGTCGAGGTCGGCCCGGCTGAACCGCTTGCGCGCGGCCGACCGGGAGAACGCCCGCCCGGCACCGTGCGGCGCCGAGGTCAGCGACGCGGCGTCGCCCTTGCCGACGACGACGTAGGACGCCGCGCCCATCGACCCCGGGATGAGCCCCCACTGGCCCCGGCGCGCCGCGATCGCGCCCTTGCGGGACAGCCACACCTGGCGGCCGTAGTGGGTCTCCCGCTCGGTGTAGTTGTGGTGGCACTGGACCACCTGCTCGCGCCGGACCTCCTCGGTCAGGCCCTGTCCACTCATGAACCGGGACACCTGGTCGGCGACGCGGTCCATCATCTCCTCGCGGTTGAGCGCGGCGAACCGCTGCGCCCAGCGCAGTGCCTCGATGTACGCGTCGAACTCCGGCTCGCCCTCCTCCAGGTAGGCGAGGTCGCGGTCGGGGACGACGACGCCGCGGGCCCGGGTGCGCTCCTGCGCCACCCGGATGTGCTTCGACGCCAGCTTGTTGCCGACGCCTCGCGAGCCCGAGTGCAGGAACAGCCACACCCGGTCGGCCTCGTCGAGGGACACCTCGATGAAGTGGTTGCCCGAGCCGAGCGAGCCCAGCTGCAGCGGCCAGTCGCGCACGACGCCGTCGGCCTGGTCCGCGCCCGGGAGTGCGCGGAGCTCCTCGACCCGCGGCGCGGCCGTGTCGCGGAGCCTGCGGTTGTAGCGGCCGGCCGACAGCGGGATCGCCCGCGAGATCTGCTCGTGCAGCGTGGCCAGGTTGCGGCCGCGGACGTCGTCGCCGGTGAACTGGGTGCGCACGGCCATCATCCCGCAGCCGATGTCCACCCCGACCGCCGCCGGGATGATCGCCCCGTCGGTCGGGATGACCGAGCCGACGGTTGCGCCCAGACCCAGGTGGGCGTCGGGCATGAGCGCCACGTGCGGGTGGATGAACGGGAGCGAGGCGGTGCGCTCGGCCTGCTCGCGGGTCGCGTCCTCGAGGATCGACGCCCAGCTGAGCAGGCGTTCGCTGATCTCCTCCATCGTCCCTTCTCTTCTGTGGGTGCGGGGCCCGGTCCCCGCGGCGTCGTGGTGGGCCGGGGCAGTCAACGCGCTCGGCTCGCGCGCCGCGACCGCATTACCCGGGGACCCCGCGGCGGGGAACTCCCTCGGCTTCCGGGCGGCGCGGCACTAGCCTCGGCACCCTCGCGCGACCACCTCGCCGTGGCGCGCGGCGGCCCCCGTCCGCGCCGCGGTGCCCGCCCACCGTCCGAGGGGAGACCGGGATGACCACGACACTCAGCGCCGCCGAACTGGCCGAGCGGTACCAGCGCGGCTGGAGCGACCACGACGGCGACGCGGTCGCCGCCTGCTTCGCCGACGACGGGACCTACGTCGACCCCTCACTGCCCGGACCCCTGCCGAGGACCGCGATCGCCGGGTACGTAAACGGCCTGGTCTCGGCCTTCCCCGACCTGGTGCTCACCGTCGAGGACCAGGTCAGCGAGGGATCCCGGGTGTACTTCAGCTGGCGCCTGCAGGGCACCAACAGCGGCGTGCTGCCGGGACTGCCGGCGCCGACCCAGCGCCGGTGCGACGTCCCGGGGGTCGATCTGATCGAGGTCGGGCCGGACGGCATCACGCGGGTCGTCGGCTACTTCGACCAGAAGGGCTTCTTCGAGCAGCTGGGCCTGCGGGTGGACGTCGTCCCCGGCTGAGCCGTGGGACCCCGGCGTGCCGTTTCCGTTCCGCGGGGCCCGGGCAGCCCTCGTGCGACCGCTGGACCCGACAGTGAGGACGCCCGCGATGCAGGTCGGACTGAAGCTCGCCACCGAGGCCTTCCCGCCCGAGGAGGTCGTCCGCCAGACGGTGCGGGCCGAGGAGGCGGGCTTCGACTTCGTCGAGATGAGCGACCACTACCACCCGTGGCTCGACGTCCAGGGGCACAGCGGCTTCACCTGGTCGATGCTCGGCGCGATGGCCGCGAAGACCGAGCGGATCGGCCTGGTCACCGGCGTGACCTGCCCGATCATCCGGTACCACCCGGCGGTCATCGCCCAGGCCGCGGCCACCGTGCAGATCCTCGCCGAGGGCCGGTTCACCCTCGGCATCGGCGCCGGTGAGCGGCTCAACGAGCACGTCGTCGGCACCGGCTGGCCGGCGGTGCACGTGCGGCACGAGATGCTCCGCGAGGCGCTGCAGATCATCCGGCAGCTCTGGCAGGGCGGCTACCAGACCTTCGAGGGCAGGTACCTGCAGCTCGAGGACGCCCGGGTGTTCGACCTGCCCGACGAGCTCCCGGTCATCGCGGTCGCCAGCGGCGGGCACAACGCGTCGGAGCTGGCCGCCCAGTACGGCGACGGGCTGTTCGCCACCGAGCCGCGCGAGGACCTCGTCGGCGCCTTCCGCGACGCCGGCGGCAAGGGCCCGCTCTACGCCGAGGTGCCGATGGCGTGGGCGCAGGACGAGCAGTCCGCCGTCGAGGAGGCGCTGAGGACCAGCCGCTGGGCGCTCACCGGCTGGAAGGTCATGAGCGAGCTGCCCAACCCGGTCAACTTCGACGCCGCCAGCCAGACGGTGAGGGAGGACGACATCCGGGGGCAGTTCTCCGTCGGGCCTGACCCGGAGAAGCACCTGCAGCAGGCGCAGCCCTACGTCGACGCCGGCTTCGACCACCTCGTCCTGCAGAACGTCGGCCCGGACCCCGACGGGTTCATCGACGCCTGCGCCGGCGGGCTCATCGAGCGGGTCAAGGAGCTCAAGCCCTCGGCGTGACGGCTCTCGTCAGGACACCGTCCCTGCCGGGTTCCGCAACGGACCTGCCAGGGTGCGCGGCGGGCGGGGGAGGAGCGGACGGACGGCGGCACACTCGCCGACCGTGACCGCCTCCCTCCCCGCCCTGCCCGACACCGCCGCCTGCCGCCTCGCGCGGGAGGTGGCGGAGCAGTTCAGCTCACCGGCGCTGGTGAACCACTGCCTGCGCTCCTACCTGTGGGCCGCCGACCACGCCGCCCGGCACGGCATCGCGTTCGACGAGGAGCTGCTGTTCGTCGCGGCGATGGTGCACGACATCGGCCTGGTGCCGGTCTTCGACAGCGCGACCGTGCCGTTCGAGGAGGCCGGCGGGGCGGTCGGCTGGGTGTTCGCCGCGGGGGCGGGCTGGCCGGCCGCGCGGCGGCGCCGGGTCGCGGAGGTCGTCGTCGCGCACATGGCGCCGGAGGTCGACGTCGCCGCCGACCCCGAGGGACACCTGCTGGAGCTGGCCACCGGCCTCGACATCTCCGGCCGCGACCCGGACGCCTGGCCCGCCGGCCTGCGCGCCGCCGTCCTCGCGGAGTACCCGCGGCTGGGCCTCATCGGCGAGTTCGTCGCCTGCTTCGAGGACCAGGCCCGCCGCAAGCCGGACTCGCCGGCCGGCCGGTTCTCGGCGAACGGCTTCGCCGCCCGCGCCCGGGCCAACCCGCTCGACAGGTAGTCGCCCTCCGGCCGCCTGCAGGGGCCCGCCGCGAGCCTGCGAGCGGTGGGGGGCAGGGGGTCCTTCGTCAGCTGCGGTCGAGCAGGCGCAGCGACGGGCGGCTGCTCAGCCGCTTCTCCAGGCTGACGCAGTGCCGGCCGTCGGGGTCGAGGCGGAAGTCCAGCCGGTCGACCAGCGCCTGCATGAGCGTGAGCCCCGCGCCGCGCTCGCCGTCGAGGCCGGCCCGGGTGGCCGCCTCCTCGGGGTCGAAGCCGGTGCCGTCGTCGACGACGGTGATCCGGCACAGCGCCCGGTCGATCTCCACCGACACCTGGTACTCGGCGTGGTCGCCGGCGTGCTGGACGACGTTCGCGCAGGCCTCGGTGAGCGCGAGCGTCGTCTCCTCGACGACGGCCTGCTCGATCCGCAGGTGCTCGAGCGCCTGCCGGCACAGGCCGCGGACGAAGGGCACGCTGTCGACGTCGACGGGCAGCCGGACGGTGAACGCGATGTCCATGCCGAGCCCCTCCCGTGACGGCGCGTACGCTCCTCGGGTCCGTTCCGGGTACCGAGGGAGCCTGATCGTGCTGTTCGCCGTCGACCGCGTGGCGGTGAACGGGCGGCCCGCGCTGAGGGTACGCGGTGAACTCGACATCGCCACGGTGGCGCTCCTCGCCGCGTACGTCGACGACGAGCTGGCCGCCCACCCGCGATCCCTGGTCATCGACCTGACCGCCACCGTCTTCATGGACTCCTCCGGGGCCCGGCAGCTGGTCCGTGCCGCCAAGCAGGCCGCCGCGGCCGGGACCGCGCTGCAGGTCGTCTGCCCGCGGGACAACCAGCCGGTGCGCCTGGTCATCGACCTGCTGGACCTGTCCCGCCTGGTGCCCGTCGTGGAGTCGGCGAGCCTGACCGACGGGGAGGTCGGGTCGTAGGGTCGGCCGCGATGAGCGCCGCCCCGACCCTCCCGTCCCCGGCTCCCGACCCGCTCCGCCGTGTGGTCGACGACGAGGCGCTCGCCCGCTGCGCCGAGGAGCCGATCGCCGTCCCCGGCGCGATCCAGCCGCACGGCGCGCTGCTCGCCGTCACCGAGCCCGACCTCGCCGTCGTCGTCGCCTCGGCCAACGCCGCCGCCGTCCTCGGCACCGACCCCACCGGCCGCACGCTGGCCGACCTGCTGACCCCCGCCGAGATCGACCGGCTGCGGGCGGCGCTGGCCGCGGACCTCGTCGAGGCCGACCCGCTGCGGGTGGCGCCCGCCGGCACCGAGCTGGACCTGGTCCTGTCCCGCAGCGGCGACCTGCTGGTCACCGAGTGGGAGCCGGTCGCCGGCGCCGGGCAGGCCGGCGCGGCCTGGCACCGGCGGCTGCCGACCGTGCTGCAGCGGCTGTCCGCGCCGACGTCGCTGGAGGGGCTGACCGCCGTCCTGGCCCGCGAGGTGCGGGCGCTGACCGGCTTCGACCGGGTGATGGTCTACCGCTTCGACGCCGAGTGGAACGGCGAGGTGGTCGCCGAGGACCGGCGGGCGGACCTCGAGCCCTTCCTCGGCCTGCACTACCCGGCCGGTGACATCCCCGCCCAGGCCCGCGCCCTCTACGCCACCAACTGGATGCGGCTGATCCCCGACGCCACCTACACGCCGGTCCCGCTGGAGCCGCCGCTGGTGCCGGGGACGGGGCGGCCGCTGGACCTGTCCGGCGCGGTGCTGCGCAGCGTCTCGCCGGTGCACCTGGAGTACCTGGCCAACATGGGCGTCACCGCGTCGATGTCGGTGTCGCTCATCGACCGCGGGAAGCTCTGGGGACTCGTCGCCTGCCACGGCTACAGCGGCGCCCACCGCCCCTCCTACGCCGACCGCACCGCCGCGGAGTTCCTCGGCCGCACCGCCTCGCTGCTGCTGCACACCACCGTCGAGGCCGGCGAGCGCGACCGGGTGGTCGCCGTCGCGCAACGGGAGGCGGAGCTGGTGGCCGCGATCGGCCGCACGCCGCGCACGCCCGCGGCCGCGCTCGTGGACGGGGACCTCACCGCGCTGGACCTGCTGCCCGCCGCCGGCGCCGCGGTCCGCCTCGACGGGCGGCTGCACCTGCTCGGGCGCACCCCGCCGGCCGAGCGGGTCGCTGCCGTCGTCCCCGCGGTGCTGCGGGTCGGCGGCGCGACCGACCGGCTCACCCTCGCGCTGCCCGGCTTCGAGGACCTCGCCGACGACGCCAGCGGCGTGCTCGCCGTCGAGGTCGGCGGCGGGCGCGGCGACTTCCTGGCGTGGTTCCGACCCGAGACCCCGCGCGAGGTCAGCTGGGGCGGCGACCCGCACACGTCGAAGGTCACCGACGGGCGGCTGTCCCCGCGCCGGTCGTTCGCCCGCTGGACCGAGACCGTGCGCGGCACCGCCCGCCCGTGGCGCGAGCACGAGGTCGCCGCCGCCCGCGCGCTGGCCGGCCACCTCGGCGAGGCGAGGCTCGCCCGCGCCGGCGAGGACGACCGGCTCTCGGCCGCGCTGCAGCGCACCCTGTTGCTCGAGGAGCTGCCCAAGGTGCCCGGCGTCGCGCTCGGCGCGCGGTACCGGCCGAGCGAGGCCGACGTCGTCGGCGGCGACTGGTACGACCTGGTGCCGCTGCCCAGCGGCCGGCTGGCCGTGGTGCTCGGCGACGTCGCCGGGCACGGCCTGACCGCCGCGTCGGTGACCGCCCAGCTGCGGCACGCGCTGCGCGCCGCGCTGCTGCGCGACGAGGGCCCGGCCGCGGCGCTGGCCGAGCTCAACCGCCTGGTCGCCGCGCTGCTGCCGGGGGAGATGGCGACCGCCCTCGTCGTCCAGCTCGACCCGGCCGGCGGCGCGCTGGCGCTGGCCAACGCCGGGCACCTGCCCGCCGTGCACGCGCACGACGGCGCCGCGCGGCTGGTCACCGACGGCCGCGGGCCGGCGCTCGGCCTCCTCGACGACGCCGACTTCCCCGAGGTGGAGCTGCGGCTGGACCCCGGCGACCGGCTGCTGCTCTACAGCGACGGGCTGGTCGAGCGGCGCGACCGCCCGCTGCCCGAGGGCCTGGAGGCGGTGCGCGCGACGGTGGCGGGCCTGGCCGGGGAGCCGCAGGAGGTCGTGGACGGCGTCGTCGCGGCGCTGGACCCCGCGGGCACCGACGACGTCACCGTGGTGGGGCTGGCCCGGGTCTAGCCGGGGGCGCCGCCGCGGACGAGGTAGCGGTAGGCCGGGGAGTCCGGCGCCAGGTGCTGGATGCGCAGCGGGTTCGCGGCGATCCGGTCGAGCAGGCCGGGCAGCGCGGAGGCGGTGCCGAGCTCGATGCCGGTGAGCGCGGCGCCGGTCTCCCGCTCGTCCCGCTTGACGTACTCGAACAGCACGATGTCGTCGTCGGGACCGAGCACGTCGTCGAGGAAGCGGCGCAGCGCGCCGGGCTCCTGGGGGAACTCCACGAGGAAGTAGTGCTTGAGCCCCTGGTGCACCAGGGAGCGCTCGATGACCTCGGCGTACCGGCTGACGTCGTTGTTGCCGCCGGACAGCACGCAGACCACCGTCTGCCCCGGCTCGACCCGCACGGTGCCGCCGGTGAGCGCGGCGGAGGCCAGCGCGCCCGCGGGCTCGGCGATGATCCCGTCGACCTGGTACAGGTCGAGCATCTCGGTGCAGACCCGGCCCTCGGGGACGGCGACCAGCTCGGCGCCGCAGTCGCGCACCAGCGGGTGGGTGACCGCCCCGGCCCGCCGGACCGCGGCGCCGTCGACGAAGGTGTCGATCTCCGCCAGCTCGACCGGCCGCCCGGCGGCCAGGGCCGCGGCCATGCTCGCCGCGCCCGCCGGCTCCACCCCGACCACCCGGGTGCCGGGGGCGGCCTGCGCGAGCCAGGTACCGCAGCCGGCCAGCAGCCCGCCCCCTCCGAGCGGCAGGACGACGACGTCGGGCGCGCGGCCGCCGAGCTGGTCGAGCACCTCCACCGCGACGGTCGCCTGCCCGACGACGACCGGCCAGGCGTCGAACGCCGGGACCAGCGTGGCGCCGGTCGTGCGGGCGTGCGCCGCGGCGGCGGCCGCGGCGTCGTCGTAGGTGTCGCCGGTGACGACGAGCTCGACGGTGTCCCCGCCGAGGGCCTGGATGCGGGCGCGCTTCTGGCGCGGCGTCGTGCCGGGGACGAAGACCGCGCCGCGCACGCCGAGCGCCCGGCAGGCGTACGCGACGCCCTGGCCGTGGTTGCCGGCGCTCGCGCAGACCACGCCGGCGGCGCGGGCGGCGTCGTCGAGGCGGCTGATCGTGTTGTACGCGCCGCGGACCTTGTACGAGCGGCCGACCTGCAGGTCCTCCCGCTTGAGCCACACGTGGGCGCCGGTGAGTGCGGAGAGCCGCTCGTTGCGCTGCAGCGGCGTGCGCTCGGCGACCCCGGCCAGCCGCCCGACGGCGTCGCGCACGTCGGCGGCGAAGTCCCGGATCGCGGTCGCCTCGGTCGTCCCGGCGGTGCTCACGGTGCTCCATCCTCCCCGCAGCCGGGGTGCTCCTGCGGACGGTCGTGCTCTGCCTGCACCTGTGTGCAGAGCACGACCGCGTGGCGGAGAGGTCAGCGGGCGGTGAGCCGGCCGTCGTCGCCGGCGGTGACCCGCCCGGCGGCGGTGACGCGGGCCAGCGCCCGGGCCAGCAGCGGCGCCAGCGACGGCGTGCGGCGGCGGTAGCCGAACACCTCGCCGGTGCGCAGGAACAGCTCGTCCTGGGTCAGGCCGTCGGACGCGCGGCACAGGGCGACCATCGCGTTGCCGACCTCCTGCACCGGCACCTGCTCGAGCGGGCGTGCGGTGCTGGTGGCCTGGCGGCGGAACGCGGTCCAGGTCTCCCGGTCCAGCGTCCCGGGCCAGACGACGTCGCCGTCGAGCGAGCCCTCGGGCAGCAGGGCCAGCAGCGCGTCGCGGCGGGCCTCGCTCACCCGGGTCAGCCCGAACGCGCCGGCGGCCAGCCGCGCGAGGCGGTCGCGGTGCACCGGCCCCTCCGCCTTGACCCCGGCGGTCAGGACGCGCCGCACGAGCCGGGCGTTGCGCGGGTCGGCCAGGTCGTCGAGGACCTTGCGGTCGCCCGCGGGCCTGGGCGCCCACGCGCGGAACCGCAGCTCCTGCGCGGGCTCCTCGACGGGGTCGGGGACGACGGTCAGCGGCACCGGGGTCACCGGCGTCGTCACCACCGGGGCCTCGACCGGCGCGTGCCGCGGCACCGGCAGCGCGGTGACCGCGGCCGACACCATCGAGCGCAGCGTCGGCAGCCCGCGGGACTCCGGCTCGGGGTCGGGCTGCGGCTCGGTCTCCCGCTCCGGCTCGGCGACGGGGAGCTCGACGACGGGGGCGGGGACGTCGTCCACCACGGTGAGGGCGGCGGCCGGGGGAGCGGGTGCCGGCTCGGGGACCGCGGCCACCGCCGCGACCAGGCGGTCGAGGACGGCGTCGCGGTCGCGCAGCCACGAGGGCAGCCACACCCGCTCGACGACGGGCCAGCCGAGCATCCCGGACAGCACCTCGACAGGGAGGCCGTCGCGGTCGCCGACGGTGCGGCGGCGCGCCCACTCGGGGCCGTCGAGCAGCACCGCCATGACCGGGCTGTCCGGCGTGGCGGCCCGGGCCACGGACAGGTCGACGCGGAACTCCGACAGGCCGACGTCGGTGCGCACCGCCAGCCCGCGCCCGCGCAGCGCCGCGGCGATCTCCTCGCGGTGCCGGTCGGGCACCGACGGCCGCCGGGCCTCGCGGGGCAGCGCGTCGGTGCCGAGCGCCGCCAGGTCGAGGTAGGCGCGCAGGTGCTTGATGCCCAGCGACGACGTCTGCTCCGCGCGCAGCGCCGACGGGTCGAAGGAGGAGAAGACGACGACCTGCCGCCGGGCGCGGGTGATCGCCACGTTGAGCCGGCGCTCGCCGCCCACCCGGTTGAGCGGGCCGAAGTTCAGCGGCAGCACGCCGCGGTCGTCGGGGCTGAAGCCGGTGGAGAACAGCACGACGTCGCGCTCGTCGCCCTGCACGTTCTCCAGGTTCTTGACGAACAGGCCCTCGCCGTCGGTGCGGTCCAGCGCCTCGGTCAGCCGCTCGTCGCCGGCGTCGCGCAGCAGCGACTCGATGTAGGCCCGCTGCTGGGTGTTGAAGGTGACCACGCCGATCGACGGCACCGCTGTGGCATCCCCGCCCGTACCCGCGTCGAACCGGCGGCGGACCTCGGCGACGACGGCCTTGGCCTCCATCGGGTTGGTGCGCAGCAGCCGGCCGGCGCCGGCGCGGTGGAAGGTGCCCTGCACGCGGACCAGCGAGATGCCGCGGCCGTCGACGTCGGGCGAGGGCCGCCCGTGGGTGGGCGCCGGGAACGACGACAGCCGGTTCTCGTAGTAGTGCGCGTTGCTGAACGCGATCAGCGACTCGTCCTGGCTGCGGTAGTGCCAGGACAGCCAGTGCCGCGGCACCCGCGCCTGCACGCACTCGGAGAGGATCGACTCCTCGTCCTCGACGGCGGTGCCGAGCAGCTCGGCGAGCTCGTCGTCGAGGACGGACACCGGCTCGGCGAACGACGTCGGCGGCATCTGCTCGCTGTCCCCGACGACCACGGCGGCCTTGGCCCGGCCGAGCGCGCCGACGGCGTCGGCGACGCGGATCTGCGAGGCCTCGTCGAAGACCACCAGGTCGAACAACCCGGCCCGCGCGGGGAAGAACCGCGCCACCGAGTCGGGGCTGACCAGCACGCACGGCACGACCGCGGTGACCAGGTCGCCGTACTCGGCCAGCAGCGCGCGCACGCCCAGGCCCCGGCGGGAGCGGCCGAGCTCGCGCTGCAGGGCGCCGAGCCGGTCGTCGGCGGTGCCGTCAGAGGCGGTGCCGTCAGAGGCGAGGCCGAGGTCCCGGCCGGCCAGCACCTCGGCCGGCAGCGCGGCGGCCAGGTGCCGGCGCACCGCGCGGGAGGCGGCGGTGAAGCGGGTGATCGCCTTGCCGTGCGCGGCCTCGTCGAAGCCGTCCAGCCCGGTGGCGGCGCGGCGCTCGGCCGACGACGCGGCGGCCAGGCCGTGCTCGAACGCGCGCGGGGCGTCCTCGGCGGGCAGCCGGCCCGACACCAGCGCGGCGCGGGCCTCGGTGAGCCCGGCGGCGCGCAGCGGCTCGAGGGTGTCGAGGAACTCCGCCCAGCGGCGCAGCGAGATCAGCCCGCTGTGCTCGACGCCGCGCTCGGGCCGGGTCATCGCCCAGCGCAGCACCACGCCGTCGTCACCGCACCAGGCGGCCAGCGCGGCCGGGGTGCTGGAGCAGACCCGCAGCAGCGCGTCGAGCCCGTCGCGCAGCCGGACGACGGCGGCGGCCGCGGCGGCGTCCGGCCCGGGCCCGGCGACGACGTAGCGGCGCAGCGCGACGGCGAACTCGCGGGCGCTGTCGACGACCGCGCCGGCGCGGCGCAGCCAGGCGACCTGCCCGTCGAGCAGCGTGGGCTCCAGCAGCGGGTTCCACCCGGCCGGCACCGACAGACCGGGGATGACCGAGGCGCGGGCGGCGATCCCGGTGGCGGCGGTCTGCAGCCGCCACAGCGAGGCGGTGAGCTCGGCGACGTCGCGCAGCTTGACCGTCACACCCGGGCGCAGCACCGGCGCGAGCTGCACGCGCACCGCGCGCAGCCCCTGCCGGCGGGCCCACCAGCGGGCGGCCTGCGCGGTCTGGGCGGCGACGTAGAGGTCGGCCAGCGGCAGCGCCAGCGCCTCCGGGGTCGC
The DNA here is from genome assembly GCF_042654585.1 of Geodermatophilus arenarius. Taxonomy (NCBI): domain Bacteria; kingdom Bacillati; phylum Actinomycetota; class Actinomycetes; order Geodermatophilales; family Geodermatophilaceae; genus Geodermatophilus; species Geodermatophilus arenarius. The sequence continues at coordinate 94,009 of NZ_JBHSGR010000011.1, forward strand.
GAGCTCCAGCCCCGGGTGGACCGCGGAGGTGAACGCGGCGACCTCGCCGAGCACCGTCGTCGTCGCGGTCGTCCAGCGCTCGGTGGGCACCTCGTCGAGGACGTCCATGCCGATCGTGGAGCCCACCGCCGGACCGGACAGCAGGTGGGCGAGGTCGTCGAGGTCGCCGGGGGTGCGCACCTCGCGCAGCGCCCGCGCCAGGTGCTCCTCGGCCGGCAGCGCGCGCATGGCGGCGTCGACCTCGGCGGCGGCGGCCTGGGCGGCGCGCAGGTCGACCCGCGCGGTGTCGACGAACGCCCACGGGTGCCGCGGCGAGGGGCGGACCAGGTCGGCGACGTCGGGCAGCAGCGCCAGCGCGCGGCGCACCTCGGCCAGCGTCGCCGCGGGCGCGGCGGCGGCGAAGGTCTGCGGCACCGGCAGCTGCGGGACGTCGTCGCCGAGCGCGAGCTGCGCCGTCCGCGCGGAGTAGTACGACAGCCCTGCCGCGTTCGGCGCGTGCAGCCGGTCGGCGTAGCGGGCCAGCGTGCGGCGGGCGGCGCGCAGGTCGTCGCCGTCGGCGGCCAGGCCCTGCTCGTCGACGGCGACGGCGTGGTCCAGCGCCGCGCGCACCCGGGCGCGGACCTCGGCGGCGCGGGCGCCCCGGTCGTGCAGGTCGAGGGCGAACGGGCCCATGCCGACCGCCTCGAGCCGCCGGGCGACGACGTCGAGCGCGGCCCGCTTCTCGGCGACGAACAGCACCCGCTTGCCGTCGGCGACCGCGCGGGTGAGCAGGTTGGTGATGGTCTGCGACTTGCCGGTGCCGGGCGGGCCCTCCAGCACGAACGTGCGCCCGGCGACGCCCTCGGCCACCGCGCGCAGCTGCGAGGCGTCGGCGGGGACGGGGCAGCGGGCGGCCAGCTCGTCGAGGTCGACGTCGGCGGCCGCGGCCGGCACCGGGTCGGCGAACGCCTCGGTCGGGGCGTGCACGAGGTGGTGCACCAGCGGGTTGGCGGTGAGCTCGGCCCAGTGCTCGTCGAGGTCGCGCCACAGCCGGTACTTGGCGAACTGCAGGACGGCGAGGTCGGCGGTCGCCTCGACGCGGAACGGCAGCCCGGCGTCGGCCAGCGCCTGGCGGACGGCGGTCAGCGCGGTGTCGACGTCGATGCCCTCGCCGTCCAGCCCCGGCACGGTCAGGCCGTGCACCTGGCGCAGCTTCTCCAGCAGGCACCAGTTGGGGCTGGCGGCGGAGGACTCGTCGGCGCTGAGCCGGTAGGCGCCGGTGCGGCCCGCGGGGGAGAGGACCACCGGCAGCAGCACCAGCGGCGAGCGCAGCGCCCGGCCGTCGAGCTCCCAGGCCAGGCTGCCGATCGCGACGTGGAGGTTGTTGGCGCCGGTCTCCTCGCGGACCGTCCGCGCCCGGTGCGCCAGCCCGCGCAGCCGGGGCAGGTAGCCGCCCTCGGTGACGTCGGCGTGCACCGCGCGGCGGTCCACCAGCGTCTCGCCGAGCAGGCCGACCGGCAGCTCGCGGGCCGAGCGCACGCCGCGCTCGACGTGCACGGCGGCCAGCCGGTCGCTGGGCAGCAGGGTGAGGGCGTCGTCGCCGGTGAGCAGGTCGGCGAGGCCGGCGAGGTAGGCGTCGGGGACGACCAGCGGCAGGCCGGCGCCCTCGGTGTAGTTGATCAGCCGGTTGCGCAGGCTGAGGTCGAGCAGGGCGTTCTTCCACTGCTGCACCCGCGGCGGCACGCCGGGGCGGCCGCCCGCGACCGGGGCGGCGTGCCGGCCGGCCGGGCGGGCGGCGGGGTCGTGCTCGGCCGCGCGGTACTCGATGACCTGCACCGAGCCGTCCGGGCCGCGGGTGCGGGCGGGCAGCGGCAGGATGCCGTCGCGGCGGGCGCGGTGGACGTCGGTGACGCCGACGACGCGGTCCAGGGGCCCGGGCAGCCAGGCGTCGTAGGCGGCCCGGTGCAGCCGGTCGGCGTCGGGCTCCTCGGCGCTGCGGCTGGTCAGCAGCGTCGTCTCCACCAGCCGCACCAGGCCGAGGTCGACCAGGTTGACCAGCGGCGCGACGTCGGTGGTGGCCGCGCTCTCCGCGGTGCGCTCCTCGCGCCAGTAGCCGAGGAAGGCGTGCCCCTCGGCCACCCACAGCAGCGGCCGCACGCCGGCGGCCTCGAGCGCGGCGGCGAGCACGACGACGGTGTCCAGGCACGTGCCCACCCGGCCGTCGAGCACGTCGCCGGGGGTGCGCACCTTCTGGCCGATGTCGGCCCAGCTGGCCGGGGGCTCGCTGTAGCGGATGCCGCGGGCGCGCACGGCCGCGGCGATCGCGGCGACGATCTCGTCGACCCGCTCGGGACCGGCCTGGTAACCCTGCACCGACGGGTCGTCGGTGCGCTCCTCGAGCACCGCGGCGGCCTCGGCCAGCAGCGCGGTCACCGCGGGGTGGTTGGGCAGGACGTGCGCGGCGAGCATCTCCAGCGCCAGCGGCACCGGGGTGGCCAGCCACTGGCTGGCGGCGAGCACCTGCACCGGGACGGCGGTGCCGGCGACGTCCACGCCGTCGACGGCGACGTCGATCTCGATCGACCCGGGCCGCTGCTCCTCGATCTGCAGCATCGCGGCGGGGTCCATGACCAGGCCGACGTCGCTGAGCACGGTCGTGGTGTCGGCGTCGAGGTCGACCAGCAGCTCGACCGGGCTGCCGATGGGGCCCTCGGCGTCCTGGACGCCCAGGCGCACGGTGGCGCCGCGGACCGCCGCGCCGTGGTTGGTGAACGCCAGCCGCGACACGACCGGCACCCGGTTGTGCGCGAGGGCGTAGGAGAGCACCGGCGTGCTGGTGGCCGAGATCGCCACGGCAGCCCGGACCCCGTCGTGCGGATGCGGGCGGGTGTCCGTGGTGCTCATGCGTCCTGTCTACCGGCCCGGACGGACCGGTCCGGTCATCCGCGTGGAGCGTCTGGGGCGGGTGTGACGGGAGCGCCGAGACGTTGCCGGGCGGGCACGGGGGAGCGGGTCGGTGGCCGGAACCGGGTCGTCCCGTCCGTACGTTCGGCCGGGTGCGCACCGCTCCCGAGCCCCCGCCCGACGGCCCGTCCGGCGGTCTGCTGGACGGGCTCTCCGACGGGCTCGACACGGACCGGCTGCCCACCTCCTCGCGGCACCGGGCGGCGCGGCCGCCGTCGCGCCGGCGGTGGCTCGCGGTGCTCGGTGCACTCGCGGTGCTGCTCGCCGTCAGCGGCCTGGCGGTGCTGGTCGCGCCGGCCGTGAGCGGGACGGCGGTGGACGCGGCGCCGCCCGTCGTGCGGACGGCCACGCCGAGCGACCCCGTCGCGCGCCCCGCGTCGCCGCACCCGTCGTCGGCCGCGCCCCCGCCGTCCCCGACCTCCCCGGCCGCCGTCCCGGAGGGAGTCGCCGGGGTGCCGGCCGCCGTCCCGGCGGTGACGCCCGTTCCGACGACGGCCGCGCCCGTCCCGACCGCGGAGCCCCCGGTCCCCTGCGACGACCCGCCGGGCCGGGGCCAGGACGGCCGCGGCAACGGCCGCGGCAACGGCGACCGGGGACCGCGCTGCCCGTGACAGGCTGAGCCGGTGCCGAGACGGAGCGCGGGGGTCCTGCTGTACCGGCGCGCGCCGCACGTGGAGGTGCTGCTCGGTCACATGGGCGGGCCGTTCTGGGCGAGGAAGGACGACGGCGCCTGGTCGTTCCCGAAGGGTGAGTACGCCGACGGCGAGGACCCGCTCGCGGTCGCGCACCGCGAGTTCGAGGAGGAGCTCGGCAGCCCGGTGCCGGCGACGTCGCTGGTGCCGCTCGGTGAGCTGCGGACCAGCGGCAAGGTCCTCACCGTGTGGGCCGGCGAGGGCGATCTCGACGCGGACGCCGCCGTCAGCAACACGTTCACGATCGAGTGGCCGCCGCGGTCGGGGCGGGTGCAGGAGTTCCCCGAGATCAACCGCGCCGCCTGGTTCGGCGTCGACGAGGCGCGGGCCAAGCTGGTGAAGGGCCAGGTGCCCTACCTCGACCGGCTGCTTGACCTGCTCGCCGGCTGACCCCGCGCCGGTCATCGACCTGCTGCGGTCTCGGCCGTCCGGAGGAGACCGCAGGTCGACACCCGGCGACGAGTGGTCGCTCGCCGGGGTCATCCGTGTGCGGTGACCCCGGCAGGTGACCCCTCGCCGACCACCGGTCGTCAGCGCTCGTGCCGCTCCACCACGTCCGCCAGGGCGATCGGGACCACCTCGCGCTCACGCAGCCGGGCGACCGCTGCCCGCGTAGTGGCGCTGGGAGCCGTGCGCTGCAGCACCGGTGCCAGCGCCCAGGAGAAGGGGAACCCGACCGGTAGGACCGCCATGAGGACAGAGGCCGTGGCCGCGTCCAACGAGTCGCCGGGGTAGGTGCTGCCAGCCGCCTGCGCGGCCACGGCCTCCACCGGCACTCCCCGGTTGGCCACCGTCGAGGAGACGCTGCCGAGGAACGCCGCCGCCCGCTCCAGTGGGGAGACGGTGGCCGAGCGCAGGACGTACACGCGGTGGGCGGCCCGCTCCCACTCGACCGGGCCGGTGCGCTGCAACGCCTCGACGCGGAGCTGCCCCACCGGCAGGGACAGCGAACCCAGCCACCGGTGGACGCGAGGCGACAGCACCGTCCCGGGCAGCCGGCCGCCGTCCTCGAACAGCGGCGCCGCCTCGAGCTCGGGGACAAGTTCCTCCCACAGCCACCCGGGAATGGGCAACCACCCTGCGCGCAGCGGGTCGGTGCGCGCGTCGAGAAGCGCGGGCACGAGCACGTCGCAGGCCAGGTCGAGGACCTCTCGGCGGTCCGCAGCCGGGGCATCGGCGTCCAGCAGTGCCGCGACCGCGAGCAGGCTGCCCGGCAGGTCGTCGCCGCGCCGCTCCCGCGCCCGGTCGTGTGCCGCCTCGAGCCCGCGCCGGACCACGCCGGACAGCCGGGACAGGTTGCGGGTCAGCGCCTCACCGGCCTCGGGGACGACGCGCGTGCGGACGTCCTGCCACAGCGCGTCGACGCGGGAGGGCGAGCCCTGGGTCACCGCCTCGTCGACGACCGGACGGGTGTGCGCGGTGAGCAGGCCGGCCAGCCGGTGCAGCAATGGCCCGTCGCCGGCGAGCCCGGCCGGCTCCTGCTCGCGCACGAGGTCGGCGGCGTCCGCGGCGAGGTCGCCGAGGTCGTCGACGTCGTCGAGCAGCAGCACCGCGGCGCCGAGCGCCCACATCGGCTTGCGGGTGGCCGGGCGCCCGGCCTCGGCGGCCAGCGCGTCGATCCGCTGCGCCACGTCGGGGAGCAGCCCGGCCACGACGACGGTCTCGGCCAGGCGCGCCCACGGGCCGACGGCCACCGTCGGGCCCGACCGCAGCGCCCACCACCGGCGGCCGCCGCGCACGGGCTGCTCGTCGTCGGCGAGCACGGTGAACTCCCGGGCCGCCAGCGCCTGCGCCGCGGCGGCGTCGGTCGTGGGCACGCCGGCGATGCCGAAGGGCACCGCACCCTCGGGCCGCGGGGCGGCCAGCCGCTCGTGGGTGCTGAACGGCAGCCGCCAGGCCGAAATCGGCAGCAGCAGCCGCCCGACCAGCCAGGCCCAGTGAGCCGTGGCGGCGGGGTCGTCGCCCACGACGAGCAGCGGCCCACCCGCGCGGAGGGCGCGCTCGACGGCGGCGAACACCACCTCGCGCTGGTCGGGGTGCGTGCGGGCGAAGGCGGTGAGCGCCGCGTCGTCGATCGGACCGGGGGTCAACGGCGGCAGCGGGCGGCCGGGAGCGACCGTCCACAGCGGGGCGTCCCAGAATTCGGCCGGGCGCGGCAGCTGCCGGCCGACAGCGTCCGGGTCGACCACCAGGCAGGTCAGGCGCAGGGGCACAGCGCCCGACGCGTCCGGCGGCGTGACGGCGGTAGCGCGCAGGCAGACGAGCCCGCGGTCCCCGAACGGGGACAGCGCGAGCCGGAACGGGCGCCCGGCCTCCACCCGCGGCCGGGGGACCGCCGAAGCGGGCGGCAGGCCCGACGGCGCCTCGCCGAGCACGCGGCTGACGTCGTCCCCGGACAGGCCGGGGGAGACCATCTGCGGCTCCCACCGCACCGGACCGGCCGTCCCCGGCCGCCACGTCGCCTCGCCGACGACGAGGCCGCGGACGGGACTGCTCACCGCTGCGTTCGGGGGAATGGGGACGGACGGCGGGGGTGCTCAGCGACGATGCGACGAGCCCAAGCGACGGCGTCCTCGCGCCACGAGTCCTCACGGCGGTAGGCCTCGGATCCGGCGGTGCTGCCAGCGCCTTGCTTGCGAGGCGTCTCAGCGACCAATCGCTCAACGGTGGTGACCAGATCAGCTTCCGGGTCGCCACTGGTGAACAACACCTCGGCGATCGTCTCAGCCCAGCGGCGCCCGCGTCGGTCGCCCTCGCCGGTCAGCCACCGTGATGCCCGATCCTCTTCTGGCCAGTGCACTGCTCTGGCGCCGCGGCAGAGTAGGTGTGCAGCGAGGAGTGACCGTGCGCCGGGATCGGTCTGGTCTTCACGGAGTTTCGCCCAACCTTCATCCCAGGGCATGCTCGGCCGCCAGGTGTAATCAGGCAGGCCCTTGATCGCTCTCAGCTGGCGGACGTCGATCCGGAGCATCGCTTCAGCGACTGGAACCCAGGCTGATTTCGGGTGCCGGTCAGTGACCGGTATGAGCATCGGTAGGAGCTGCTTGTAGGCGGTGATGAGGACGTCGTCGGACTGACTGCCGCGCATGTGCCGCTCGAGCAGCTTCTGTACCGCGGCCGGGACCTCCTCTTCCCGTTGCTGGAACTGAGCGACCGCCGCCTGGCTGGTGGCGCTGGGTGGCGTGCGTTGCAGTACTGCGCCGAATGCTGATGCGAACGGGATCCCCGGGGGAAGCGCCTCCATGAGGACAACCGCAGTAACTACGTCGAGCGTCCCCCGCGGATAGACCTCGTCAGCGGCGTAGCCAGCCCAGCGCTCGATCGGGATGCCCTCGGTGAACGCGTTCGAAGTGACCATGCCCAGGTATGCCGCTGCCCGCTCGAGCGGTGTGACGTCTTCTGCTCGGCGTATGAACAGCCGGTAAGCGGCGCGTTCCCACTCGATCGGTCCTGTGCTCTGCAGTGCGTCGACCGTCAGCTCGCCAACTGGGACCGACAGGGACCCCAGCCACTCATGCGTCGCCGCCGACAGGTTCCTACCGGGCAGTTCCATGCCGTGCTGCAGTCCTGGCATGGCGGCGAGTGCGGGCATCAGGGAGTTCCACAGCCAGGACGGCACCGGAGCCCAGCCGCGGTGGATCGGATCGGTCGTCGGGTCGACCAGCCTGGGCACCACCAACTCTCGGGCCAGCTCGACCATCCGCAGCCGCAGCTCCAACGAACTCGCGACGCTGTCCACTACAGGGGCAACTGCCAGTAGCGCCCCAACGGGGTCCTCGGCCTGCGGCACCTGGTCGAGTGCCTCGGCGACCGCGTCGCCTAGATCCGTTCGTAGCGCCGGAGCGACCTCGATGGCCCGTTGCGGCAAGGCGTGCTGGAGTCGCTCGAAGTCCGCCGGCGTCTCGAGTGCGGCGAGGACCGGACGGAGCAGCGCCCGCTGTGCCAGCGGGCTGTCGGGATCGGACGTGAGGCGCTCGCGGATGCGGGCGGCGGCGTCGGAGCCGGGGGCGGCGTGCCGCTCCACGCACTCCAGGACCCGCTCGAGGACCTCCTCGGCGTCCACGCGCGCCGGCCAGTGCGCGGCGGCCACCTCCGCGGCGTCCGAGCCGAAGAACTCCGCCAGGTCGTCGTCGAGCAGGACCGCGGCACCCAGGGCCCACATCGGCCGGTCGGCGGTCGAGTTCCCCACCGCGGCGGCCAGGGCCTCCACCTGGTCGGTCACCACCGGCAGGAACTCGGCGCTGATGACCGACTCGGCCAGCCGCGCCCAGGGCCCCGCCGTCAGGGGAGCGCCGTCGTGGAGGGTCCAGCGCCCCAGGCCCGCGCGCACCGGCTTCTCGTCGTCGCGGAGCACGGTGAACCGGCTGCCCGGCAGGGCCGCGGCGGCCGCGGCGTCGGCCGCCGGCACACCGACGACGGCGAACCGCCAGCCGGTGGCCGTGCGGGGATCCCGAAGCCGCTCGTAGGTGCTGAACGGCAGCCGCCACGCCGACGTGGGCAACAGGAGCCGCCCGGCCAGGTGCAGCCAGGTGGCCACCGAGGAGAACGACCCGTCACCGACGACGACCAGCGGGCCGGCGCCACCCAGGAACCGCTCGACCGCGGCGAGCACGAGCTCGCGCTGGTCCGGGTGGGCGCGGGTGAAGGCCTCCAGGGCGGCGTCGTCGAGCGGGCCGCGGGTGAGGTCGCGCAGGTGCTCGTCGAGCAGGGTCTCCTCGGCCGCCTGGGCGCCCAGCGGCCGCTGCCACAGGGCGGCGTCCCACAGGTCGGCGGGGCGCAGGGGACGGTCCCGCCCGTCCGCCAGCCCGTCGCCGGAGACGACCAGCCCGTGGGCGAAGGTGTTCGGCCGCCCCGAGTAGTCCGGCCCGGCCGCCACGATGGAGCTCAGGCAGGCCAGCGGCTCGGGCCCGTCGAGCACGTCCAGCCGCAGGCAGTGCGGCAGCGCGTCGACGTCGGCCTTCGAGGCCAGCTCCGGCAGCGGCGGCGGCACGAACCCGCCGACGTTGCGGGCCGCCGCCCGGATGACGTCGTCGGACACCGGCCCGACCTTGGAGATGGCCGAGACCTTCCAGCCGGCGCCGGTGTCGAAGGGACCGGGCCGGCGGGAGGCCGTGTACGTGAACTGCGCGCGCAGCATCCCCGTTCCCCTCAGCGGCCCGGCCAGCGGCCGGCGACCAGCCAGCGCAGCGGGTCGGGCACGCGGAAGGAGGACACGCCCGCCTCCGAGAGGGTGGCGCCGGCCGGCGAGTGGCCCAGCGCGGACAGCGAGAAGTACTCGACCCGCGAGAAGGACCCCTCGGCGAGCGAGAGGAACTGCATGGCGTTGAGCCGCAGCAGGAGGCTGCGGGTCTCCTCGTGGACCTGGTAGCGGTCGTACGGGTCGAAGGCCAGCGAGTCACCCGACGTCGGGTCGTGCATCAGGGCGGACCCGCCGTTGAGCAGCTCGGACAGGTCGGTGCCGGGCGTCCCCACCGCCTCGTGGATCCCGTCGAGCTTGCTGACGGCGACCATCAGCGGCATGCGGAGCGGCCCGGTCTCCTGAGCGCGCCGCCGGATCTCGGTGATGACGTTGTTCAGCACGGTGAGCGGGTTGCCGGCCACCGGCGGCAGCGGGATCTGCCCCTCGAGGAAGTTGCGGACGTCCTCGATCTGCAGCGGGTCGAGCAGGAACAGCAGCGCGTCGCTGCGCGCCATCGTCGGGCCGTAGGGCGCCAGGGCGCCGGGGCGCTCGGTGTCCTCCCCGGCGACGTCGTAGAGCGCGAGGGTGCGCGCGCGGCCACCCCACTGGTCGAGCGTCATCAGCATCGGGGTGAGCAGGTCGGGGTTCTGCTCCACGGTCATCGTGGAGGGCAGCGCGCGGCCGTCCGTGAGGGACTCGCGCATGGCCTGCAGCCGGCCGACGGTGTGGGAGTCCAGCGGCGTCGCCGGGGCGCCGGTCGCCGGGCCCCACACCTTCTCGACCCAGTCGCAGAGCCGGACCAGGAACGTCGTCTTGCCGGTGCCGCGCGCGCCGACGACGGTGACGGTCACCGGGTCGGTGGCCGCCGCCTGGGACTGCAGCGGCGAGTGGCACGCCTTGCAGACGACCTCGCGGGACGGCGTGCTGCACCTGGGGCACGCGACGCTGTCCATGCCCGGCGCCGAGGCGGCGAACAGCGGCCGGTCCTCGGTCGCCTCGCCGAGGAAGCCCGAGAGCACCGGGTCGACCGCCGGCTGGCAGGTGCCGGTGCAGCGGAACAGCGTCGGCTGCGCGTCCTGGGTGGTGCCGCAGGTGACGCACCGCAGCTGGCCGGGCGCCAGGGGCGCGGGCGCCGGGCCCGGCGGGCGCGGCACGCTCGGCGGCGGGACGACGGCCGGCCAGCCCGCCCGCTCGTGCTGGGCGAACAGCCGGGTGTAGCCGGGACCCTCGGGCGGCAGCTCGCCCACCGGCGTCCACTGGTGCGGCACGAGGGTGTTGCCGCGGACGTCGATGGTGTGGTCGGGCGGGCGCTCCAGGTCCCACGGGTTGAGCGGCATGCGGTCCTGCCGGGTCACGAACGCCACCCGGGCGGCGTCCTGCCACGGCCGCTCGACGTAGAGCGACAGCTGCCGGCGGCGGCCGATCCGGCCGACCTTGTCGATCCTGTAGTACAGGACCCAGCGGCCGGGGTAGGTGACCACCGTCGTCGGGCCGTGCGTCCACACGCCGCCCGACCGGACCGAGCCGCGCAGGTGCAGGTCGCAGCCGTTGACCGGCAGGTTCTCCAGGCGCATGCCGCCCAGCCGCCGGTACTCCTGCTCGGAGATGCGCACCGCCGGGGTGCCGTCCGGGGGCCCGCCGATGCCGCCGCGCTCGACCTCGACGAAGGTGGCGCCCACCGGCCAGGCGAAGCGCAGCAGCTGCCACCCCACCCGCTCGGTGAGTGCGACGTCGCGCGGGGCGCCGAGCAGGTCGACGACCGCCGCCGGCCCGACCGCCGCCTGGTCACCGATGAGCGTGACCGGCGTGTACGCGCGGCGGGCGCCCTCGGCCTGCCGGAACGGGATGCCCGGCACCATCGACACCGGCCCCTCGGAGAGCACCGGCTCGCCCACCGGCCGCCCCAGTGGCAGCACGTCGAGCTGGCCGCGGCTGATGACCCGCCCGGTGGCGGCGTGCTCCGGCTTGTCGCCGGTCTCGTAGACGACGACGGTGCCGAGCTCCGGCGTGGTCCACCGCAGCTCGACCCGCGCCACCGCCGTCTCGCCGGAGACGGTCGCGGTCAGGTCGGTCACCGGCTGGGGGACCGCCGGGATGGTGGCGACGGCCTCGATGCCCGTCGACAGGTGGGTCACGGAGCCCTCGGTGAACTGGGTGAGGACCCGGTACTCGTAGCGGCGGCCGGGGAGCACGCCGGTGTCGCGGGCGTAGGCGGGGGTGCTGCCGATCTCCCGCGCGGCGTCGAAGGTGGGCGGCAGCGCCTCGTCGGGGAGGCTGCGCAGCACCCGCACGCGGCTGACGCCCCGGGGTGCGGTCCAGCTCAGCACCACCGCGTCGTTGTGGACGCTCACGTGCAGGTCGGCGACCTCGGGCACGACCCGGCCGGCGGCGTGGTGCACCGCCTGCACCGTCGGCAGGCTCCAGGCGGTGTCCGCCGTGTAGCTGAACACCGAGACGAACGGTCCGGTGCCGGCCGGGACCGACGCGCGCGGCTCGTCGGTCACGAGCACCCGGGTGCCCGCGCTGGGGCGGGGCGGGATGCCGGTGGAGGAGGCGACGAGCAGGTAGACGACCGACTGGCCGGACGCGTCCAGCGCCGGCCAGGAGATGTCGACGGTCCGGTCGTCGACGCGGCGGGTGGACACCTTGTCGCCGCGGGTCGCCCACTGGTCGACGTCGTCGGAGAACGCCTCGGGGCCGGGCAGGCCCGGCTCCTCGGCCACCGGCGCGGGCTCGGGCTCGGGCTCCGGGGCCAGGGCCGGGACGGGAGCCGGGGGCGGCGGGGCAGCGGCGGCCGGGCGCTGCGGGGCGGGGGCCGGCTCGGGAGCGGCGGCGGGCCCGGCCGCCGGCGCCGGGTAGGCGGGGGGCGGGAGGGTGCCCGCGGCGATGCGGGAGGCCGCGTGCTCGGGGGACAGCCCGCCGCGGTCGCGCCGGGAGGACGCCTGCGGAGGCGCGGCCGGCACCGGCGGGATGCTGTCGACGACGCGGCCGGCCGGCTGGTCGTCGACGCGGGTCAGGAAGCCCATGGCGCCGCCGGACGCGGGCGCGGCGGCCGGGGGAGGGGCAGGCGTCCCGCCACCGCTCTCGCGGACCAGCCGGGCCAGCTCCTGCACCGACGACGGCGCGAGGGTGATGCCCTTGTCCCGCAGCAGCCCGGCGAGCTGGTCGGGGTCCCCGACGCGGGACCGGGCGATGAGCAGCAGCACGCCGTCGCTCGCATCGGGAGCGACGCCGTGCTGGTCACGCGCGGTGCGCAGCTCGCTGTAGAGGGCGGACGCCACGGGGACTCCTCGTGTGGTGCGGGGACGGGACGGCGGGGGAGGCCGCCCCGGAGGGGACGCGCGGACGGGCCGGCAGCGAGCCCGGGCGGGCCGGCGCTCTGTCACACTGCGGCGGCGTCCGGCCGGGTGGCCGGGACACGGACGATCCGGATCCGGAGGGGGAAGCTACCCGATGACGGTGCTCATGACGGTCAACCAGCGCGAGCCGCTGCCGGGCGCCCAGTGCCTGGTCGAGTGGCAGGGGCTGCGGCCCGGCGACGAGGTCGCCGCGCACCTGGTGACCGCCTCCGGGCAGCACCTGCGCTTCCCCGACGACGAGGTCCCCGGGCTGCGACGCCAGCCCTGGGCGGACGACACCTGGCTGCTCGACGCCGCCGCGCTGCCCGCGGGGTGGCAGCGGCTGGACCTGGTGGTCACCGCGCCGACGGCGCACCCGCTGTCGCTGTCGCTGGTCGTGCGCACCGGCCCGGGCGCCGGCACGGAGGAGGCCTTCCAGCACCCCGGCCTGGACACCGTCGGGGGCACCGCGACCGTGGCGCTGAGCCTGGCGCCGGCCGACACCGGCTACGCCGTCCTGCCGCAGCAGGTGCCCTACGTCCCGACCCGCGACCCGTGGCTGCGCGGCGGCGGACCCGCGCCCAAGCACGTGGAGGTCCCGCAGGCCCTGCGCGAGGCCACGGCGCTGGCCGGGCACGCCGGCCTGGTCGCCAGCGGCGTCCCGGTGACCGCGGTGCTCGACCTGTCGGCGTCCATGCGCCCGCGGCTGGTGGCCGGCACCGTGGCCAGCGTCCTGGGCGCCGTCCAGGCCCTCGCCGCGGCCGCCGACCAGCCCGCCGTCACGGTGGTGGCGGTCAGCGACCGCCCTCAGCCGCCGCGGCAGCTCGGCCTGGCCGACGACCCCGAGGAGTTCCTCCGCGCCTGGACCGCCGAGATCGGCCTGCGCACCGGGTCGCGGGCGGTCACCACGGCCGGCGACGGCCGTCCGGGCGTCGTGGTCACCGTGACCGACCAGGAGGGCGGCGCCGCGGCGTCCGGCTACCGCGTGGTGCTGGCCGCCCCCGAGCCGGGTGGCACCGTGGCCGCGAGCGGCCTGGGCACCGTCGTCGTCCCGGAGCCCCGCCCCGACGCGGCGGCGGTGGTCAGGGCGCTGGCGCACGCCTCACCAGCCTCCTGAGCCCGGCCGCGGGCCGGGACCCGCGAACGGGTCGGCCGGCCCGGCGGAGGGGTCCGGCGCCGCGAACGGGGTGCGCGGCGCGAACGGGTCCGCGAACGGGTCCACGCCGGCCCGCGGCAGGGGCAGCCCGGGCCGGGGCAGGCCGGGCGTCAGCGGCTCCGGCACCCGGCCGCGGGCGCCGGTGACGACCAGTCCGGTGCTCCAGGCGAGCAGCGCGACCGCGACACCGAGCAGCAGCCACCACGACGTCCCGACCTCGACCGCCGCGTCGAGGGCGTCGGCCAGGCCGGTGGAGTCGGCGAGCACCCGCAGCGTGTCGCCGACCAGCAGCGCGCCGGCGGCCCACAGCAGCCACCAGGAGGCGCACCAGGCGACCGCGACGGCGGCGATCCGGCTCGGCCGGCGCCAGGCCAGCACGGCGGCGCCGAGCAGCACGAGGACGGTGGCCCCGGTGGCCGTCGTCAGGCCGAGGTCGCGGACGGTGAAGGACACCTCGCCGGTGACCACGGCCAGCCGGGTGTCGCGCAGACCGGTCACCACGACGACCGCGACGGCGCCCAGGACGGCGAGCGCGACGGCCGCCTCCCGGTCGCCGCGCACCCGCCACGGCGCGGCCGGCCGTGCGCGCACGCCGGCGCCGCCGCCGCGGCGGAGCACGTCGAGCACCAGCAGCACGACCAGGCCGATGCCGGGGAGCGCCGCCCCGAGCAGCAGGCCCTGCCAGGCCGGCCGGCCCAGCGCGGCGGCCGCCGCCGCGCCGGCCAGGCCCCAGAAGAGCGCGGTGGCCAGCCACATGAGCAGGAAGAGCTGGCCGGTCAACGTCAGCAGGTCCCACAGCACGGCGGTCAGCTCCTCGTGCCGATGCCGCGCGACACCGGTGCCGGCGGCTCGGGCGCCTCGGGCGTGGACGGGGTGAAGTGCGCGACCTGGTCCAGCGTGAGCTGGCGGGTCAGGTCGAGGCGGGCGACGAAGCGGTCCATGCTGCGCCGGCCGGCCGCCGGGACGACCCGCAGCTGGGTGGCCGCCCCCGGGGGCACCGGGACGCCGACCGCCGCGAGCACGGTGGACTCGACCTGGTTGGCCAGCATCACCGCGCCGGTGGAGCTGAAGCCCTCCCGGTCGAGGTGGGCGGCGCTCCCGAGGACGGGGGAGAGGAACGCCGGGCCGGACACCGTCTCCTCGCGCATGCCCGCGGTCACCGTCACCGTCGGGTGGACGACGGCCAGCGACCACTCCAGCCCGCGCTCCGCACCCAGCCGGGTGAGCCAGTCGACCAGCCGCGCGTCGGCGGCGGCCGCGGCGGCGTGCCGGTCCTCGGGCGTGCCCAGCGTCCGCACCAGCTCGGGAAGCGGGCCCTGGTCGGAGTACCCGGTGTCGCTCCAGACGGCGGAGTGCTCGGCCCGGCCGTAGCGCTGCGAGCGGGCGGCCAGTGCGGCCTGGATGCGGGCCTGCAGCTGGGCGCCGAGCCAGCCGACGTGCACCTGGGCCCGGCGGGCCTCGTGCACCAGCTGGACGTGCTCGTCGGCCGAGAAGCCGGCGGAGCCGACCGCGAGCGACAGCGGCAGCGTCCCGGACAGGCCGGCCGGGTAGGCCGACTCCTCGTCGGCGGTCCCGGTCGCGCCGAACGGGTCGTGGACGACGCGGGAGAGCACCCGGGTCCACAGCCGGCTCTGCCGGTACAGCACGCCCAGCCGCTGCACCTCGCGCGCCACGTGGGCGACGTGCCTCTGGGCCCACTCCCGGCGTGCCCGCTGCTCGTCGCGCTCGTGCAGCCAGGTGAACAGCTCCTTCTGCCGGCGCATGAACACCAGCGCGGAGCTGGCGAACCACGCGACCAGCAGGCCGACGCCGACGAGGCTGCCGACGAGGACGGAGAGGACCTCGCCGACGACCAGCCCGGCGACCAGCAGCAGGGCGGCCACCACCGCGGCCAGGGCGCCGAGCACGAACCGGCGGGTGCGCCGCTGGGTCTCCAGGATGCGCGCCGGCGGCTCGTCGCCGCCGGTGTCCCCGGCCGTCCCGATCGCCTCGCTCAGCGTCCGGCGGGCCTGCTCGAGCTCCCAGGACAGCGACGAGCCCAGCGTCCAGGTGAAGCTGCGCTGCCGGGCCATCCAGGCGCCCAGCGACCGCAGGGTGCCGTCGAGGACGGCGTACCGGGACGGGTCGTTCGCGCCCGCGGCGGGCCGGTCGCGCTCGCCGGTCAGCAGCCGGTGGGCCTGGGCGGCGAGGTAGGGGTCGTCGGGGTGCACCTCGACGGCGCCGACCTCCGGCAGCGCGCCGACCGGCAGCCGGTGCGCGGGTTCGTCCGGCGGCGGGACGATGAGCTCCGGCCGGTCGAGCACCTGCCGGTCCTGGCCGAACTGGGGCATCCGCACGCCGGGGTGCACCGCCGACCCGTCGGCCAGGCTGACGCCGACCGCCGTGACCTCGCTCCAGAACGCGCCGGCGTCGACCGTGGCGACCTCGCTGCCCGGGGACACCTGGGCCGACAGCCGCGTCGCCTCGTCGATGAGCACGCTGATGTCGTCCTCGTCGGCCGACTGCGGCGGACGGTTGGCCGGCCGGACGCCGAGCACGAGCACCTCGTAGCCCGACCGGTCGCCGAAGAGCCGGTCGTTGGCCCACCCGGCGAGCGCGCCGGCGGTCCGGTGCACCAGCCCCTCGACCCACGCCTTGGGGGCGTTCCGGATCGCCGCCCACAGGAAGGACAGGAACATCCGGACCGCCTGCAGCAGCCCGACGCCGGTGCGCGGCGCGGGCGTGAACGGCGGCGGGGCGGCGAACCGGGTCAGGTCGCGGTGCAGCTCCAGGACCGCGGTCGCCGCGGCCTCCGCGGCGGGCAGCGCCTGCACGTCAGGGACGTCGGGAAGCCGGTCCCCGCGGGGCGTGCGCGCCCGGGGGAGCGGCCCCTCGGCCCGGTACACCTGCTCGGACAGCCCGGTGAACACCGCCTGCGAGTCCAGGGTGCGGGCGTAGGCGCGGGCGACGGTCACCTGCGTGCCCGGCCACACCTGGGTGCCGTCGAACGGCGCCTCGGCCATCGCCGTCCAGAGCCCGGCGACGGTGGCCAGGCCCGAGGCGGCGTGCGCGGCGAGCTCGCCGGCCGGCACCGGCCGGCTCACCGCGGTCGGGCTCTGCCCGTCGCGGGCCTGCAGCAGGACGTTGGGCCGGGACCCGACGACGGCGTCCTCGGGGACGGGCGTCGCACCGGTGGCGGGGACGAGCAGGTTGACCAGCGGCGCGTGGCCCAGGCCGATCCGCTCGAGCAGGGCCAGGGCCGCGGTCGTCGCCGGGACGGCGGGCCGCGGCGCGGTACCGGCGTCGTCCGTGAAGACCTGCACCAGCACCACGCGCGCCCCGGTGATGCCCGAGACGGCCAGCCACTGCTCGGCCGGGGACGTGCGCGCGCCGTCCCGGTCGACGACGGTCAGCTGCGGCGGCCCGGCCGGCTGGTCCAGGTCGATCCACACCGACGGGCCGAGCAGGTCGGCCGCGGTCCAGTCACGGACGACCTCCCGGACGTCCGCCGCCGCGCCGCCGCCGAACCTGCCGAGGACGACCGTCGTGGGGCCGGAGCCGGGGGCGGTCACGCGCGCGTCCGGGTGATGCCGCTGGACGCCTGCGACGCCAGGGAGAGCCCGGTGTAGTCGGGCAGCTCCAGGTTGGCCAGCAGCTGGGAGCTCGCGGTGAGCAGCTGCGGCGCGATCTCCCAGTCCCGCGGCACCTTCCAGAAGTTGTGGGGGCTCACGGTGCTGAACTCCCCGCGCGGGCCCGGCACGGACGCGTCCGGCGGCAGCAGGCTCGTGGCGTCCTCACCCAGCGACGCGCACCACTCCCGGGCCTCGGCCAGCCGCTGCTCCGGCGTCGCCACGACCGGGGCCTCGCCCCAGGGCAGCGCACCGCTGCGGGTCCGGCCGTCCCGGATCCAGGTGAGCAGCGCGTCGTTCGGCTGCCGCTCGTCGGCCGACTGCAGGAACCGGCCGAGCTGGAAGAGGGCCTGGTATGGCTGCAGCGCCGGCAGCTGGGTGTTGCCGTCGCACAGCGCCAGGGCCAGGGGCAGGGACTCGACGACGGCGGCCAGCAGGCCCCAGCCGGGCGCGTCGCGGGCGGGGTCCTCGGCGCCGAGCAGCGGGTGCGGCAGCCGGGTGAAGGTGCGCAGTTCCTCCGACCACACCGCGACCCCGCCGTCGAGGATCGGGCCCTCGCCGGGCACGAGCACCTCGCCGGTGAGCCGGCCGACCAGCCAGCCGGTGACCATGGCCTGCAGCCAGGTGCGGGACACCGGGGCGAAGTCGGTCAGCGACCGGCCGCGGCGCCAGCGCCAGAAGCTGCCGCGCAGCTGCGGGGAGTTCGACTCGGTCCACTGCTTCCGGATGGGACGCTGCAGCGACGAGAAGACGACCGGGTTGTAGATGCCGGCGTAGTTGCCCAGGATGTCGATCCGGCTCTGCGGCCCCTCGGTGACCGCGTGGTGCAGCCGCTCGACGGCGTCGTGGTCGCTCGCGCCGCGGCGCAGCGCGTCGGCCATCCGCTCGACGACGTCCCGGTGCGCCGTCAGGGGCACCTCGCCGAACTGGTAGGTCACCTCGACCCGGACGTCGTGGACCGCCTGGACCATCCCGGTGTCCACGGCCACGAGCGGGGCGGCCAGCTGCAGCGCCGCCTCGAAGCGGTCGACGAAGTGGCGGGCGAGGGCCTCCCGCTCGTGCAGCCCCGCCCCCTCGCGGCGGAGGTAGGCGTCGAGCCCCTGCTGGATGAACCCGCCCATGACCTGGTCGGGCCGGTTGACCCAGACGCGGGCGCCGTCGAGCAGCGCCGTCGCGTCGAGCTCGACGCGGTAGGTGGCCCGCCGGGACGGGTTGAGGGAGGCGAGCGCCTGCGGCCACCACTCCGACCGGCGGCCGATCCGCACCGGCGAGCCGTTGACGTCGATGCCGGTGAGCCGCTCGGCCGGGCGGACGCCACCGCGGACGTCGGCGTGCAGCCAGGTCAGTGCCTCGAAGACGGCGAGCTCCTCGGCGCGCTCGGCGGACACCGTGCCGCCGCCGGGGGCGAAGCCGTTGAAGGTCTGCACCAGCTGGTCGGCGAACGACCGCGGGTAGGTGGCGATGTCCTCGAGCAGGACCTCGTTCTCGGCGGTGGCGAAGCGGCCGGGGACGTCGTCACCGACCGGCCACTGCTGCACCTCCGTCGTCGCCACGGTCGACACCGGGGCGGCGCCGACGGTCGCCCGCTCGGCGGCCTCGAGCGCCTCGCGGGCGTGCTGCAGGCCGGTGCGCAGGGGCGGCAGCAGGTCGGTGCCGAGCTGGGCGAGCAGGTCACCGGCCAGGGCCGCGCCCTTGCGGACGAACAGGTCGGCGAAGTGCTGCCGGATGCGGGTGACGGCCCGGCCGACGACGCCGTGGTTGGCGTCGATGGCCGAGGTGACCGTCTGCAGCTCGGCGGTGACGTCGGCGGCGATCTCCTGGGGGTGCAGCGTCGTCGCGGAGTTCCGGATCAGCTGGTCGGCGGCCGCCTGGAGGTCGGAGGCCAGCGTCTCGAGCACCCGCTCGGCCACCGGCAGCCCGCGCTCGCCGGCGACCAGGAGCACCGCCTTCTCCAGCCGGACCTGGATGTCCTGCACCCACCTCGCGGCGGCCTCGCGCAGCTCGGCGTCCGCCTCGTCCACGGTCTTCTGGAACGACGAGGTGATGAACCCGGCCAGCTGCTGGGCGAAGTGGGCGCCCTTCGCCGCGTAGCCCGGCACCATCGCCGGGGCGACGGCGGTGGAGGTGGAGTTCGCCGCGAGGGTCTCGCGTGCCTGGGCGGTCCAGACGTCGTCGACCAGGTGCCGCAGGTAGCTGGTGTCCCGCAGGCGCAGGTCCGGCAGGCCGGCCCACTGCAGGAACTGCGGGTAGTACTCGGCCGCCGTGGCGGCGACCGCCTGCTGGGGGCTGCGCTCGCCGCTGTGCACCGTGACGTCCCAGTGGCCGCGGAGCAGCCGCTCGAGCCCGCGGCGGGCCAGCCGCTGGGCGGCGTACTCGGCGTACCGGTCCCGCCCCAGGCCCAGGGACGCGAAGCCGATCGAGCCGAAGACCAGCGGCTCGGTGGTCTCGATCTCGGCGCCGTGCCTGGCGGGCTGGACGCTGAGCTGGGTGCGGTCCTGCAGGGAGGTGGCCGCGGACTCCAGGTTGCCGATGGCGTAGGCCTTGAGGCTGGTCTGCTGGGCCTCGGAGACGAACAGCGAGGCCAGCGACCGGGCGAAGCCGCGGTAGACGGTCTCCGAGGCGCCGTCGCCGAACCGGGCACCGGTGATGCCGTTGTAGGCCCCGACCGGGAAGGCCAGCA
Organism: Geodermatophilus arenarius; assembly: GCF_042654585.1. Lineage (NCBI taxonomy): Bacteria > Bacillati > Actinomycetota > Actinomycetes > Geodermatophilales > Geodermatophilaceae > Geodermatophilus > Geodermatophilus arenarius. The sequence continues at coordinate 113,605 of NZ_JBHSGR010000011.1, forward strand.
GCGGCCCGCGGCCGGGCTTCACCGGCTGCGGGACGCCGCCGTAGACCGACCACTCCTGGGGGGTCCACGGCGCCTGCCGGGCGGCCATCGACGACATGAGCTCGGCGACCGTGCCGAGGGCGTTGGCGTTCACCCCGGCCCGGCGGTTGGCCTGCAGCCGCTCGAACACGTCCGGCGTGTACAGGAAGGCCAGGGCCTGCTCGGCGGGGAAGTTGGGCACCTGCCCGCCGACGGCGCGCAGCAGGTTGCAGACGTCGAGGGTCATGGACGCGCCGGTGCCGCCGGCCAGCGACGACACGACGAAGACCAGCGTGCCCTGAGAACCCTTGTCGTCGAGCTTGAGCAGGTTCGACAGCGTGCGCAGGTCGCTGTCGGCCGCGCCCTGGTTGAGCCGCTCGGCCACCGGGACCAGCCGGTCGTAGACCAGGCCGGCCCGGGCCAGGGTCAGCAGCCGCCCCACCGCCCGGTACTGACCGGCGCCCTCGGTGATCGGCGTCGTCACCTTGCCCGGGTCCGGGCGCCAGCGGGCCAGCTGGCGCAGCTGGCTGCCGGTGGGCTGGGAGGAGAGGGTGGTCTGCAGCGCCGAGTCGAGGACGGCGTAGCTGTCGGTGGGGTTGCTCACCGGGATGTACGTGCCGCCCTGCGCCGGCACGGTCTGCGGCAGGCCGGGGCCGACGCCGTCGGGTGCCGAGGGCACGTCGATGTGCACGAACTCCCAGCACCGGGGCAGGTGGTCGGCGGTCCAGCCCTTCGCGGACAGCTCCGAGCGCAGCTGGTCCATGAGGAACTGCAGGGTCTTGCCGCCCGAGCCGCCCAGGCCGACGACGCAGATCTTGTACACGGGGTCTCCAGGTCAGTGCGGGGTGCGTGGCGCCGTCAGCGCCGGAACGGGTCGGAGGAGGGGGACGGCCACGGGGAGCCGCCGCCCCCGGCGAACGGGTCGCGCGCCGGCGGTGCCGGCGACGCCGGGGTCGCCGGGGTCGCCGGCGGCCACGAGCCGCCCCCGCCCGGCCACGCCGGCGCGGGGCTGCCACCGAACGGGTCCGGCGCCGGGCCGCCGCCGGGCGGGGTGCTCCCGCCGGAGGGGCCGCCGAACGGGTCCGGCGGGGGCGGGGGAGCCGTCGGGGCGTCGGCGCTCTCCCGGGCCGCGGCCCGCAGGCTGTCGACGGCGCCGGGGCCCTCCGCGCGGACACGGGACAGCAGTGCCTCCCGCTGCTCCGCGGTGGCCACCGCGTCGACGACGAGCAGCAGTCGGGCGGGGACCTCGGCGGCGTCGGAGGCCGCCGTCGCCCGGTCCAGCAGCAGCGTCCAGCTGCCGGCCAGGGCCAGCGGCAGCCGCGCGGCGAGCGACTTCGGCGCCCGGCCGCCCGGCGCGCCGGACACGCCGACCCGCGCCGGGTCCTCGACCTCGGCGTAGCCCGCCTCGGTGAGCTTCACGCCGGCGCGGGCCCGCACCGGGACGCCCGAGAGGACGGCCTGCTTGCGGCCGCCGCCGGGCGGCGGGACCGGGTCCCACGTGCGGTCCGGCGCGGCGCCGGACAGCCCGCCCGGGCCCACCCGCACGTCCAGCAGCGTCGACTGCAGCGGCTTGTCGGGCAGCTTGGCGGCGATCCGGCGGCCGAGGAGGAACACCAGCACCGGCAGGCCGATGCCGACGACGAGCGCGGCGAGGAAGACACCGATGAGCACGCCGGTGTCGGCCGGGCGGACAAGCTCGGCGGCGTAGGCCACCCGCACGTCGACCGCGCGGGCCTCGCGCTCGTCGGCGTCGACGCCCTCGGGCGCGGCGCGCAGCACCAGGTCGCCCTGCAGGTCACCGGCCTCGACGACGCCGCTCTCCAGCTGCACGGTCAGCTCCCCGGTGTCGCCCTCGGCGACCTCCAGGCACTCCTCCGCGCTGCCGTGCGGCGAGGTCGCGGTGACCTCGTCGACCCCGGCGGGGTGGACGTCGAGCGTCGCGGACCCCACCCACACGCAGCCGGGGCCGGTGACCGGGATCGTCACGGTGTCGCTGGGCTCGGTGCCCTCCAGCCGGCCGAAGTCGACCGGGTCGGCGGAGACGGCTGGGAAGCCCAGCGGCGGGAGGACGTCGACCTGCGCGGTGCGCACCTGCGGCTGCAGCACCTGGCCGCTGACCGTGGTGACCGCGAGCGAGGTGCGCAGCTCGGCGGGGCCCGGCGGGAAGTCCGCGGGCACCGTCAGCCGCACGGCGCCCAGCTGCGGACCGGGGACGGCGGTGGCCAGCACGGCCTCGGTGCCGTCGTCCGCGCGCAGCGCGACGTCGAGGGCGAGGGTGGGCGCCGGGTCGCCGAGCGCGGCCGGTGTCCCGTCCGAGCGGACGAGCGCGAACGACAGCGGTCCGACGTCCTCGCCGACCCGCCACTCGACGGGAGCCCCTGGGCCGACGACCGCGGCCAGGTCGGCCTGGATGGTCAGCTGGGTGCGGGTGACGGCGTCCGGGTTCTGCCCGGTCGGGTCGACGAAGACGACCCGCCAGGGGCCCGACCAGTTGGCGCCGCCGGCCGGGATCGACGCGTCGACCGAGAAGGCGCCGTCGGCGTACCAGGTGTAGTCGAGGCCCACCGCGCCGGCGGGGAGGACGCCCGAGGGCCGGGCGGCGTCGTAGCGCAGCAGCTGCGGCTGCGGCACGCCGGGCGGCTGGACGAAGACGTCGATCCCCGCCGCGTCGGACGTGCCCACGAGGTGGATGGAGGTGATCGAGGCGTCGAGGGTGAAGGTGTGCGCCTGCTGCGGGCAGACCGCGCCCACGCAGACGCCCTTCTCGTCCACCGGCTGCGGCGGGTTGGCCGGGTCGCCCACGGCGTCGAAGGCGAGCACCAGGTCCTGGACGTCGTCGGCGGAGAGGAACAGGCCGTAGGGGGCGGCCTGGCCGCACGGGGACGGCGCGGACTCGGCGATGCTCCCGAGCAGGCCCAGGTCGACGCCGTCGCCGGTCAGGCCCAGCGCGATGAGGAGGATGCGGTCCTCGCGGAGCTGGTCGGCCACGCCGCCGGGCCGGCAGAGGTCGCTCCGGCCGGCCTCGGCCACCTGGGCGGCGGCGTCGTCCGAAGTGATCGGGACGCCCTCCGCGCCGGGGATCGGCAGGGTCTCGCCGTACTGCCGGCGCTCGGCGTCGGTGTCGCGGGCGGACAGCTCGTACTGGCCGTCGGTGAACAGCACCAGCGCCTGGCACGGGCGGGTCGACGCGGGGTCGCGGTGGTCGACCAGCTGCTGGCGGGCCGTGGTCAGCGCCGTCCAGTAGTCGGTCTCGAAGCCGTCGTCGCGGCCGGCGAAGTCCGCGACCGCGGCCGAGGCGTCGGGCAGGGAGCCCTCGGTCAGCGGCGACCAGTCCAGCGCCCCGCGGACCCCGGCGGAGAAGCCGCTGACAGCGAGGTCGACGGTCGCGCCGCTGCGGGCGGCGGTGTCGGCGAGGCGGGCCAGCAGCAGCTGCGCGGCGGCGACCCGGGTGTCGTCGGGGTCGGTGCGGCCGAGGCTGCCGCTCTCGTCCACGAGCAGCAGGACGTCGGCCTGCTGCTGGTCGGCGAGGCAGGCGCCGAGGTCCTGCAGCGCGGCGGTGCCCACGGGGGACGGCGCGGCGGCCGCCGGGACGGCGAGGCCGGTCAGCGCGAGGACGGCGCCGAGGCAGACCAGCAGGAGCGCGGTCGCGCGGCGGGGGAGTGCTGTGTTGATGGCTCGCAGGGTCACGCGAACACCTCGAGGCGGGAGAACCAGTCGGCGAACAGCCAGGCGTGCGCACCGGCGGCGAGCAGGGCGAGGACGACGGTGCCCAGCCGCAGCGCGCTCACCAGGCCGTCGCGGCCGAGGTACCAGGCGGAGGCCCGGCGCCGCGTGTCGGCGAGCGTGGCGGCGATGAGCAGCGCGGCGGCGCCGAAGGTGGCGACCGCCCAGCCGAGGACGTGCCAGCCCCACCCGTCGAGGAACAGCAGCGGCACGGTCACCAGCGGGGCGAGCAGCGCCGCGGCCAGCAGGGCGACCGGCGGCGTCGCCCGCCCGGCCGGCGCCCCGGCGGGCGTCGGACCCCACGGGGAGCCGGTGCCCCCGAGCGGGCCCGGCGCGGGTGCGCCGGGGGACGGGAATCCACCGGGGGACGGGAACCCGCCCGTCGACGGGAACCCGCCGGGCGAGGGGAACCCGCCCGGTGCGGGCGCGTTGCCCGTGGGTCCGGACGGCCAGGCTCCCCAGGGGCCGGCTCCACCGGGGCCGGTCATGCGGCGCTCCCACCGGTCGGCCGCGGGCCTGTGGGCACGCGAGGGACGAGCATCGGTTCCCCCCGTCGGTGGGCCCCACACCGGGGTGCGGGTCGGTCGAGTATCGGTATCGGCCCCGGCGGCGACGCCTGAAGTCGTCCGCGGCCGTGGTCTGTCCCGGTCAGCCCGGGAGGCCCACCGAGCGCAGGAGTCCCGCCCGGCCCTGGGTGAGGCCCTGGCCGATCGCGCGGACCTTCCACTGGCCCGAGCGGCGGTACACCTCGGTCACCAGCAGGCCGGGGGCGTCCGGCAGGTCCTCCACCGGGTAGGCGGCCAGCGGCTCGCCGGACGCGGTGCGCACGGTCGCGGTCAGGCCGGTCAGCGCCCGCGCGCCGGGACCGGGCACGTCCAGCGCGAGGACGACGCCGGCGACGTCGTCCGGGGTGGCGCGCAGGTCGACGAGCACCTCGAAGCGCTCGCGGTCGCCGGTCGACGTCGGGTGCTGCCAGGTGACCTGGTGCGCCGGGCTCAGTGCCCGGCCGCGGTCGTCGCAGGCGACCGCGGTCAGGACGGCGGGCACGCCGGCACCGCGCCAGCCGAGCTCGACCCGCACCTGGGCGGCCGGCTGCTGCGATGCCGAGCGCAGCGGTGCGTTGGCGCCCCGCACCAGCGTGGTCGTCATGCGCGGCGTCCTCCTGTGCAGTGCCGGGCGCTCTCCGCGCCGGCCCCGGGGAGAGTAGGTCGGGAACCGGCCGGTGTCGCTGATCCCGGACGCGCCGTGACCTTCTGGTGTCAGACGGTGAGGCAGGTGGGACGGAGGAGAGGCACGGGGCAGGAGAGGACCCGACCGTCCGTCCTCCTGCCCGTCGTCGACCTGCTGCTGTCTCCGGCCCGCTGAGGCAGCAGCAGGTCGACACCCGGCGCCTGCGCGCCCCGTCAGCGGCCGGTGTGCCGGACGGGGGAACGGGGTGGGTCGATCGGGTGACGTCTCGTCCCACCGGCGCGCCCGGGCCCCCGCCGCGGACGGGGCGCCGTCATCCTCGGCGCCCACCGTCCCGGGAGGTCCCGTTGAGCTCCTCGCACCGCTGTCCCGCGCAGGTCTGCACCTGCCCGCCCGCGTCCCGCCCCGTCGCGACCGCCGTCGTGCGCCGCCGCCCGGGGTGGGGGAGCGGTCCCGCCGCGCCGTCGTCGCCGGCTTCGATGACGGATCGCTGACGAGACGTCACACCCGTCCCACGGGCGGGCACGACGTCGCAGGTGGGTGGCATGTTCTGGCTCCCGGGTCCTGACGGACCCCCGAGCGAGGAGACCCGCGTGCTGTGTGACACCTGCGCCGCCGAGACGCACCCCGGCCCGGTCTGCGCCCGCTGTGCCGCGCTGGCGCAGCTGACCCAGCCGGTGCTGCGGCTGGAGACCCGCCGCCGGCCCCCGGTCCCCCCGGCGCCGGCGCGCTGAGACGCCGCACCGGCTCCGCGGCGGTCCCGCGGAGCCGGTGCGACCCGCACTTCACCCGACGCCGGCCGGCTCCGGCACCCGCGGCGGCGACACCGGGGCGCCCGGGTCCCCGCCGTCGGACTCGCGGATGCCGTACAAGGCGTAGAGCCGGCCCAGCGGCCCCGGCGCCCACCAGTTGGCCCGCCCCAGCAGCCGCATCGTCGCCGGCACCAGCAGGGTCCGGACGACGGTCGCGTCCAGCACGATCGCGATCGCCATCGCGACGCCGATCATCTTGATGAAGGTGATCCCCGAGGTGGAGAACGCCCCGATCACCACGAGCAGCAGCAGCGCCGCGCTGGTGATGATCCCGCCGGTGCGCTGCAGCCCGGTGGCGACGGCGGCGGTGTTGTCGCCGGTTAGGTCGTACTGCTCGCGGATCCGGGACATGAGGAAGACCTCGTAGTCCATCGACAGCCCGAACACGATGGCCAGCACCAGGATCGGCTGGGTCGCCTCGATGAACCCGGTCGGCGTGAAGCCCAGGACGCCGGACAGGTTGCCGTCCTGGAAGACCCACACCAGCGCGCCGAACGAGGCGCCCAGCGACAGGACGTTCACCAGCACCGCCTTGACCGGCAGCACCACCGACCCGAAGGCCAGGAACAGCAGCACGAACGTCGTCGAGACGACGATCAGCGCCATCCACGGCAGCAGCGACCCGAGGCTGTCCAGCAGGTCGGTCATCACCGCGCTCTCGCCGCCGACGAGCACCTCCCCATCCGGCGGGGCGGGCACGTCGCGGACGTCGGCGACCAGCGCGCGGGCGCCGGCGTCGACCGGGTCGCCGTCGTAGGCCACCGCCACCCGCGCGGTCGTGCCGGCCGCGCCGGTCACCGTCGCGCCGTCCACCTCCGGCAGCGCGGCGACGTCGGCCACGTAGGCCTCGAGCGCGGCGGCGCCGGCGGGGGAGTCGACCGGGTCGGGCAGGCCGACCACGGCGGTCACCGGGCCCGACGGCGCCGGTGGGAAGTCGCGGTCGATCGTCTCGGCCACCACCCGGCTCTCCGTGCCGGCGGGCAGCGCGCGGACGTCGATCGCGCCGAACTGCACCCGCAGGAACGGCAGCGCCAGCACCAGCAGCAGCCCGACGACGGCGACGGTCACCACCACCGGCCGGCGCATGACGCCGCGGGCGATGCGCTCCCACGCCCCGCGGCCGGGCGCTTCGTGCCGCGCCCGGCGGCGCCACGGCACCGACAGCGCGTCCACCCGCGTCCCGAGCACCGCCAGCAGCGCGGGCAGCAGGGTCAGCGCGGCGAGCATCGCGACCAGCACCGCGCTCACCCCGCCGAAGCCCATCGAGCGGAGGAACACCTGCGGGAACACCACCAGCCCGGCCAGCGACAGCGCCACGGTGATCCCGGAGACGGCGACCGTGCGGCCCGCCGTCGCCATCGTGCGCGCCAGCGCGTCCTCGACGGTGGCCTGCCGGCGCACCTCCTCGCGGAACCGGCTGACGACGAACAGGCCGTAGTCGATGGCCAGCCCCAGGCCGAGGATCGTCACGATGTTGACCGCGAACACCGACACCTCGGTGAACAGGCTGACCACCCGCAGCGCGGTGAACGCCCCGAGGATCGCGGTGACGCCGATGGCCAGCGGCAGGCTCGCGGCGGCCAGGCTGCCGAACACGACGACGAGCAGCACCGCCAGCACCGGCAGCGAGATCGCCTCGGCGCGGGCGATGTCGGCGCTGACCCGCTCGTTGATGTCGCGCTCCACCGTGGTGGCGCCGCCGATCGACGTCTCCAGGCCGGGCGCGGACAGCCGGTCCTCGACCACGTCGACGGCCGCGGTGCGCGCGTCGGCGTCCCCGGCCAGTTGCAGCACGGCGTAGGTGGAGCGGCGGTCCTCGCTCACCAGCGGCGCGGCGCCGGTGTCGAACCAGGTCGTGGCCCGCTCGACCACGCCGTCGGGGAGCCCGGTCAGGGACGTGGCGACCGCGTCCCGGAAGGCGGGGTCGTCGACGGTCAGGTCGTCGCTGCGGTACAGGACGACGACGTCGGAGGCGTCGCGGCCGAGCTCGCGGACCGCCAGCGCGGCGGCCCGGGCGCTCTCGCTGCCCGGGTCCTCGAAGCCGCCGCCGGTCAGCCGGCCGAAGACGCCCGTGCCCCACACGCCCGCGACGACGACGGCGACGGCGCTGAGCGCCAGCACCCACCGTCGCCGTCGGTACACCACTCGTCCGAGGGCCTCGAACACGGCAGCCCCTCCCTCTCCCGGTAGGCTGGGTGAACACTGTTAGCGAACGGCGATAACTCTGCATACACCGTTCACTGACGTCAACCCCGGGAGGTGGTCGGCCGTGGCGGAGCCGGGAGGCAGGCGCGAGCGGCTGCGCGCCGAGACGCTGCGTGACATCCGGAGCGCGGCCCGCCGCGTGCTGGTCGAGCACGGGCCCGACGGGCTGGCGCTGCGGGCGATCGCGCGCGAGGTGGGGCTGACCGCGCCCGCGCTGTACCGCTACTACGCCAGCCGCGAGGAGCTCGTCGAGCAGGTGGTGGCCGACCTCTACGACGAGCTGTGCGACCACCTCGAGGCCGCGCGCGACGCCGTCGCCCCGCCCCGGCCCGGCGCGCAGCTGCTGGTCACCTCACGCGCCTTCCGTGCGTGGGCGGTCGGCCACCCGCCCGAGTTCGGGCTGCTCTTCGGCTCCGCGGCCGACGGCGTCGTCCCCGACGAGACCGGCGACGGGCCGGCCGCGGTCGCCGGCCGCCGCTTCGGGGGGATCTTCGCCGCCCTCCTGGCGGCCGTGTACCTCCAGCGGCCGTTCCCGGTCCCGGCCGACGCCGACCTCGAGCCCGACTTCCGGGACCAGCTGCGCACCTGGTGCGCCACGTTCCCGGTCGAGCTCCCGCTGGGCGTGATGGCGGTCTTCCTCTCCTGCTGGGTGCGCTTGTACGGACTGGTCTGCATGGAGGTCTTCGGGCACCTGAGGTTCGCCCTGGTCGACGCCGCGCCGCTGTTCGAGGCGGAGATGCGGGCGATCGGGGAGCAACTGGGCATCTCGGCCGACTGGGTGCCGCCGGGGACGTGACGTGCCTCACTGCTAGCAATCCGCTTGCTGTTGTTAGCAGTGTCCGGTGACGGGGCAGGAAGAGGGCGTCAGGCCGTCCCCGATCACTGGAGTCCCCGCCGTGACCGACAACGACAACGCCAAGATCGTCAACCAGCTCCGCGCGCTCGTCCTGCTCAGCCAGACCGAGGAGCAGATCGCCCGCACCCGGGTGCTGCAGGCCCGGACCGACGCCGTCCGCCGCGAGCTGACCCAGAACGCCGACAACGCCGCCGAGCGGACCCGCCTGATCACCGCCGAGCTGCGCGAGCTCGGCGGCGTGCCGGACGTCGTGACCCCGAGCCTCGGCCGGCTGGGCGCCGTCCTCAAGGCCACCTTCGAGCAGGCCGCGCCCATCGAGGAGGCGCTGCTGCAGGACCTCGTGCTCGAGCACCAGCTGCTCGACCGCGCCCTGTACCTCAAGGTGCTCGGCCAGAAGGCCGGCCTCGAGAAGGTCGTGCGGCTCGCCGAGGGCCTGGTCACCGCCCACGAGGCGACCGTCGACTGGCTGCGCGTCGTGCTGGCCGAGGAGGCGCTGGGCGGGCCCGCCGCGCTGCGGCCCACGCCCTTCCAGCAGGTCGCCGGCGCCGCGAGCCGCGCCGTCGTCGCCCCGTACCGCTTCGTCGCCAGCCGGGTGAACGAGGCCCTGGACACCGCCGAGCAGCGGCGGCAGAAGGTCGGCGAGGAGATCGGGCAGGCCGCCAGCAAGGCCAGCGGCTTCGCGGGCGCCGTCCGCGAGACCCTGGGGGCCGGCCGGAGCGCCGCGCTGCGCCGGGCCGAGCGGGTCGCCGACCGCGAGGGCAACCGCGAGGCCGCCGACGCCGCCCGGGCCGCCCGCGAGGAGCTCGGCGACGTCTCCGCCGACGAGCTGCCCGTCAAGGGCTTCGACTCGCTGTCGACCCCGGACGCCGCCGAGGCCGCCAAGGCCCTGCGCGACCCGCGCCAGATCAACGTGCTCATCCGGTACGAGGAGACGCACAAGAACCGGTCGGACGTGATCAGCGCCGCGCAGGTGGCGCTGGCCGCGGTGGCCAAGGAGGCCGTGGGCGTCGAGGACGAGTGACGCCGGGCTGACACGCTCCGGAGGGCCCGCACCCACCCTGGGTGCGGGCCCTCCGCTGACCGGGGGAGATCCGCGTCGCAGCCGGTCGCGACCGTCCGGTTCCTCGGGGAAGGTGGGGGCATGCAGATCACTCCCGAGGCCCTGGAGCAGGAGTTCTCGCTCCAGACGGCCGCCACCCGCCTCGACTTCCTCAGCCGGCGGGACTCCGGGGCGACGACGCTCAACACCGTCCGTGACCGGAACGACGACGACTGGGCCTCGCTGCTGAGCGAGCAGACCTCTCTCGACGTGCCGGAGTCCCTGGAGATCCTCGCGCTCGGCGAGGTCATCGCCCGCAAGGCCCACGACAGCCAGCTGATCGGCTTCCGCGCCGCGCTGCGCGGCGGGGCGAGCTGGGAGCAGATCGCCGCGGCACTGGGCGTCACCCCGGACCAGGCCTGGGAGGCCTACCACCGGGCCATCGAGCGCCAGGAGCGCAGCGCCGACCTCGCGCCCGACGAGGCCGCCTCCGCCCGCGAGCTCGCCGGCGGACGCCCCGGCGCCTGATCGACCGCCGCGAGGGCCCGGCCGCCGCGGCGGCCGGGCCCTCGGCGCGTCAGCGGACCTCGACGCCCCGCCAGAAGGCCACCCGGCCGGTGATCTACCTCGCCGCGTCCTCCGGCTCGGGGTAGTACCAGGCCGCGTCGGGGTTGGTCCGCCCGTCGACCTCGAGGGAGAAGTAGGAGGCCCGGCCCTTCCACGGGCAGGTGGTGTGCGTCGCCGACGGGCGCAGCACGTCCTCGCGCACCGACTCGCGCGGGAAGTAGGCGTTGCCCTCGACGACGACGACGTCGTCGGACTCCGCGACGACGGTCCCGTTCCACGTGGCTGTGGTCATGCCGCGATCGTGCCGCCCGCCGCCGCGTCCCGCAGGCGTACCGGCGGGCCGGCTGGGCATGTGTGGGGAGAGAGGGCGCAGCACACGCCGCCCCGTCCGTCCTGCACGAGGAGCCCGCCCATGTCCCAGGCCGCCCGTCCGCCCGACCCCGACGACGCGCGGCGGGGCATGCAGCCGCGGCCCAAGCGCGGCCGGGCGATGTTCTTCGGGACCTTCCTCGGCCTGATCGTGCTGGTGTTCGCCTTCATCCTGCTGGTCAGCCAGTGCGGCACCGGGGACGACGACGAGGTGTACGAGGACGACCCGTCCGGCGCCCCCGCGAGCGTCAGCGTCGTGCTCGAGGACCCCGTCCCTGCCCCGGTCGCGACCTGACCCGCGCGGGGGATGCCGCGGCGCGTCCTCCTGACCAGCGCGTTCGCCGTGTGTGAGGGTGCCCGTCGGACCGCGTGCCACCCCGGCGCCGGTCGGAGCACCGAGGAGCACGTGATGACGAACCCGGGACAGCCCGGCACCCCGCCGCCGGCAGGGGGCCCGCAGCCCGGCCGGCCCGTCCCGCCGCAGGGCGCCCCGCAGCCGGGGGGTTGGCAGCCGCCCGCCGGCGGTCCGCCGCAGCCCGGCGCGTGGGGGCAGCCCCACACCGGCCAGCCGCCGTACGGCCAGCCCGGCCAGCCGCCGTTCGCTCAGGCCCAGCCCGGTCAGCCCGCGTTCGGCCAGCCCGGCGTCCCGGGGCAGTTCGGTCCCGGCCGGCCCGGTCAGCCGGGTCCCTCCGGCGGCCCGGCGCCGGCCGGGAAGCCGGGCAAGGGCAGGAGGATCGGCAGCGTCGTCGCCGCGGTCGCCGTCGCGGGCGGCATCGCCGCGTTCCGCTTCGTCGACTTCGGCGCCCCCGAGGTCGGCGACTGCGTCCAGTCCACCGGCTCGTCGGAGGTCGACGTCGTCGACTGCGACGACCCGGCGGCCGAGCTCCGGGTGGTCGGCGTCGAGGAGGAGGAGCAGACGGAGAGCGAGTACCTCGCCGACCCCGACACCTGCATCGACTTCGCCTCGGCCACCGAGGCGCTCTGGTACGGCAACACCGGCGACGAGGGCACGGTCTACTGCCTCGAGCCCGTCGCCTGATCCGAGCTCCCCACCCGAGCGCCCCGCCGGCCCGGCCGGCGGGGCGCTCGTGCGTTCTCAGCGCTCGAGCAGCGCGAACGTCGCGACGGCGTGCGCCAGCGCCCTGCCCTCCTGCTCGACGTCGGCCTCGCAGATGGTCAGGTGCTCGCCGCGCGTGCGCACCCGGCCGCGGACCTCGAGCGGGCCGGGCCTGCCCGGGCGCAGGTAGGTGACGGTGAGCTGACTGGTCGCGGGCACCTCGCCGTCGCCGGTGGTGCTGCGCACCGCCTGGCCCATCACCGTGTCCACCAGCGTCGCGACGACGCCGCCGTGCAGCGTGCCCGCCGGGTTCAGGTGCTCGTCGCGGACCTCGAACGCCAGCGTCGCGGCGCCGTCGCCGGCGTCCTCCACCGTCGCACCGAGCCGTCCGGCGAACCCGCCGGGGGTCCCGTCGTCTGCCATGGGGCGCGCGGTACCCGCTCACCGGGCAGCCACGCCCGCGGAGCCCCACGGTCGGCGGGGCCGCGGCTAGGGTCCGCCGCCGTGGCAGCGCGGCGGAGGACCTGGATCTGGTTGGCGGCGGCGGTCGTGGTGGTGGCGCTGGCCGCCGTCACGCTCGTCTGGTTCCAGCCGCAGAAGCTCTTCTACGACGACCGGGTGGACGAGAGCCTGCCGTCGGCGGCCGCGGCGGAGACCCCGGGGACCGGCGGCGGGGCAGCGGTCGTCACCGTGGCGCCGCCCGGGCCGGTCGACCTCGCCACCGGCACGTTCGTCTCCCGCGAGCACGAGACCGTCGGCACCGCGCGGGTGGTGCGGCTCCCCGACGGGCAGGTCGTCGTCCGGCTGGAGGGCTTCGAGACCTCCAACGGCCCGGCGCTGTACGTGTACCTGTCGCAGAACCCGGCCACCGGCGAGGAGGCCGCCTTCGACGCGGAGTTCGTCGACCTCGGGCCGCTCAAGGGCAACGTCGGCGACCAGAACTACGCCGTGCCCGCGGGGGTCGACGCGACCGGCTGGACGAGCGTCGTCATCTGGTGCGACCGGTTCGACGCCGCGTTCGGCGCCGCCGACCTGGCACCGGCGACGGCGGTCTGAGCGCGGGTCAGGCCGGCTCGCGGCGCATCGGCACGTGCGGGATGCCGTCCTCGACGTAGCCGGGCCCGCTGAGCCGGAAGCCGAAGCGCTCGTACCAGCCCTGCAGGTGCGCCTGCGCGCCCAGCGTGATCGGGGCGCCCGCGCACAGCTCGATCCCGGCCTCGATCAGCCGCGCGGCCAGTCCCCGCCCGCGCGCGGAGGCGGCGGTGGCGACCCGGCCGATCGCCCGGCTCGCGCCGTCGTCGAGGACGCGGATCGTGGCCAGCACCTCGCCGTCCTCCTCGAACCACAGGTGGCGCGTGGCCGGCTCGGTGTCCCGGCCGTCGAGCTCGGGGTACGGGCACTCCTGCTCGACGACGAAGACGTCGACCCGCAACCGGCAGAGGGCGTACACCTCGAACGGGGTGAGCTCGGCGAAGGGTGCGGTGCGGAGGATCGGCTGCGAGTCGGGCACCCTCCCGTTGTAGCCGACGTCAGTTGCGGGTGCGGTAGCGGCGCATCGTCAGCGGGCCGAGGACGGCCACCAGCACGGCCGCCCACACCAGCACGAGGACGACGTCGGAGCCGGCGACCTCGCCGTGCACCAGCCCGCGCACCGCGCTGACCAGGTGGCTGACCGGGTTGACCTCGACGACGGCCTGCAGCCAGCCGGGCATCGTGGCGGGGTCGACGAAGATGTTGCTGCCGAACGTCAGCGGCGTGATGACCAGCATGCTCCAGCCCATGACCGCGTTCGGCGTGCGCACGACCAGCGCCAGGTAGGTCCAGATCCAGCCGAGCGCGAAGGCGAAGACCAGCAGCAGCGCCACGGCCGCCAGCACCCCGCCCGGCCCGCCCTGCGGCCGGAACCCGAGCGCGAGGCCCAGGCCGACGACCACCGCCGAGGCCAGGGTGAACCGGACGACGTCGCCGAGCAGCGCGCCGACCAGCGCGCTGGGCCGCCAGACCGGCAGCGAGCGGATGCGGTCGAAGACGCCCTTCTCGATGTCGGTGTTGAGCGCCACCCCGGTGTACATCGTGATCATGAGGATGCTCTGCACGAGGATCCCGGGCAGGAAGAACTGCAGGTAGCGGTCGACCGAGCCGGCCAGGGCGCCGCCGAACAGGTACGTGAAGATCAGCGTGAGCATCACCGGGAAGACGGTGACGTCGAACAGCTGCTCCGGGACGTACTTGATCCGCAGCAGGGTGCGCCGGCCGAAGGTCGCCGACGCCGCCAGCGGGCCCTGCGGCCGCGGGCGCTCCGCGGAGCCGAGGGCGGCGAGGACCGCGTCGGTGTCCGGGGCCGTGACCTCGGCGGAGGCGGTCGCGGCCGACGGGCTGTCGAGGGTGGTCATCGCGGGTCCTCCGGGTCGGGGGCGGACGGAGCGGCGGTCTCGGCGGGCCGGCCGGTGAGGGCGAGGAAGACCTCGTCGAGGCTCGGCTGCCCGAGGGCGAACTGGGCCAGCGGGATGCCGGCGGCCTCCAGCTCGGTGAGCGCCCGGGCGGCCGGCCCGGCGTCGGGCACGGCGGCGGTGAGGGCCGCCGGGTCGCCGTCCTCGGTCACCGGCACGGCCAGCACCCGCTCGAGCAGCTCGCGGGCCGCGCCCCGGCGGGCCGGGTCGCCGACCCGCACGTGCAGCGTGCCCGACCCCACCGACGCTTTCAGCTCACCCGGCGTGCCCTCGGCGATGACGCGGCCGGCGTCGATGACGGAGATGCGGTCGGCGAGCTGGTCGGCCTCGTCGAGGTACTGGGTGGTCAGCAGCACCGTCGTCCCGCCGCGGACCAGTGCCCGCACGACGTCCCACACCTGGTTGCGGCTGCGCGGGTCCAGGCCGGTGGTCGGCTCGTCGAGGAAGATCAGGTCCGGCCGGACGACGATGCTCGCGGCGATGTCGATCCGCCGCCGCATGCCGCCGGAGTAGTTCTTCACCTGCTTGCCCGCGGCCTCGGTGAGGCCGAACGCCGACAGCAGCTGGTCGGTGCGCTGGCGGGCGGCGGCCCGCGAGTAGCCGAGCAGCCGGGCGAGCAGCAGCAGGTTCTCCGCGCCGCTGAGCACCTCGTCCAGGGAGGCGAACTGGCCGGTCAGGCTCACCCGCCCGCGGACGGCGTCGGCGTCGGTGACGACGTCGTGGCCGAACACCCGGGCGGTGCCGCCGTCGGGCGGGAGCAGGGTGGCCAGCATGCGGATCGTCGTCGTCTTGCCGGCCCCGTTGGGGCCGAGGAAGCCGTGCACGCCGCCCCGCGGGATCAGCAGGTCGACCCCGGCGACCGCCGTCGTGGTGCCGAAGCGCTTGACCAGGCCCACGGCCTCGATCGCCGGGACACCGTCGCTCCCGGGCGCCCGCCCACCGACCGGCGCCGCATCACCGACGTACGCGGTCACGTGCCCCACCCCCTGCTCCCGAGTCGGGTGCCCGCACGGTCCCGCGCGGGTCTGACGCTTCCGACCGGGGAGGGAGGAGGGACTCATCGGTCCCCCTGCCCGTCAGCGCATCTGGTTAGGTGTGCCTACCCTGGCTGTCGACCCCAGCCGTGCACGTCTTCCTGGAGGACCCGTGACCACGCCCGGGCGGGCCACCGCCGCCGTCCTGACCGCCGTCTGCCTGTCCGGCGCGCTGGCCGCCTGCGGGAGCGCCGGGGCGTCGGACGCGGAGACGCTCACGGTGTACAGCGCCCAGCACGAGAGCCTGGTGCGCACGATGCTCGAGGGCTTCACCGAGGAGACGGGCATCGAGGTGGAGTTCCGCGACGGCAACGACGCGGAGCTGGCCAACCAGATCGTGCAGGAGGGCGACGCCTCGCCCGCCGACGTCTTCCTCACCGAGAACAGCCCGTCGATCGCCGTCCTCGACCGCGAGGGCCTGCTCGCGCCGCTCGAGCAGGGGACCCTGGACCAGGTCGGTGCGCAGTTCCGCCCGTCGTCGGGGACCTGGACCGGCTTCGCCGCCCGCTCGACGGTGCTGGTGTACGACCCCACCGCGCTGCCGGAGGACCAGCTGCCGGAGTCGATCCTGGACCTGGCCGACCCGGCGTGGGAGGGCCGCATCGGCATCGCGGCCGGGGGTGCGGACTTCCAGGCGATCGTCGCCGCGGTGCTGGCGCTGCGCGGCGAGGACGCCACCCGGGCGTGGCTGGAGGGGCTCGAGCGCAACGCCGGCGTCTACCAGAGCAACACCGCCGTGATGGTGGCCGCCGACGAGGGCGAGATCGACGCCGGCGTCATGTACCACTACTACTGGTACCGCGACCAGGCCGAGGGCGGTCTGAAGGGTGACGACGCCCGGCTGCACCTCTTCGGGAACCAGGACCCGGGCGCCTTCCTCAGCGTCTCCGGGGCCGGCGTCCTCGCCTCGTCGGACCAGCCCGACGACGCCCAGCGGCTGGTCGCCTGGCTGACCGGCCGGGAGGCGCAGGAGCGGCTGGCCGAGAGCACCGCCCTGGAGTACGCGGTCGGCACCGGGGTCGCCTCCGCCGAGGCGCTGCCGCCGCTGGACACCCTCGGCGCGCCGGCGGTCGACCCCGGCTCGCTGGACCAGGAGCGGGTCACCGAGCTCATGCAGGAGGTGGGCCTGCTCTGAGCGCCTCCCCGGTCCCCGCCCGTCCGCGCCCCGCGGCGCCCGCGACGCCGGCGTCGCGGGGCCGGCGCGCGTCCCGGGCCCGGCGCGCGCCGGTGACGGTGGCGCTGGCCGTCGCCGTGGCGGCGCTCGCGCTGCTGCCCCTCGTGCACATCGCGGTCGCCGTCGCCGAGGTCGGGTGGGGCGGCGTGGCGGAGCTGGTCCTCCGGCCGCGGGTCGCCGAGCTGCTGGGCAACACCGTCCGGCTGGTCGCCGGCTCGGTCGCGGTGTGCGTCGTGCTCGGCGTGGGCGCGGCCTGGCTGGTCGAGCGCACCGCGCTGCCCGGCCGCCGGGTGTGGCACGTGCTGATGGTCGCGCCGCTGGCCCTGCCCGCGTTCGTCACCGGCTCGGCGTGGATCTCCCTGCTACCCGGGCTGGACACGTACGGCGGCGCGCTGCTGGTCGTCTCACTGGCCTACTTCCCGTTCGTGTACCTGCCCGCGGTCGCCGCCCTCCGCGGCACCGACCCGGCGCTCGAGGAGACCGCGCGGGGCCTGGGCCTGTCGGGCTGGGCGGTGTTCCGGCGGGTGCAGCTGCCCCAGCTGCGGGTGGCGGTGCTCGGCGGGGCGCTGCTGGTCGCCCTGCACGTGCTGGCCGAGTTCGGCGCCCTGGCGATGCTGCGCTACCCGACCTTCACGACGGCGGTCTACGACCAGTACCGCGCCACCTTCAACGGGCCGGCCGCCACCATGCTCGCGGGCGTCCTCGTGCTGCTGTGCCTGGTGCTGCTGGTGGCCGAGATCCGGCTGCGCGGCGCCCGCGGCTACGCCCGCACCGGGGCCGGCGCCGCCCGCCGGCCGCGCCCGGTCCGGCTCGGGCTGCTCACCGGGCCGGTGCTGCTGGCCCTCGCAGCGCTGGTGGGCCTCTCGCTGGTCGTCCCGGTCGCCGCGCTCGCGTCCTGGTTCCTCACCGGCGCCTCGGCGCGGATCGACTGGGCGGCCCTGGCCACCACCACCGGGACGACGCTCGCGCTGGCCGCCGCGGCCGCGGCCGTCACCACCGCACTGGCCCTGTCGACCGGCTGGCTCGCCGTGCGCCGCCGCGGGCCGCTCGCCACCGTGCTCGAGCGCACCACCTACCTGGGCAGCGCCGTGCCGGCGATCGTCGTCGCGCTGGCGCTGGTCACGGTGAGCATCCGGGTGGTGCCGGCGCTCTACCAGACCGTCCCGGTGCTGCTGGCCGCCTACGCGATCCTCTTCCTGCCCCGGGCGATCGTCACGGTGCGCGCGGCGGTGGAGCAGTCGCCGCCGGTGCACGACGACGTCGCGGCCTCCCTCGGCGCCTCCGCACCGGCCCGGCTCTGGCGCGTGACCCTCCCGCTGCTGGCCCCGGGGATCGGCGCGGGCGCGGCGCTGGTGTTCCTCGCGGTGGTCACCGAGCTCACCGCCACCCTGCTGCTCGCCCCCACCGGCACCCGGACCCTCGCGACGGCGTTCTGGTCGGCCAGCAGCGCCCTGGAGTACGGCGCCGCCGCTCCCTACGCCGTCGTCATGGTCCTGCTCTCGGCACCGGCCACGGTGCTGCTCTCCCGAGACGTCCGACGAGGTCTGACCACATGAGCGCGCTGACCGTCACCGGCCTGGCGAAGTCCTACGGCCGCACCCCCGTGCTCACCGGGGTGGACCTGCACGTCCCCACCGGGACGACGACCGCACTGCTGGGTCCCTCCGGCTGCGGGAAGACGACGCTGCTGCGCATCGTCGCCGGCTTCGACGACCCCGACGCCGGGACCGTCGAGCTGGGCGGCCGGGTGGTGTCCGGGGCGGGCCGCACGGTGCCCGCCCGCCGGCGCGGCATCGGGTTCGTGCCCCAGGAGGGCGGGCTGTTCCCGCACCTGAGCGTGGCGGGCAACGTCGCCTTCGGCCTGCCCCGCCGGCTGCGCCGCGACCGGGTGCGGATCGCCGGGCTGCTCGCCCTCGTCGGCCTCGACGCCGCGCTCGCCGGCCGCGCGCCGCACCAGCTCTCCGGCGGCCAGCAGCAGCGGGTGGCGCTGGCCCGGGCCCTGGCGCCCGAGCCGTCGCTGGTCCTGCTCGACGAGCCGTTCTCGTCCCTCGACGCCGCGCTGCGGGAGGACACCCGGCGGGCCGTCGTCGAGGCGCTGCGGGCCACCGGCGCGACCGCCGTGCTGGTCACGCACGACCAGGCGGAGGCGCTGTCGACCGCCGACCAGGTGGCGGTCCTGCGCGGCGGGACGCTCGCCCAGCTGGCCGATCCGCGCACGCTCTACCGCGACCCGCGCGACCTGGACGTGGCCGCCTTCGTCGGCGAGGCCGTGGTGCTCGACGGCGTCGCCGCGGGGGGTCGGGTGGCCTCGGAGCTGGGCGAGCTGGTGCTGGCCCGGCCCTGCCCGGACGGCCCGGTCCGGGTGCTGCTCCGTCCCGAGCAGCTGCGGCTGACGACCGGTCCCGGCGCCCGGGTGCGCGACGTCGACTTCTACGGGCACGACGCGCGCGTCGAGCTGGAGCTGCCGTCGGGCCGGCGGGTGAGCGCGCGCACCGAGGGCGCGGACCTGCCGCTGCGCGGCGCGGAGGTCACCGTCACCGTGCAGGGGACGGCGGTGCCGTTCCCGGTGCCTCCGGTCGCGCCGCCGCCGGTCCCGCGGGCCCCGGCCGCTGCCTGACCCTGGGCGCCGGCTGTGGGTTAGGTGTGCCTAAGCTCACTGCGTGGACCTGTTCCTCTTCACCGTGGACGCCGCCTGGGGACGCGACGTCGTCGCGGCCGGTGCGGCCGGGCTCGTCGTCGACTGGGAGCGCCGCGGGAAGCACCGCCGGCAGGCCGGCGAGGGCACCCAGATCAACGCCGACACCCTCGCGGACCTCGAGCGCGTGCGCGCGGCGACCGACGGGCGGGTGCTGTGCCGGATCAACGCCGCGGGTCCGTGGACGGCGCGCGAGGTGGCCGACGCGGTGGCGGCAGGCGCCGACGAGGTCCTGCTGCCCATGGTCCGCACGCCCGAGGAGGTCGACCGCACGCTGGACGTGGTAGCCGGCCGCTGCGGGCTGGGCATCCTGGTCGAGACGCAGGACGCCGTCGACCGGGTCGCCGAGCTGGCCCGGCGGCCCCTGTCGCGGGTCTACGTCGGACTGAACGACCTGCGCATCGACCGGCGGTCGCGGGAGCTGTTCCGGCCGCTGGTCGACGGCACCGTCGAGGCCGTGCGCGCCGCCGTCCCGGTGCCCTTCGGCGTCGGCGGGCTGACCCTGCCCGGCAGGGGGTCCCCGGTTCCCGGGGACCTGCTGGCCGCCGAACTCGTGCGGCTGGGCACCGGCTTCACCTTCCTGCGCCGCTCGTTCACCGCGGACATGGCCGGGCGCGACCCGTTCGTGGAGGTGCCGCGCCTGCTCGCCTCCCTGGCCGACCTCACCCGTGCCGACGCGCCGACCGCAGCCGACCGGCGGAACGCCTTCGTGGCCGCCGTGGAGGCTGCCGCCGCGCCCGTGCCCGTCCTCGCGTGAACGGCCGGGCGCTGGTCACCGGCGCCGGCGGCTTCGTCGGCCGGCACCTGGTGGCGCGGCTGCGCGCCGACGGCTGGGACGTCACCGGGCTGACCCGCGCCCACGTCGACCTCGCCGACCCGGCCGCCGCCGCTGCCGCGGTCCGCGCCGCCGCCCCCGACGTCGTCTTCTCCCTGGCCGCCGGGCGGGCGAAGGCGACCCCGGCCGAGCGCGCCGCCACGGTCGCGGTGAACACGAGCCCGTGGCTGGTCGACGCCCTGCCCGACCACTGCCGCGCCGTCGTGCGGCTCGGCTCGTCGACCGAGTACGCGGCCGCACCGGTGCCGCTGGCCGAGGACGCCCCGCTGCGGCCGCGCGGCTTCTTCGGCGCCACCAAGGCGGCCGGGTCGCTGCTGCTGCAGGCGGCCGCCGCCGAGCGCGGCGTGCGGGCGGCGGTGCTGCGCGCCTTCCAGGTCTACGGGCCCGGCGACCACCCGACCCGGCTGGTGCCGGTGGTGCTCGCCGCCGCGCGCACCGGCGCGACCGTGCCGCTGCCGGCCGGGGTCAGCCGCCGCGACTGGGTGTGGGTGGGCGACGTCGTCGACGCCTGCCTGCGGGCCGCGCTGGCCGACGACCTCCCTCCGGGCACCGTGGTCAACGTCGGCACCGGCGTGCAGACCGACGTCGCGGAGCTGGTCGCGACCGCCGAGCGGGTCACCGGCCGGCAGATCGCCACCGCCCCGGGCGCCCACCCCGGCCGGCACTGGGACGCCGCCGACTGGGTGTGCGACCCGCGCGCCGCCCGCACGCTCCTCAGCTGGACCCCGACGGTCGACCTCGCCGACGGGCTGGCGCGCACGTGGGCGGCGCCGTGAGCGGTCCCCGCGTCGCCGTCGTCGTCCCGGTGTACGGCAACGAGGCGACGCTGCGGCCGCTGGCGGAGCGGCTGGCCGCGGCGCTGGCCGGGCGGGACTGGCGGCTGCGCCTGGTGGTCGACGCCTCGCCCGACGGCAGCCTGGCGGTCGCGCGCGAGCTGGCGGCCGACCCGCGGGTGGCGGTCACCGCGCTCGAGGTCAACGTCGGGCAGCACCGGGCGCTGGCCGCGGGGCTGGCCGACGAGGAGGCCGACGTGTGGGTGTGCCTCGACGCCGACCTGCAGGACCCGCCGGAGGCGGTGCCGGTCCTGCTCGACCGGCTGGCCCGGGGTGACGTCGGCGCGGTGTTCGCCGGCCGCCGCGGGCGGTACGAGTCCCCGGTGCGCCGGGTGACCGGCGAGCTGCACCGGCGGGTCGCCGCCCGGCTCACCGGCCTGCCGCCCGACGCCGGCGCGTTCCTCGCGCTCGGACCGGCGGTGCGCGACGCCGTCGTCGCGACCGTGCCGGCCGGGGACGCGCCCAGCGTCGTGCTCGCCGCCGGCCTGGCCGGCGCCCCGCTGACCAGCGTGCCGGTCGCCCGGGACCGCCGGCCGGTGGGGACCTCGGCGTGGACCGCCCGCGCGCGGCTGCGGCAGTCGCTGCGGTCGCTGGCCTGGGCCGCCTCGCGCGGGGTCAGCGCTCCCAGAGCTGGACGACGAGGTCGGTCTTCGCCGCCGGGAAGTCCTCGGTCCGGGTCAGCGACAGCCCGGCGTCGCTGAGGACCGCGTCGTCGTCGGTGGGCACCGGTTCGCCGTCGATCAGCCGCCGGACCAGCCAGACGCGGTCGGCGCCGGCGGGGGCGTCGTCGGGCGGCAGGACGACGTCGGGGCGCAGCCGCGGGCCCGTCGTGCGCACGAAGTGGTCGAGCCCGAGCGCCGCGCGCTGGTCGGCGGCCACCACCGGCTCACCGGCCCGCTGCTCGCGCAGCAGGAGCGCGACGACGTCGTCCGACCGCTCCCGCGGCTCCCGCGTGGCGAGCGGCGCGCTCGCCACCAGCGACAGGCCGACCAGGACCGCGGCCACCGGCGTCCGCGCGCCCCGGGGGAGGGCGGTGACCCCGGCGGCGGCGAGCACGCCGAGCCCGACCAGCCCGGCCAGCAGGTAGCGGGGCAGGTAGACCGGCCGGACCGTCTCGGCGGCCAGCAGGAGCAGCAGCGGCACCAGCACCCAGCAGACGCCGACCACCCGCAGCCCCGCGCCGCGCAGCGCGCCGACCACGGCCAGCCCGACGGTGAGGTGGAGAAGCGGCGTGCGCCCGCCGGCCCACGCCTCGACGGCCAGGTCCGCCAGGGTGCCGCCGGTGTCGCGCAGGTGCTCGGCGTTGCGCGCGCCGGTGCCGTTGAGCAGGTTGACGCCGACCAGGCCGGCGACCGGCAGGGCGGCGAGGGTCCCGACGACGGCGACCCGGACGGCCGCCCGCCCGCGGAGCAGCAGCGCCGCGACGACGAACGCCGCCAGCACCGTGACCGCGTACCAGTGCGCGAGGCCCATGCCGGCGCCGGCGAGGCCGAACAGCAGCAGCCCGCGCCCGGTCTGCAGCCAGCGGGTCAGGCCCAGCAACGCCCCGCCGGTGGCAAGGACGGCCAGCCCGTAGCTGCGCGCCTCCACGGCCTGCTCGAGCAGCAGCGGCGCGGTGGCGGGCACCACGCCGGCCAGCACGCCGGCCGCCCGCCCGGCCAGCCGGGTGACCGCCCGGGTGACCAGCGCCAGCCCGCCGGCGGTGGCCAGCACGGAGAGCACCCGCAGCGACGTGTCGCCGCCCGCCCCGGGCAGCGACACCCAGGCGTGCACGACGAGGTAGTAGGGCGCGTTGTAGGAGGGCGGGACGTCGGCGAGGTAGCTGCTCACGCCCTCGCCGGTGACGATCGCGCGCAGGATGTCGGCCAGCGGGCGGCGGGCGACCTCGGCGGTGAACGCCTCGTCGAACCAGAGCCCGTGCCCGGGGGCCAGCAGCACGGCGCACAGCAGAGCGAGGACCGCCGGTGGGAGCAGCTCGACGGGGGACCAGCGGAGGGGGCCGCCGTCCGGTCGCGGCGGGGCACCCGTCGTCACCGCCGTCTGCACGGGACGCCAGCCTAGGGGAGCGGCGCCGCCGGACCGTCGGTGCCGCGGAGCAGGATGCGGGGGTGTCCCCGGCCGGCTCCGACCCGACGCCCGGTCCCGGGCCCGCGCCCGCGCCGTCGTCCGAGGCGGTGGCAGCCCGCTTCCGGCGGCAGGGCCGGCGCGACACCGCTCCCGAGCTGGCGGTGCGGCGGCGGCTGCACGCCCGCGGCGTCCGCTACCGCGTCGACGTCCGGCCCCGGCCCCGTCCAGAGGCTCGCCCCGAGCCTGCGAGGGGTGAGGGGACGGGGTCCTTACCGGGTGCTTCTGGCACGGCTGCCCGGAGTGCGGGCACCTGCCGAGGGCCAACCGCGACTGGTGGGCGGCGAAGCTCGCGGGCAACGTCGCGCGCGACCGTCGCGCCGACGCCGTCCTCATCGGGCTCGGCTGGCGGGTGCTGCGGTTCTGGGAGCACGAGGACCCGGACACCGTCGCCGACGCCGTCTGCGCCGCCCTCGGCCGGCCCACCCCGTCGGAGGGGTGAACCCCGGTGGCCCGCTCGGGGCCGGGGAGTGGGCCATCCGGGTCCGACGGTCGGCTGGGGCGGACACGTGCCCCGGTGTCAGTGGCGGCCGGTGCCGCCGCGGGCGCGCTGCACGACCGGGCTGCCGATCCACAGCCAGCCCAGCAGCAGCGCCACGACGCCGCCGGTGACCAGCGCCTGCGGGAGGGCGAAGAGGAAGTCGACCACCAGCACCACCGCCGAGACGATCGCGACGGCGAGCACGCACAGGCCGAGGAAGGCGTTGCGGTTGCTGCGCCGCAGCAGGTCCTCCTTGTCGTGCTGGCGGAACAGCGCGCGGTGCTGCGCGGCCGGGGCGATGAGGAGCGCGGTGGCCGCCACGGCGGCGACCAGGGTCACGAAGTAGACGTCGCGCTGGAAGTCGGTCGCGCGGGACGTCGCCTGCTGGAACGGCACGATGAGCAGGAAGGCGAAGAGGAACTGGACCCCGGGCAGCGCCACGCGCAGCTCGTTGAGCAGCTCCATCAGCTCGCGGTCGATCCGCTCGGCGCGGCTCTCCCGCCGCCCGTCGTCCGCGCCGTCCATCCCGTGCTGGGCGGGGACCGGCCGGGCGTCCCGTCGTGCCCGCTGACCAGAGCCCGTCGTCGCCATCGTCGCGCGCTCCCTCCGTGACCGGCCGCCCCGCGGATCCCCGTGATCCCGGCCGTTCGGAGGGCCGTGTACCCGCCGTACGCCCGGTGATCACCTGCTGGTCACCCGCTGGTCACCCGGGCGTCGACCGGAGGAGCCCGCGCGGGGTAGGGGAGGGCCATGTCGATGTGGGAGCCGATGACGCCGAACCGGTACCGCCCGGACGACGAGGTCGCCGCCGCCGACCCGGGCGCCGGCGCACCGCCGCCCGCCGAGGGGTTCGGCGTGGGCGGCGAGGAGCCCGACCGTCCCGAGGAGGGCGGCGGGTCGCCCCCGGGCGCCGAGGGCCAGGACACGGTCTTCCGCACGCCCGACCCCGGCGACGTCCGGCGGGGGACGGACGCCGGCTAGAGCAGCGGGCTGGGCGCCGTCCCGGGGACCTCGTCGGCCTGGTCGGCCTCGCGCAGGTCGTGCGCGGCGCGCACCCGGTAGGCGGGGTAGACGTCGATGCTGCCGTCGGAGGTCTCCACCCAGCACCAGCCCTCGGTGAACAGGACGTGGCAGCGCTCGTGCACCTCGCGCGCCGTCGGGAGCCCGCCGGGCTCGGTGATCTCGATGCGGGCGGCTCTGTGCCACTGCCCGGGCCTGACCCTGCGGAAGTCCATGGCGGTCACCGTGGCACCGGCCGGGCGGCGCGGCCAGCCGTGCGCCGGGCGTCTCGTACCGTCGGGGGCGTGGACCTGACCGTGCTGCCCCCGCGGACCGCCGACGAGCTCGACACCATGCGCGAGGCCGGGCGCGTGGTGGCGCGGACGCTGGCCGCGGTGCGGGCGGCGGCGGTCCCCGGCGTGCGGCTGCGCGAGCTCGACGACCTCGCCAAGACCACGATGTACGAGGCGGGCGCGACGTCGTCGTTCCTCGGCTACAAGCCGGCGTGGGCGCCGACGGCCTACAACGGCGTGCTGTGCCTGTCGCCCAACGAGGTCGTCGTGCACGGCCGCCCCAGCGGCCAGCGGCTGAAGGACGGCGACCTGCTCAGCGTGGACTGCGGCACCGTCGTCGACGGCTGGAACGGCGACGCCGCGATCTCGCTGCTGGTGGGGGAGCAGGCCTCCGACGACGACGCGCGGCTGGTCACCGCGACCGAGGAGGCGCTCGCCGCCGGCATCGCCGCCGCGGTGCCCGGCGCGACGCTGCAGGACGTCGCCCGCGCCGTCGACGACGTCGCCCGGCGGTACGGCTACGCGCACCTGCCCGACCACGGTGGGCACGGCATCGGCCGCTCGATGCACGAGCCGCCGTTCGTGCCCAACCGGCCGTCGGCCGGCCTGGACCGGGTGCGCCTGCACGCCGGCAGCACCCTGGCCATCGAGCCGATGCTCCTGGCCGGCGGCGACCGGTACAGGCACAAGAAGGACGGCTGGGCGGTGGTCACCGCCGACGGCCGGCGCGCGGCACACGTCGAGCACACCGTCGCGGTCACCGACGACGGCCCCGTGGTGCTCACCGCTCCCTGAGGTCAGCGGCGCCGGCGCCAGGTCATCGCCCGGCGGACCGCGCGCCGCTGCGCCGCGGCCAGCGGGGGCGGCGCCCACGACGCCGCCGGCGGCTGCAGCGCGGTGCCCAGCTCCACGCGCAGCAGGTCCAGGGCGTCGAGCAGGGCGCCGTGCTGGGACCAGGCGGCGGGATCGGCCCGGGGGTCGACGAGCAGCGCCTCGGCCAGCCGCCCGCGCAGCGCGAGCAGCGTCTCCAGGCAGGCGGGGTCGATGCCGGCGGCCGGCCCGGTGCCGGCCGCCACGGCCGCGGCGTCGCGGAGAGTGGCCGCGACGGCGACCAGCAGGTCGGCCAGCGCCTCCCGCGCCGGCCGCGACCACGCCCGGTCGGCGTCGTCCTCGGGCAGGAAGTAGGTGCGGTCCAGCAGCACGCGGGCGATGTTGCGCAGGGTGACGTGCACCCGCTCGAGGGCGGTCAGCGTGTTCCGCAGCCGCGGCTGGGCCTCCCGCGCCGCCCGCCCGCGCGGGTTGAGGCGGGCGCTCTCCTCGGTGCGGGCGAGCCGGCGGTCGGCGCGGGCCACCTCCGTGCTCACCGCACGGGCGCGGGCCAGCAGCTCGTCGGTGAGGCGGCGCGACCACGGGCCGCGCAGCGCCGCGGCGAGGTCCTCGCAGAGCCCGGCCATGCGCTCGGCGAGCTCCGCGATCGCCTCGCCGGCCGGCTGGACGTAGAGCGGCGGCGCGACCACCAGGTTGACCAGCACCCCGACCGCCGCGCCGACCAGCGTCTCGGTGACGCGGGCCAGCGCCGCGCTCTCCGCCCCGCCGACGGCCAGCACGAGCATCGCGCTGATGGGCACCTCGGCCAGGTGCGGCCCCAGCCGCAGCAGCCGGCCGACGACGAGCGACAGCCCGACGACGAGCCCGAGGCTCCACCAGGACAGGCCGACGACGGAGGCGAACAGCGCCGCGATCAGGACGCCGGCGGTGACGCTGGCGATCCGCTCCCAGCCGGTCGCCACCGTCTCGTACATCGTCAGCTGCACGACCAGCAGCGCGGTCAGCGGCGCGAGGACCGGCGAGCTGCTGGTGTCCAGCCAGGTCGCGACCTGGAACGCCAGCACCGCGGCGAGCACGGTCTTCCCGGTGCGCAGCCCGGGGGTGCGCCCGCGCCGGACCAGCCGGGGCAGCCGGCGGGGCAGGGCGTGCGGTCCGGCCACGGTCTCCGGTGTGCCCGCGGAGCGGGCCCGGACACGCGCCGGCCGCCGTCCGCGGGTGCGGACGGCGGCCGGGGACGTGCGGTCAGCCGAGGCCGAGCGCGGTGGTGGCCCGGTCGACCAGGGAGAAGTGCCCGACCGCCCAGAACGCCAGCGCCGCCGCCGCGAGCCCGCCGACGGTCGCCGCCGCCGAGCCGGCCGGGTGCTGCCTCGCGTGATGCCACGCCGCGACCGCCTTGCGGCGGAACGCGGCGAAGAAGCGCCGCGCCCAGTCGAACTCCGTCGACCACACCCACAGCCCGGCCAGGACCGGCGGGATCGTGAGCGGCCCGGGCAGCACGGTGAGCGCGACGCCGAGCAGCACGAACAGCAGCCCGGCCACGAACACCGCGATCCGGTACGCCAGGTGCAGCGGCGGGTTCTGCCGGACGCGGTCGCGCCACGAGCCCGGCGGCACCGGCCGCGGCCGGCCGAGGCCGTCGCTGCAGTGCGCGCAGACGGTGGCGCCGCGGCCACCCGGGCCCGGACCCGCCACGGTGTTGCCGGAGAACGTGGTCGTGCGGGCATCGGTCCGGGACACGGGTCCCCTTCCGGGTCGGTGCGGGCGGGGCGGTGCCGCGGTCAGCGGCGGGCGACGCCCTTCGCGACCTCGCCGGGCCGCTGCTGCTCACCCGCGTAGGAGCTGACGGCGACGAGCGCGCCGGTCAGCGCCGGGATGACCCACTGCAGCGAGTCCAGCTGCTGCTGCGCGTGGGCGATCTCGGCCTTGGTGCGCTTGGTGGGCTTGGTGCCGGACTTCGCCGACGGGTTGTCCTGGCTGTTGACGATCTGGCCCAGCGAGCGGCTGTAGGCGGTGACGCCCAGCGCGGCGGCGGTGAGCAGGGTCTTGACGGCGGACATGCCGGCCACGCCCTCCTGCTGGGCCACCCGGCCGCGGTTGCCGATGAGCTGGCCGACGCTGCCGACCAGGTGCGCGCCGATGGCCAGCGCGTTCACCGGCGTCCACCGGTTCCAGCCGGTGTTGGCGACCCGGCCGGCGTCCCCGCCGGCGTCCGCTGCGGCGGCGTTGAGGGCCACGGCGTTGGCCAGCGTGCCGCCGAACCAGGCGGACAGACCGAGGTCGTGCAGGGCGCGGGACAGGGTGTTGCGGGCCATCGGGACTCTCCTGGAGGGGAAGGGGTCGGGAGACCGCCCCCTACCCGCTCCGCCGGAGGCCATGCCCGGGGGAGCAAGTGGGTCGTGCACGACCCGCTGGCGTCTCAGGTCCCGTAGCGGACGGCGGCGCGGGCGCGCGCCCTGGCCGCCTCGACCTCGCGGTCCTTCGGCGGGGCCGTCGTCACCAGGGACTCCAGCAGCCGGGCGGACGCGGCGGCCACCTCCTCGACGGCGCGCTCGAAGGCCTCCGCGTTGGCCCGGGACGGGTGCGTGGACCCGCTGATCTTGCGGACGTACTGCAGCGCCGCGGCCCGGACCTCGTCCTCGGTGGCCGGCGGCTCGAAGTTCGACAGGGGGCGGATGTTGCGGCACATGCGGCGCAGCGTATGGCCGGGGTACGACCGCGGGGCCCCGGTCGTCGACGGGGGCCCCGCGGTCGGTCAGACACCGAAGCCGGCGCGGTCGACCCTGCGGTGGTAGCGGGTGCCGAGCTTGCCGCCGAGCAGGGCGCCGGCCAGCGTGACGACCAGGACCGCCGCCAGCGTGACGATCCCGGCGGTGGTCGCGGTGCCCTCGTCGATCGGGATGCGCGGCAGGTTCAGCTGCTCGAGCACGTTGTACTGCGCCCCCAGCACCGTCCCGGCCGCGGCCAGCAGCACGACGACGAGCAGCCCGATCAGCCACACCGCCAGCCCCTGCCGGGCGCCGTCGAAGCGGGCCATCCGCCCGGCCACGTACCCACCGGCGAGGTAGGCCAGGAACAGGACGACCAGCAGCGCGATCCCGCCGGCGACGCCGAGGGCGGTGGTCGGGTCGGCCGGGACGTCCTCGACGCCGTCGACCTCGGCGAGGCTGAGCCCCACACCGGCGGCGGCCAGCAGCGCGACGAGGACGACCGCCAGCCCGTTCGCCGAGAGCCAGCCGAAGAAGGCCGCGCCCCACTTGATCCCGCCGAAGCGGTCCCGCTGCGCGTCGATCGCGTCGCGGGCGGCGCCGCGGGTGGCGTGCGCGCCCTCGGTGGTCGCCGTCGCGTCGTGGTCGTGGTGGGTACGGTCGGTGCTCGCCATCGGACCTCCTCGTCTGGGGGAACTGGCGCGCCGTTACCCGCCTCCGGACCTGCGCGAACGAGGTCACCCGCAGGGAGGACACGTGGCCGTCCTGCTCGTCGACGCCGCCAACGTCGTCGGCGCCCGCCCCGACGGCTGGTGGCGCGACCGCGCCGGCGCGACCACCCGGCTGCTGCGGCGGCTCGCCGAGGCGGCGCTCCGGGACGGCGGGGTGGACGTCGGCGGGGTGGACGACGGCGGGGTGGACGTCGACGAGGTGGTGGTCGTCGTCGAGGGCGCCGCGCGGGAGGTCCCGGCCCCCGACGGCGTCCGCCTGGTGCGCGCGGCCGGCAGCGGGGACGACGCCCTGGCCGCGGAGGCCGCCGCGCTGGCCGGCACCGGCCGGACGGTGCTCGCGGTGACCGCCGACCGCGGCCTGCGCGCCCGGCTGCCGGCGGGCACCGACGTCCGCGGGCCGGGCTGGCTGCTCGGCGTGCTCGATCGCATGGCGGGCAACCGACCGGGGTAGCGGGGGAGGACCGCCGAGCCGAGGAGTCGTCCCCGCATGCCCCAGACCGTGCTCATCACCGGTGCCTCGAGCGGCATCGGCCGCGCCACCGCCCGCCTGTTCGCCCGGCGGGGCGCGTCGCTGGTCCTGCTGGCGCGCGGCCGCGAGGCGCTGGAGGAGACCGCGGCCGAGGTCCGCGCCGAGGGCGCGGCCGACGTCGTCGTCTGCCCGGCCGACGTGCTCGACGAGGACGCGCTGCGCGACGTCGTCGAGGGCACCGTGGTCCGCTCCGGCCGCCTCGACGTCGTCGTCCACGCCGCGCAGGTGGTCGCCTACGGGCGGATCGAGGACGTGCCGAAGGCGGTGTACGAGCGGGTGGTCGACACCGCCCTGCACGGCACGGCCAACCTGGCCCGCGTCGTCCTCCCGCAGTTCCGCCGCCAGGGCGCCGGGCACCTGGTGGTGGTGAGCTCGCTGCTCGCCTCGGTGACCACGCCGCTCATGGGCAGCTACATCACCGCCAAGTGGGGTCAGCTGGGGCTGATCCGCGTCCTGCAGCAGGAGACGCGCGACGTCGCGGGCATCCACGTGTCGGCGGTGGCGCCGGGCGGGGTGAACACCCCGATCTACTCGCAGGCCGGCAGCTACATCGGCCTCAAGGGCCGCCCGCCGATCCCGGTCTACTCGCCGGAGCGGGTCGCCCGCTCGGTCGTCGCCCGGCTGGACCGGCCGCGCCGGCTGATCCAGTCCGGCTTCGCCAACCCCGCCGTCATCCTCGGCTTCCGGCTGTTCCCGGCGGTCTACGACGCCCTCGTCGGCCCGCTGCTGCGCGTGTTCGCCCTCGCCGACGACCACCGGACGGAGCCGACGGAGGGCAACGTCTTCGAGTCCCGGCCGGCCGGCAACGCCGAGAAGGGGCGCTGGCGCGGCATCCCGTGAGCGGCGCGTCCGGTTCCGTCCGCCCCGTTGACCCGCCGGGCGGCGCCGGGCCACGCTGACCGGGCCGCCGACCCGGGGAGCCGCCGTGACCGTCCGCCGCACGACCCTCGGCGGCTCCACCTACGAGTTCCCCACCGTCGTCGAGCTGCTGGCGAAGGCCACCCCGTTGCGCTCCGGGGACGTGCTCGCCGGGTGCGCGGCCGGGTCGGCCGCCGAGCGGGTGGCCGCCCAGACCGTGCTCGCCGACCTGCCGCTGGCCACCTTCCTCGACGAGCAGGTGGTCGGCTACGACGAGGACGACGTCACCCGGCTGGTGCTCGACACCCACGACGCCGCGGCGTTCGCGCCGGTCGCCTCGCTGACGGTGGGCGAGTTCCGCGACCGCCTGCTGGCCTGGGCGGCGGCCGGCGACGAGGCGTCGATCAGCGCGCTCGCGCCGGGCCTCACCCCGGAGATGGTGGCGGCGACGTCGAAGCTCATGCGCAACGCCGACCTGGTCGCCGTCGGCCGGCGGACGCGGGTGGTGACCGGGCTGCGCAGCACCGTCGGGCTGCCCGGCACGCTCGCCTCCCGGTTGCAGCCCAACCACCCCACCGACGACCCGGTCGGCGTCACCGCCTCGATCGTCGACGGGCTCCTGCACGGCTCCGGCGACGCGGTCATCGGCATCAACCCGGCCACCGACTCCCCGGCCCGCGCGGTGGCGCTGCTGGAGCTGGTCGACGCGGTGATCGGCCGCTACGGCATCCCGACGCAGTCGTGCGTGCTCGCCCACGTGACGACGACGCTGCGGGCGCTGGAGCAGGGCGCGCCGGTGGACCTGGTGTTCCAGTCGGTCGCCGGCACCCAGGAGGCCAACCGCGGCTTCGGCGTCACCCTCGACCTGCTCGCCGAGGCCCGCGCGGGGGCGCTCGCGCTGGGCCGCGGCACCGTCGGGGAGAACGTGACCTACTTCGAGACGGGGCAGGGGTCGGCGCTGTCGGCCGGCGCGCACCTCGGCGTCGGCGGGCGGCCGGTGGACCAGCAGACGCTCGAGGCCCGCGCGTACGGCGTCGCCCGGCACTTCCGCCCGCTGCTGGTGAACACCGTCGTCGGGTTCATCGGCCCGGAGTACCTCTACGACGGCAAGCAGGTGCTGCGCGCCGGGTTGGAGGACCACTTCTGCGGCAAGCTGCTCGGCCTGCCGATGGGCGTCGACGTCTGCTACACGAACCACGCCGAGGTCGACGGCGACGACACCGACTCCCTCGTGCTGCTGCTCGGCGCGGCCGGCTGCTCGTTCGTCATCGCCGTCCCGGGCTCGGACGACGTGATGCTGCACTACCAGTCGCTGTCGTTCTCCGACGTCCTCACCACCCGGCAGGTGCTCGGCCTGCGCCCGGCCCCGGAGTTCGAGGCGTGGCTGGCCCGGATGGACCTGCTCGACGACGCCGGCCGGGTGCGCGAGCTCGCCCCCGACGCCCCGGCGGCGCGGGCCCTCCTCGCGGCGGCGTCCTCGTGACCGGCGACCGCCTCCCGCGCGTGGACGGTGATGACCCGTGGGCGGTGCTGCGTGCGGCGACCCGGGCGCGGGTGGCGCTCGGGCGGGCCGGGGACGCGCTGCCCACGCACCGCGAGCTGGAGTTCCGCGCCGCGCACGCCGCCGCCCGGGACGCCGTCCACTCGCCGCTCGACGTCGACGCGGTCCGCGCGGCGCTCGGCGGGGAGGTCCTGACCGTCGCCTCGGCCGCGCCCGACCGCGCCACCTACCTGCAGCGCCCCGACCTCGGCCGGCAGCTCGCGGACGGGACGGCGCTGCCGCGGACCGGCGCCGACCTCGCGGTCGTGCTGGCCGACGGGCTGTCCCCGCGGGCGGTGCAGGCGCACGGGCCGGCGCTGGCCGCCGCGCTGCTCGAGCGGCTGCCCGGCTGGTCGGTCGCGCCGCCGGTGGTCGCCACGCAGGCGCGGGTGGCGCTGGGCGACGCGGTGGGGGAGGCCCTCGGCGTGCGCGCGGTCGTGGTGCTCATCGGCGAGCGGCCGGGACTGTCGTCGGCGGACTCCCTCGGCGTCTACCTCACCTGGGACCCGCGGCCGGGGCGGGTGGACTCCGAGCGCAACTGCGTCTCCAACGTCCGCCCGCCGCACGGGCTGTCCTACGCGCAGGCCGCCGACACCGTGGCCGCCCTGCTGTCGGCCGCCCGTGAGCTGGGCGCCTCCGGTGTCGCGCTCAAGGACGAGGGGCCGGTGCTCCCCGCGGGCGGGGTCAGCTGAAGAACGCGTCCACCGCCGCCTGGTCGGTGTGCGCGTCCCAGACCTCGGCGATCCGCCCGTCCTCGAAGCGGTGCACCTGGGCGGCGAGGACGTCGAGGTGCCGGTCGCCGCGGGTGGCGGTCATGCGGACGACCGCCACGCCGTCGGTGTCGTCGGCGAAGGCGGATCTCACCTCGACCCGCAGGCTGCCCTCGGTGACCTCGAACGCCAGACCGAAGAGGCCGACGACCTCCTGCGGACCGGTGTAGTCGCCGGCGAGCGGGTGCGCTCCGGGCTCGTGCCACCGGACGTCGTCGGTCCAGAGCTCCGGCAGGCGGTCGAGGTCGCCCTTGCCGAAGGCCTCGTAGGCCTCCAGCAGCACGGTGGCGTGGGGGTGCGGGGAGCCGGCCACGGTCGCCTCCTCGTCGTCGGCGGGCTCAGCTGTAGAACGCGTCCATCGCGGCCTGGTCGGTGTTCGCCTCCCAGAACTCGGCGATCCGCCCGTCCTCGAAGCGGAAGACGTGGGCCGTGAGGACGTCGAGGGCCCGGTCACCGCGGGAGGCCGTGAGCCGCAGGACGCCGACGCCGTCGGTGTCGTCGGCGAAGGCGGCCCGCACCTCCACCCGGAAGGTCCCCTCGGTGATCGCCGCGAGGCGCCCGAACATCCCGAAGACCTCGTCGGCGCCGGTGAACTCGCCGCTGAGCTGGTTCTGCCCGGGCTCGTGCCAGCGGACGTCCTCGGCGAACAGCTCACGGAGGCGGTCGAGGTCACCCTTGCCGAAGGCCGCGTACGCCTCGTGGATCCGGACGACGTTGGGGTGCTCCGGATCCGTCATGCCCGCTGCTCGCCGAGGAAGGCGTCGAGGACGGCCGGCTCGGTGGGGCAGTTCCAGAACTCGGCCAGCTTCCCGTCCCCGTCGAAGCGGGCCACCTGGGCGGTCAGCGTGTCCAGGTGCGCGGTCCCGCGCCGGGCGGTGAACCGGACCAGGGCGATGCCGTACTCGTCGTCGGCGCACATCTGCAGCGGCTCGGCGCGGAAGCTGTTCTCGGTCAGCTCCATGATCCGGGCGAACATGCCGAAGACGGCCTGCGGTCCCTCGTAGTCGCCGGCCAGCTCGGTGGTGCCCTGCTCGTGCCAGCGGACGTCCTCGCGCCACTGCTCGGTCAGGAAGGCCAGGTCGCCCTTGGCGAACGCCTCGTAGCCCTCGCGGCTGCGGACGAGGTTGGGGTGCTCGGACACGGTGCTCTCCCTCCCGAGGACGGGTCCCCCGTGGACGGCTCCGCCAGTGTCGACCCGCCGGGGGTGCCGGAGGAGGGCCGGTGCGCGACCCGGTGTGGCGGTCGCCGTCCGTCCCCGCGCGGGAGTCCTGCGTCAGCGGTGTCCGCGGCCGTCTCCTGGGTACTGACGGGGAACTGTCGGACCCAGGCGGTAGGCATGACCTCGTTCCCCCCGGCGTTGTACGGGAGCACGGGGGAACCGCCTCTGGAGGCTCGTCATGGCCACCACGACCCTCACCGTCGTCTCCCTCCCCGCGAGCACGCACCCCGGCCCGTCCGACGCCGCCGGGGACCTGCTCGCCGTCGCCTGGGCGCCCGGCACCGCGCCGCCCCGCGAGATCGCCGTCCGGCCGGAGCTGTACGAGCGCCTGTGCGCGCAGCTCGGCCGGCACGGCACCGGTCCGCGCTCGCTCGGTGAGCCGGCCGGCGTGCCGCTCGTCGTCGACCCGCGGCTGCCCGCCAGCCCGGGCTTCGAGGTGCGCCGGGTCCGGCCCGGCGTCCGCCGCTGGTCCGGCGCCGCTGCCGCCTGAGGAAGGACCCCCGCAGGCTCGGGGCGGGCCCCGGGCGGGGCCGGCGGCGCCGGGACGTGCGCTGTCGGATCCCGTCCTCAGCCGGTGAGCGCCAGCCGGTCGCCCAGGTCGAGCACGGTGTCCCCGGGCTGCTCGACGGCGTCGTCGTGGGTGACGCAGACGACGACCCGGCCGGCCAGCGCGTCGCGCAGGTCCCGCACCAGGGCGGCCGCCGTCGGCGGGTCCAGGTGCGCGGTCGGCTCGTCGAGCAGGACGACGTCGCGGTCGGCGAGCAGGGCGCGGGCGGCGGCCAGCCGCCGCCGCTCGCCGCCGGACAGCGCGGTGCCGCCGGCGCCGACCGGGGTGTCCAGCCCGTCGGGCAGCGCGGCCAGCAGCGGGCCGAGGACGGCGGCGGCGGCCGCGGCGGTCATCCGCGCCTCGCCGCCGGGGCCGGCCAGCTCGCCGCGCGGGGCGGCCAGGGCCAGGTTGGCGCGGATCGTCGAGGCGAAGACGTGCGCGTCCTGCGGCAGCCAGGCGGTGCGCGCGCGGACGGCCGCGCCGGTCAGCCGGGCGGTGTCGGTGCCGCCGAGCGCGTAGCGCCCCGCGCGCGGGCGCAGCGCCGCGAGCAGCACGGCGAGGAACGTCGACTTGCCGGAGCCGGACGAGCCGTCGGCCACCAGCCGGCCGCCGTCGGCGGCCGCCCGCGCGGTGAGGCCGCGCAGCACGTCGGGGCCGCCGGGCCAGCCGGCGACCAGCTCGGCGCCGTCGAGGTCGCGCACCGGCGCGGGCGCGGGCAGCGGATCGGCGGGGTCCGCGGGTGCCGGGGCGGTGAGGACGGCGCCGAGGCGGGCGCGGGCGTCGCCCAGCGCGCCGCGCCGCTGCAGCGCGGACACCAGGCCGGCCAGCGGCTCGGCCAGCGCCAGCGGGGCCAGGCCGAGGACCGCGACCTCCGGGCCACCCAGGCCCGACGCCGCGCCGACCGCGGTGGCCGCGACGGCGGCCAGCGCGGTGCCGAGGACGACCAGGCCGGTGCCGAGCGCGCCGGCCCG